>JAEWJX010000084.1 GCA_023386365.1 Actinomycetes bacterium | reverse complement strand
GGGCCGGACGATCGTCCAGCCCCTCGCAAGATTCGAGTCAGGGCGACAACCCGAATATCGCCCTGACTCGCCCCCACATCATCGGCCTGCTTACCCTAGACGACCGGTGATGCTGTGTAACTCGATGAGATACACCTGCTAGTAGACAAGTATGTGCGGGTGACGCCAACCCTCCAAGTCGTCATTTCGGGGGACTTTCGGGGTACATTTTCGGGTGACGTTCGCCGTGATTTCGGTGCAGAAGCGCGAGATCCGGGGTACATCGCGACGTTCTGCCACGGATCGGGTGCCCCGAACGGCACTTGACGACGGAATCCGTCGCCGATCGGCGATTCGGCTACGAACCCCAGGTGTTCCAGCCACCGCGCGGCAGGTCGCCGCGCAGGCCGCGGCGTCCGCGCTCCCAGGCGGTCGGGGTGCGCTGCGCCTTGCGGTGCATCCCCGCCAACTCGTCGAGCGTCGCCTGCAGCACGGCGGTCGCGGCGGCCAGCTCCTCCGCCGTGGGGGCGCCGCCGACGACCTTGATGGCGGCGTGCAGGTCGGGCTGCTCGGTGCTCACAGGGGGATGTTCCCGTGCTTCTTGGGGGGCAGGCTGGCGCGCTTGGTGCGCAGGGCGCGCAGGGCCTTGACGATCACGAGGCGGGTGGCGGCCGGTTCGATGATCCCGTCGAGCTTGCCGCGCTCGGCGGCCAGGTACGGGGACGCGACGTTGTAGGTGTACTCGTTGGCCAACTGCGTGCGCACCGCGGCGACGTCCTCACCTGCCTCTTCGGCCGCCTTCAACTCGTTGCGGTAGAGGATGTTGACCGCGCCCTGGCCACCCATGACGGCGATCTCGGCCGTCGGCCAGGCGTAGTTGAGGTCGGCGCCCAGCTGCTTCGAGCCCATCACGATGTAGGCGCCGCCGTAGGCCTTGCGGGTGATGATGGTCACGAGCGGCACGGTTGCCTCCGCGTACGCGTAGAGCAGTTTCGCGCCGCGGCGGATCACACCGGTCCATTCCTGGTCGGTGCCGGGCAGGTAGCCGGGTACGTCGACGATGGTGAGGATCGGGATGGAGAACGCGTCACAGAACCGCACGAAGCGGGCCGCTTTCTCGCCCGCGTCGATGTTGAGGGTGCCCGCCATCTGGTTGGGCTGGTTGGCGATGATGCCGACCGAGCGGCCCTCGACACGGGCGAAGCCGATGAGGATGTTCGGGGCGAAGAGCGGTTGCACCTCGAGGAAGTCGCCGTTGTCGACGATGCGCTCGATGATGTCGAGCACGTCGTACGGCTGGTTGGGGGAGTCGGGGATGATCGTGTTGAGTCGGCGGTCGGAGTCGTTGATCTCCAGCTCGGTCTCCGACTCGTACACGGGCAGCTCGGCCTGGTTGTTGTCGGGCAGGAAGCTGACGAGCGTGCGGGCGTAGTCGAGGGCGTCGTCTTCGTCGGTGGCGAGGAAGTGCGAGACGCCGGTGCGCTGGCTGTGGGTGAGCGCGCCGCCGAGCTCCTCCATGCCGACGTCTTCGCCGGTGACGGTGCGGATCACGTCCGGGCCGGTGACGAACATCTGGCTGGTCTTGTCGACCATGATCACGAAGTCGGTGAGGGCGGGGCCGTACACGGCGCCACCCGCGGCCGGGCCGAGGATGATCGAGATCTGCGGGATCACGCCGGAGCTGGCCGTGTTGAGACGGAAGATCTCGCCGTACTTGTCGAGGGCGACGACACCTTCCTGGATGCGGGCGCCGCCCGAGTCGAGCATGCCGATGATCGGAACACCCGTCTTGAGGGCGAGTTCCATCACCTTGATGATCTTCTCGCCGGCGACCTCGCCCAGCGATCCGCCGAAGATGGTGAAGTCCTGCGCGTAGACGGCCACCTGGCGGCCGTGGATGGTGCCCGTGCCGGTGACAACCGCGTCGCCGTAGGGGCGCTTCTCCTCCATGCCGAACGCCGTGGTGCGGTGTCGCGCGAACTCGTCGAGTTCGACGAACGAGCCCTGGTCGAGCAACTGCTCGATGCGTTCGCGCGCGGTCTTCTTGCCCTTGGCGTGCTGCTTCGCGATCGCGGCCTCGCCGCTGGCGGTCACGGCCTCGTGGTAGCGCACCTTCAGGTCGGCGAGCTTGCCGGCGGTGGTCGAGAGGTCGGATTCGGGGGTGGCGTCGGTCACGGCGTTCAGCCTATCCGTCACCCTCCGGGCGAGGGGGTTGTGGGTTGGCGACAACGCCGGGGCTGTCTGCTTGGTCACGGGCGAGTGGTCGGGGGCGGCGCACCAGCCGCGTCAGGCCCCACACGGTGACCCGCCACATCGCCTCGACGACGACGCCGCCGGTCATCTTGGAGGCGCCCGCGCGCCGCTCGGTGAAGGTGATGGGCACTTCGCGGATGCGCCATCCGGCGTCGGCGGTGCGGATGGTGAGGTCGATCTGGAAGCAGTAGCCGCGGGAGTCGACCACCTGGTGGGCGATCTGGTCGAGGACCTCCGCGCGGTAGGCGCGGTAGCCGGCGGTCACGTCGCGCACCGGCAGGCGCAGCATGACCCGCGCGTACCCGTTGGCGGCTTTGCTGAGGCGACGGCGGTAGGCGGGCCAGTCGACGAGGCGCCCGCCGGGCACCCAGCGGGAACCGATGACGAGGCCCGTGGCCGGGTCGGCGAGGGCGTCGAGCATGGCGGGCAGGGCGTCGGCGGGGTGCGACCCGTCTGCGTCGAACTCGACGACGACGTCGTACCCCCGCTCGAGCGCCCACGCGAAGCCGGCGAGGTAGGCGCGGCCGAGCCCGTCTTTCGCGGTGCGGTGCATGACGTGCAGCCCGGGGTCGGATGCGGCGAGACGGTCGGCGATCTCGCCGGTCCCGTCGGGGCTGGCGTCGTCGACGACGAGGATGTCGGCGGTCGGTGCGGCACGCCGCAGGGCGGCGACGGTGGTCTCGAGGTTGTCGGCCTCGTCGTAGGTCGGGGTGACCACGAGGACGCGCCCGGGCCGTGAGGCTTGCGCGGACGGCATGGACGACATCCTAGGCTGACCGCCATGAGCTTCGACCGGAGTCGCGCGGTGGCCCCCGCCCTGTACGAGCTGGCGTCGTCGAGCTCGACCAACACGGAGCTCGCGGCGCGTGCCGACCGTGAGGGGTTCGGCGATCTGACGGTCATGCTGACCCGCTACCAGAGCGCGGGGAAGGGGCGGCTGGGTCGTTCCTGGACGGCGCCGCCGGGGGCGAGCATCGCCACCTCGGTGCTGCTGCGTCCGCGGTTGGCCGACGGTTCGGTGCCCACCCCCGACCGCCTCGGTTGGCTTCCGGTGATCGCCGGCGTCTCCATGACGGAGGCGGTCGCGGGCGCTCTGCCGGGGCGCGAGGTGGGGTTCAAGTGGCCGAACGACGTGCTCGTCGACGGCCGGAAGATCTGCGGCGTGCTCGCCGAACTGCTGTCGTCGGGTGCGGGTGTCGTGGTGGGCGCGGGGCTGAACACGCGCATGACCGAGGGGGAGCTTCCCGTGCCGACCGCCACCTCCCTCGCGGTCGAGGGGGTGCCGGTCGACGACGACCTCGAGGACCTGGTGCTGGCGGCCTACCTCGAGGGGCTGCGTGACCGCGTCACCCGCTACCTCGCGGCGGGGACGGATGCGGAGGCGTCCGGCATCCGTGCGCAGGCGCGGGCGCGGTGCCTCACCTTGGGCCGCGCGGTGCGGATCGAGCTGCCGGGGGACGACGAACTGCGAGGGACCGCGGTCGACCTCGACGTCGACGGCCGGCTGGTGATCGCCGACCGTGACGGGGTCGCTCGGTCTGTCGCGGCCGGTGATGTGACGCACGTGCGTTAGAAAAGGGGCATGTCCCAGACCGGGTCCTCGCCCCACGCCTCCGGCGCCGTCTCGTCGGTGCAGCCGGAGGCCGTCGTCGCGCGGGTGCGGTCGCACGGGCGGGCGCTGTTCTGGCCGAGTCTGGTGCTGATCGCCGACGCCGCGGCGCTCGGCTACTTCGGCGGCACGTTCGACGAGGCGTGGATGAACTGGGGCGTGCTGGCCGCGGCCGTGTTGATCGCGATCCTGCTGTTCCTCCTGCCGCTGCTCAGCTGGCTGGGGCGCAACTACACGATCACCACCCGCCGCATCGTGCTGCGCGGCGGCCTCTTCGTGCGCACCCGCCAGGAGCTGCTGCACAGCCGCGGCTACGACGTGACGGTGCGCAAGGCGGGACTGCAGGCCATGTTCGGGTCGGGCGATGTGCGCATCAACACCGGTCTCGAGCACCCGGTCGTGCTGCGCGATGTCCCGGGTGCCGACCTGGTGCAGGCGACCCTGCACGACCTCATGGAGCTGTCGCTGAATCCGGTGGCGTCGCGGCGCCAGCAGGAGCAGTCCCGGCCGAACGACGAGACGACCGTCCTCGGGGGCCGCTGAGCGGTTTCCGGATGTTCCGGAACCGTTGACCGACACGTCACCTTCCGCATGGCGTCGCGCCGGGTGACGCTGCCTACCGTGCGGGTATGCGGATCTCGGTCATCGGATGCGGATACCTCGGGGCGGTCCACGCGGCCTGCATGGCCTCCCTCGGGCACGATGTGGTCGGCGTGGATGTCGACCCGCTGAGGGTGGGTGAGCTGTCCGCCGGTCGTGCCCCGTTCTTCGAGCCGGGCCTCGAGCCGTTGCTCGCCGAGGGGGTCGCGGCGGGGAACCTCCGCTTCTCCACCGACCCGGCCGACGCCGCAGGGGCGGAGGTGCACTTCCTCGCGGTCGGCACCCCGCAGAACACCGACGGCAGCGCCGATCTGCGGTTCGTCGACGCGGCGGTCGACGCGCTGCTGCCCCACCTCGCCGCCGGGTCGCTCGTGGTGGGCAAGTCGACGGTGCCGGTCGGCACCGCCGCGCGCCTGACCTCGCGCATCGAGGCTGCCGGTGCGCGTCTCGCCTGGAACCCGGAGTTCCTTCGTGAAGGGCACGCGGTCGACGACACCCTGCGGCCCGACCGGCTCGTGTACGGCGTGGCCGGCGCGGCCGATGCCGCGGTGCTCGACGCCGTCTACGCATTCGCTCTCACGGTCGGCACCCCGCGCATCGTCGGGGATCTGGCCACCGCCGAGCTGGTCAAGGTGGCGGCGAACGCGTTCCTGGCCACCAAGATCTCGTTCATCAACGCGATGGCGGAGGTGGCGGAAGTCGCCGGCGCCGACGTGACCACGCTCGCCGACGCGATCGGGTACGACGCACGGATCGGGCGCCGGTTCCTGAACGCGGGCGTCGGCTTCGGCGGCGGGTGCCTCCCGAAGGACATCCGCGCGTTCCAGGCGCGCGCGACCGAGCTGGGGGTGGGGGAGGCCCTCGCGTTCCTCGGCGAGGTGGACCGGGTGAACCTTCGGCGCCGCGACCGGGTCGTGCAACTGGCCGAGGACGCTCTCGGCGGTTCGGTGCGCGGCCGCCGGATCGCCGTGCTGGGGCTCGCCTTCAAACCGGACTCGGACGACGTACGCGACTCGCCGGCGCTCGACGTGGCGGCGCGGCTGCACGAGGCGGGGGCCGCGGTGCGCGCCACCGACCCGCAGGCGATCGAGACGGCGCGGCGTCGGCATCCGGAGCTCGACTACCGTGCCGAGCTGCGGGATGCGGTGGAGGGCGCGGAGCTGGTGGTCCTCCTCACCGAGTGGGAGCAGTTCCGCGCGCTCGATCCGGCGGCTCTGCGCATCCGGGTCGCCGGTCGGCGCATCATCGACGGGCGCAACGCACTCGACGCCGCCGCCTGGGCTGCTGCTGGGTGGGACTACCGGGCGCTCGGGCGCGCGTCGGGGACCATGGGCGCCGGGATACCCGACGGTGCGGCGCTCGAGGGCGCCTTCGTCACGGCTCCCGCCTGATCGTCGGAGTCGCTGAACACGGCCGGGGCGCGGTCGCCGCGGTGGGGCGCGAACACCCACAGCCGGTAGAAGGTGAACCGGAACAGGGTGCCGAGCGCGAGGCCGATCACGTTGGTCGAGATGTTGTCGGCGATGATGCTGGTGAACCCGAGGACGTAGTGCGAGATCCACAGGCAGGCGAGGCCGATCAGCATGCCGCCGAGGCTCACGATCAGGAACTCGACGAACTCGCGCCACAGCTGGCGGCCGCGGTGCTCGCGGAAGGTCCAGTAGCGGTTGCCGATCCAGTTCGCCACGATCGCCAGCGAGGTGGAGATGATCTTCGCCAGCACGGGACCCTCGTGCAGGTTCTCGGGCGAGAGCACGGTGCTGCGCAGCAGGTTGAAGACGGCGAGGTCGATCACGAGCCCGAGCAGTCCGACGACGCCGAAGCGCGTGAACTGCGCGATCAGTTTCCGCATCGGTCCTGCCTCGCCCGTCCGGGCATCTAGGGTCGTAGAGGCGGCAGTCTAGCCGCCGAGATCCTGCGGAAGATGTGAGGGATTCGTGAGAGTCGGCGTGATCGGGGGCGGGCAACTGGCCCGCATGATGATCCCTCCCGCCGTGGGGCTCGGCATCGAGCTACGCGTGCTGGCGGAGGGCGAGGGGCTGTCGGCGGCGCTCGCGGCGACCGCCGTCGGCGACTACCGCGACACCGAGACGGTTCTGGCTTTCGCCGCCGACGTCGACGTCATCACCTTCGATCACGAGCACGTGCCGCAGCCGGTGCTCGACGCCCTCGTCGCGGCCGGTGTGCCCGTGCACCCGGGACCCGCGGCGCTCGCTGTCGCGCAGGACAAGATCGTCATGCGCGAGCGCCTGACCGCCATCGGCGCGCCGGTGCCCGACTGGGCGCGGGTGACGGATGCCGCCGAGCTGGGAGCGTTCCTCGCCGACCATGGCGGCGTCGCGGTCGTGAAGACGCCGCGCGGCGGCTACGACGGCAAGGGTGTGCGGATCGTGCGCGACGCCGCGGGCGCCGACGACTGGTTCACCCAGGCCGGAAGCGAGGGGCTGCTCGCCGAAGAGCTGGTCGGTTTCCGCCGCGAACTGGCGCAGCTGGTGGCGCGTCGCCCGTCGGGCGAGGTCGCCGCGTGGCCGCTCGTCGAGACCGTGCAGCGCGACGGGGTCTGCGCCGAGGTGTTCGCGCCCGCGCCGCGCGCCGGGCGGTTGCCCGTCGAGGCGCGCGAACTGGCCGAGCACATCGCCGCATCCCTCGAGGTCACGGGCGTGCTGGCCGTCGAGCTGTTCGAGACCGACGACGGCCGATTGCTCGTCAACGAACTGGCGATGCGCCCCCACAACACCGGCCACTGGTCGATCGACGGCGCCGTCACGAGCCAGTTCGAGCAGCACCTGCGTGCCGTGCTCGACCTGCCGCTCGGCGACCCGTCTCCCATCGCGCCGGTGAGCGTGATGGTGAACATCCTCGGCGGGCCCGACGGTGAGCTCATGCCCGACCGCTACCCGGCCGCCATGGCCGACCGGCCCGAGGTGAAGCTGCACTCCTATGGCAAGGAGTCCCGCCCCGGGCGCAAGGTGGGCCACGTGACGGCGACGGGCGACGAGCTCGACGACGTCGTCGCGCGCGCGCGTGCCGCAGCGGCGTTCTTCCAGGGGTGACCCGTACCATTGCCGGGTGCCGAACACTGAACAGCGACCGCCGCTCGTCGGCGTCGTCATGGGGTCCGACTCCGACTGGTCGGTGATGCAGGACGCCGCGTCCGCGCTCGCCGAGTTCGACATCCCCCACGAGGTCGAGGTCGTCTCGGCGCACCGCACCCCGCGTCGCATGGTCGACTACGGCACGGATGCGGCCGGTCGCGGCCTGCGCGTCATCATCGCCGGGGCCGGTGGGGCCGCACACCTGCCGGGCATGCTCGCCTCCGTCACGACGCTCCCGGTGATCGGGGTGCCGGTGCCGCTCGCGAAGCTCGACGGACTCGACTCGCTGCTGTCGATCGTGCAGATGCCTGCCGGCATCCCGGTGGCCACCGTCTCGATCGGCGGGGCGCGCAACGCGGGGCTCCTCGCCGCACGCATCCTCGCCTCCGGCGACCCCGCGCTCACCGCACGCCTCGCCGACTACGCAGCCTCGCTCGAAGCCCTCGTCGCCGAGAAGAACGCCGCGCTGCAGCAGAAACTCTGACCATGGCGTCCGTCCTCCGCGACCCGGACCGCAGCGACTCCGCCTTCATGACGAAGCGCGCCTGGTGGCTCGTGGTTCTCAACCTGCTGGTGCCGGGTTCGGCGCAGGTGCTCGCCGGCGACCGCAAGATGGGCCGGTTCGGGCTGGGCGCCACGCTCGTGCTGTGGGTGCTCGTGGTCGTCACCCTGGTGGGCTACCTGCTGAACCGCGAGGCCGTGCTCGCCGTCTTCACCAACTCCTTCGTGCTCGGCGCGCTCGTGGTGGTGCTCGCGTTCTACGCCGTGCTGTGGGTAGTCCTGACGCTCGACACCCTGCGTCTCGTGCGGTTCGTGAACGTCGCGCCGCTGGCCCGCGGGTTCCTCGGGGGGCTCGCGACGGTCGCGCTCGTCGCCACCGCCGGCACGGCCGGGTACGCCGCCGTGCAGACCACCTCCGCGATCGGGCTGCTCGACGCGGTCTTCGCCGACGGGAGCGTCGAGCCGCCCATCGACGGCCGCTACAACATCCTGCTGCTCGGCGGCGACGCCGGCCCCGACCGCCTCGGGCTGCGACCCGACAGCATCTCGGTTGCCAGCATCGACGCCGAGACTGGCGCGACCGTGCTGATGGGGGTGCCGCGCAACCTGTACCGCGCGCCGTTCTCCGAAGGGTCGCCGATGCTGGAGGACTACCCCGACGGGTGGAACTGCGGCGACGACTGCCTGCTCGACTACGTCTATACCTACGGCGAGGAGCACCCCGACCTCTACCCGGATGCCGCCGACGACGGATCGAGCCCCGGCATCGAGGCGATGCGCGACGCCGTCGAGGGGGTGCTCGGCATCCAACTGCAGTACTACGTGCTCATCGACATGCAGGGCTTCGCCGACCTGATCGATGCGCTCGGCGGGGTCGAGATCACCGTCGACGAGCGCCTCCCGATCGGCTCCAACAACTACGACGACGGCAGCCAGGCGCCGCCCGCCGGCTACATCGAGGCCGGCACGCAGCGCATGGACGGCAACACCGCCCTCTGGTACGCCCGCACCCGCTACGCCACCACCGACTACGCCCGGATGGGTCGGCAGCGTCAGGTGCAGGAGGCGATCCTCGCGCAGGCGAACCCCGCCAACGTGCTCGCCAACTTCAGCGCCATCGCGCAGGCAGGTGCCCGGGTCGTGAAGACCGACATCCCGCAGCCGATGCTCAGCCATTTCGTGCCGCTCGCCGAGAAGGCGAAGAAGCAGCCGATCGTGTCGATCGACTTCGTCCCGCCGGACTACGACAACCTGCACCCCGACTTCGCGGCCGTGCAGGCGAAGGTGCAGGAACTGCTGCATCCGCCGTCGCCGGCGCCCACGAACTGAGGCGGACCTCTCAGAGGTCGGCGTGCAGCTGCCAGACCTTCTCGGCGGAGTCGCGCCAGTCGAAGGCCTGCGCGCGGTCACCGGCGGCGGTGCTGAGGCGCTGGGCGAGGTCGCCGTCGACGGCGTCGATCGCCTCCGCGAGGCGCCCGGGAAGTCCGTCGTCTCCCAACGGCACCGAGAGGGCGGCACCGGCCGTCACCTCATCGAGCGCGGCGACGTCGGTGTGCACGATCGGCAGGCCGAAGGCGAGAGCCTCCACGACCGCCAGACCGAACCCCTCGGCGACACTCGACTGCACGTAGGCGTGGGCGCGGTGGTAGGCGATGCCGAGTTCGTCGTCGGCGATCGGGCCGAGCGAGATCACCCTCTCGGGGTCGACGCCGGCCTCGGCGGCGAGCGCGGTGACCGCATCCGCGTCGGAGGAGACGACCACGAGCGGCAGGCCGGCGCGGGTCGCGGGCAGCGCCTCGAGCAGGGCGCGGAGGTTCTTCTTCGGCTCGGTGCCGCCGACCGTCAGCAGGTAACGCTCCGGGAGCCCCAGTTCGTCGGCCCGGTCGCGCGCCTCACGGCCCGGCACGAGGCTGCTGCTCGGAGCGCCCGGGATCACGCGTACCCGGTCGCCGAGGTCGAGGTGCTCGGCGAGTTCCTCGGCGACGGCGTGGCTCGGCACGACGACGGCGTCGGCGAAGCGTTCGGCGCGCTTGCCCATCGCGCGGGTCCACGACACCGTCCGCGCCGGCAGCAGCTCGGGGTGACTCCACGCGATCGCGTCGTGGATGGTGACGGCCACCTGGTCGCTCGCGCGATGCACGCGGTCGTGCGGGCCGAGCGGGGCCAGCAGTGAGGTGGCGTGCAGCATCCCGGTGCCCGAGGTACGGGCGAGGCCGCGGCGCCAGGTGACCGCGAGGTCGCGACCGGTGAGCACGTTCTTCTCGAGGTCGGCCAGCCCCGGGAGCCGCTCCAGGATGCGGTCGTAGTCGGGCTGCGGCGAGGCGGGCACCACGCCGATCACCGACGCGTCGGCGGGTGCGGTCGCGATGAGCCCGCGCGCGAGCTCGCCGGCGTACCGCGCCATCCCGCCGTACGGGGTCGCGGCCAACTCGTCGAGCGTCACCCGCAGAGTCGTCACGCCACCTCCAGGGCGCCGTCCTCGGCGGCGGCCTCGAGCGCGGCCCTCCAGTCGCGGGGCGCGTCGAGTCCCGCCGCCGCCCAGGCGTCGTGCCCGAGCACCGAGTAGGAGGGGCGCGGAGCCGGACGCACGAACGAGGCAGCGTCGGTGGGCAGCACGCGCTCCGGGTCGAGGCCCGCGGTCTCGAAGACCGCACGGGCGAAGTCGAACCAGCTCGCCGATCCGCTGTTCGTGCCGTGGTAGACACCCGCGGGGGCGTCCGCGTCGAGCAGCGCCACGATGGCCGCCGCAAGGTCGCCGGTCCAGGTGGGCTGACCCACCTGATCGGTGACGACGCTCACGGTGTCGCGCTGGGCGGCGAGCTTCAGCATGGTGTGGGCGAAGTTGCCGCCGTGCTTGCCGTACAGCCAGGCGGTGCGCACGATGTGGGCCCCCGGGTGCGCGGCGCGCACGAGCCGCTCGCCGGCGGCCTTCGTGCGCCCGTAGGCGCCGAGCGGGTCGAGCGGCGCGTCTTCCGCGTACGGGCTGGCGGCGTCTCCGTGGAAGACGTAGTCGGTCGACACCTGCACCATGCGCGCGCCTGCGGCGGCGGCGGCGCGCGCCAGGTTCTCGGCGCCCGTCGCGTTCAGCAGGTAGGCGGCGTCTTCGTCGGTCTCGGCCGCATCGACGGCGGTGTACGCGGATGCGTTGATCACCACATCCGGTGCCGCGTCGGCGACGACCGCGTCGACGGCGGCCGCATCGGTGACGTCGAGCCCGTCACGTCCGAGCGCGAGCACGTCGCGGCCCGCGAGGGCGCGCTGCAGGTCGCGCCCGAGCATGCCGTTGGCGCCGGCGATGAGGTACCGGGTCATGCCTGGCCGGCCGCCCGGTACTTGGCCTCGGTGGCCTCCTTCTGCGGGGCCCACCAGGCCTCGTTGTCGCGGTACCAGGCGATCGTCGCCGCGAGGCCGGCCGCGAAGTCGCCGTAGCGCGGCGCCCAACCGAGTTCGGTGCGCAGCTTCGTGGAGTCGATGGCGTAGCGCAGGTCGTGGCCGGGCCGGTCGGTGACCAGGTCGTAGGCGTCGGCCGGCTGCCCCAGCTCGGTGAGGATCTGCTCGACGACGTCCTTGTTGTTCTTCTCGCCGTCGGCGCCGATGAGGTAGGTCTCGCCGATGACGCCCTTGTCGAGGATGGTCAGCACGGCCGACGAGTGGTCGTCGGCGTGGATCCAGTCGCGCACGTTCTCGCCGGTGCCGTAGAGCTTGGGGCGCTCGCCGCGCAGCACGTTCGTGATCTGGCGCGGGATGAACTTCTCGACGTGCTGGTAGGGGCCGTAGTTGTTGGAGCAGTTCGAGATGGTGGCCTTCACCCCGAACGAGCGCACCCAGGCGCGCACCAGCAGGTCGCTTCCGGCCTTCGTCGAGGAGTACGGGCTCGACGGGTTGTAGGGCGTGTTCTCGGTGAAGCGCTCCGGGTCGTCGAGCTCCAGGTCGCCGTAGACCTCGTCGGTCGAGATGTGGTGGAAGCGGATGTCGTGCCGGCGGGCCGCCTCGAGCAGCGTGTAGGTGCCGACGATGTTGGTGTCGAGGAACGGGCGCGGGTCGTTCAGCGAGTTGTCGTTGTGGCTCTCGGCCGCGTAGTGCACGACGGCGTCGTGGCGAGCGAACAGCTCGTCCACCAGCGCGGCGTCGGCGATGTCTCCCTGCACGAACGCGAACCGCTCGGCGGGGAGGCCGTCGAGGGAGGCGAGGTTGCCCGCGTAGGTGAGCTTGTCGAGCACCGTCACCGTGTGGTCGGTGTGCTCGATCAGGTGGTGCACGAAGTTGGAGCCGATGAAACCGGCCCCGCCGGTGACGAGGATGCGCATGGAGTGGATCGCCTTCTGTTCGGTCGACCGCTGATTCTACCGGCCGACGGCGGGGAGGCTCCCGCCGGGGCCTCGGGGGCGCCGCGACTAGACTCCTCGGGTGCACATCCGCGAGCTCGCCGTCCCCGACGCCTACGAGATCACCCCGACGCCCTACGCCGACGATCGCGGCCTCTTTCTCGAGTGGTACCGCTTCGACAAGCTCGCCGAAGCGGTCGGCCATTCGGTCGACCTGCGCCAGGCCAACCTCTCGGTCTCGCGCCGCGGGGTGCTGCGCGGCATCCACTTCGCCGACGTGCCCGTCGGCCAGGCCAAGTACGTGACCGCCGCACGCGGCGCCGTCATCGACTTCGCCATCGACATCCGTGTCGGCTCGCCCACCTTCGGCCAGTGGGACTCGGTGCTGCTCGACGACGTCGACCGCCGCGCCATCTACCTCGCCGAGGGCCTCGGCCACTGCTTCGTGGCGCTCACCGACGACGCCACCGTCAGCTACCTCGTGAGCGACATCTACCGTCCGGGAGCCGAGCACGGCATCACGCCGCTGGACGAGCAGATCGGCCTTGAGCTGCCGTTCTCCCGCGACGAGCTGGTGCTGTCGGAGAAGGATGTGGCCGCGCCCACGCTCGACGAGGCACGCACCCAGGGACTTCTGCCCGAGTGGCAGGCCATGCGCGACTACTACGCGTCGCTCGACGAAAGGGATGCGCGATGAAGGGCATCATCCTCGCCGGCGGGTCCGGCACCCGGCTCTGGCCGATCACCAAGGGCATCTCGAAGCAGCTGATGCCCATCTACGACAAGCCGATGGTCTACTACCCGCTGTCGACGCTGATGATGGCCGACATCCGCGAGGTGCTCGTCATCACCACCCCCGAGTACAACGAGCAGTTCCGCGCGCTGCTGGGCGACGGATCCGAACTCGGGATGCGCATCGAGTACGCCATCCAGCCCTCTCCCGACGGTCTCGCGCAGGCGTTCATCATCGGTGAGGAGTTCATCGGCGACGACTCGGTGGCGCTCGTGCTGGGCGACAACATCTTCCACGGCACCGGCCTCGGCTCCAGCCTGCGGCAGCACGGTGAGATCGACGGCGGCCTCATCTTCGCCTACCAGGTGGCCGACCCCACCTCGTACGGTGTCGTCGAGTTCGACGACGAGTTCCGTGCGGTGTCCATCGAGGAGAAGCCGGCGAAGCCGAAGAGCAACTACGCCGTGCCCGGGCTCTACTTCTACGACAACGACGTGATCGAGATCGCGAAGACCATCGAGCCGAGCGCCCGCGGCGAGCTCGAGATCTCGACGGTGAACGACCGCTACCTGCAGGCGGGCAAGCTGCAGGTGCAGGTGCTCGACCGCGGCACCGCCTGGCTCGACACCGGCACCTTCGAGTCGATGATGCAGGCGTCCGAGTACGTGCGCGTCATCGAAGACCGGCAGGGCTTCAAGATCGGCTGCATCGAGGAGATCGCCTGGCGCGCCGGGTGGATCGACGACGAGCAGCTGCGTCGCCTCGCCGCGCCCCTCGTGAAGAGTGGCTACGGGCGCTACCTCGATCGCCTCGCCAACGGCGAACGCTGAGCAGTTGCCCGATCACCCACCGTCCTCCCAGGGATGAGGCCGGGCGGCGGGTAGGCTCCACCCTCATGTCCGCTCTCGTCATCGCGTCCCGGCGTGGGGCGTCCGCGTGAGCGCGACGACGACGGTCGGCGCGGAACTTCCGCGCGGACCCGGCCTTCCGGGGGCACGCCCGGCGAGCCTCGGCGAGGCGCTCCGCGGGCACAGCAACTCGCTCGGCTTCCTGCGCCTCGTGCTGGCCGCGCTGGTGATCTTCCACCACTCGTTCCCCCTCGGCGGCTTCGGCGAGGACCCGATGATCGCCTGGAGTCACGGGCAGGCGACGCTCGGCAGCCTCGCCGTCGCCGGGTTCTTCGCCATCAGCGGGTACCTGATCGCCAAGAGCGGGATGAACGCCGACGTGGTGCAGTTCATGTGGCGCCGCGCTCTGCGCATCTTTCCGGCGTTCTGGGGCGTGCTGATCTTCGCCGCGTTCGTGATCGGTCCGACCATCTGGCTGCTCGACGGCAACGCGCTCGCCGAGTACTTTGCGCGCGGCGGCGCGAGCCCGTACGGCTACCTGATGTCGAACTGGACCCTCGACATCGGCACCTACGGCATCCGCGACATCTTCACTGAGACCACCCCCTACGGCCAGCACGTCGAGGCGAGCGTCATCAACGGCTCCCTGTGGACGCTCGCCTACGAGTGGATGTGCTACCTCTTCATCGGCGCGGCGGTCGCCGCCGGCGTGTTGTTGCGCGCCCGCCTGGTGGTGCCGCTCTTCGCGCTGCTGCTGTTCGGTCTGCAGATCGTTCAGCAGGTCGACCCGGACGCCCTCGCGACCGCGTTCCCGTTCTTCGGCGACGCGAAGCTCGTCAGCCTGATGCTGACCTTCATGCTCGGCGCCGTGCTGGCCGTGTACGCGAAGAAGATCCCCTACTCGGACGGGCTCGGCATCCTCGCGGGCGTGCTCGTGGTGGTCACCCTCCTGAACGGCGGATTCGAGCTCGTCGGCATCCCCGCCGCCGTCTACCTCGCGCTCTACCTGGGCGCCCGGATCGGCGGGCCGCTGCGCGTCGTCGGGGCGAAGAACGACTACTCGTACGGCATCTACATCTACGGCTTCCCGGTGCAGCAGGTGCTCGCCTACTTCGGCGTCTACCGCTGGGGCTACCTGGCGTTCACGCTCATCGCGCTCGCCGTGACCGCCGGGCTCGCGTGGTTGAGCTGGCACGTGATCGAGAAGCGCGCGATGGCGTTGAAGGATCGCGGGCCGGGTCGCGGATGGCGGCACTGGTACGCCGTCGCGCTGGCGACGGCCGCGCGCCGCGGCGCGAAGGCGTCAGTGGGGGAGTCGACGGCGCAAGAGCCACGACCGCACGGCGATGCCCGCGTCGAGCACCCAGCGCACCGGGGCCAGTAGCGGCCCGCGGTACTTCGCGGCCACGAAGCGGCGAGCGCTCTTGTGGTGCGCGTCGATCATGGCGGCCGATGCCTCGCGGGTGGAGTGGCCGCCCACGTGGGTGACCTCCGCATCCGGCTGGTACACGTTGCGGAAGCCGGCGAGGCCGAAACGGTAGCCGAGGTCGACGTCTTCGAAGTACATGAAGTAGCCCTCGTCGAAGCCCTCGATGCGCTCGAAAGCCGTACGCCGCACCAGCAGGCACGACCCCGACAGCCAGCCGGCGTCACGGCGCTGCACGTTGTTCTCCTGGCGGTAGCGGCGCGACCACGGGTTGCTGGGCCAGAGTCCCGAGAACAGGGCGTGTCCCACGCCGAGTCGGATGGACGGCACCCGGCGAGCGGACGGGTACAGCTCGCCTTCGGGCGTGCGCACCGCGGGGCCGACGGATGCGATCTCGTCGGATTCCTCGGCGGTGGCGATGAGCGTGTCGAGCAGGCCCGCGTCGAGCGTCACGTCGGGGTTGGAGATGAGCACCCAGCGCACGGATGCGGGGAGCGACGCGACGGCGGCGTTGATCGCGCCCCCGTATCCGGGGTTCGCGGGCAGCGGCAGGTACCGGGCGCCCGCTTCGGCGCAGATGGCCTCGATCTCGGCGTCGGGCTTGTTGTCGGCTACGACGACGAGCGGGCGACGGCCGTGCACCGTGCCGACGGTGCCGAGGAAGCCGGGCAGCACCTCCTGTGAGGCGTAGCTCACCGTGACGACGGCGACGGTCGCGTCGGCGTCGGACGGGGGCGGATCCGCGGGCAAGTGGGCGACCATGGGCCGTTCCATCCTAGGCGGAACGCTCAGACTGCTCGTTGTATGGTGGTCGTTGCCCGTTTCTCCCCTAGCCCCAAGAGGTTCTCGTGTCGCTCGTCGATGATCTTCGTCGCCGGCGCGAACTCTTCATCAACCTCACCCAGCGCGAGCTGAAGGGCAAGTACAAGCGCACGGTGCTCGGCCGACTGTGGTCGCTCGCGAACCCGCTCGCGCTGATGGTCGTCTACTCGTTTGTCTTCGCGTTCATCCTGCGCTCGACGCCCGACCCGGGCGACCCGAGCGGTCTCGACGTCTTCCCGCTGTGGCTGCTGTGCGGTCTACTGCCCTGGCTGTACTTCGCCAACACGGTCACGCAGGGCATGGGTTCGCTCATCACGAACGAAGCCCTCATCAAGAAGGTCTACTTCCCGCGCTACCTGCTGGTGCTGTCGTCGTCGGCCGCCGTGGTCGTCAACTGGCTCATCGAGATGGGCGTGCTGGTGGTGGCGATCGTGATCGCGGGCGCCTGGCAGGTGCTGCTGTGGACGCCGGCCGTGGCGGTGGCCATGGCGCTGCTGGCCGCCTTCACGCTCGGGATCACCCTCATGCTGTCGATCGCGAACGTGTACTTCCGCGACACCCAGTACCTCGTCACGATCCTGCTGCAGCTCGGGCTCTACCTCGCGCCGATCATCTACCCGGTCTCGCTCGTCGCGACGCAGTCCGACAAGATCGGTCCGCTGTTCCTCGACGTGACCCTGCTCGACATCTACGAACTCAACCCGTTCACGCGGTTCACCGAGATCTTCCGGTCGCTCATGTACGACAACGCGTGGCCGCAGGTCGACGACGTGGTGTGGTGCACCCTCTGGGCGATCGCCAGCCTCACGGTCGGATGGTTCGTCTTCGCCCGACACGAGAAGAAGCTGGCGGAACTGCTGTGAACGACGTCGCGGTCCGGATCGATCACGTCTCGAAGAAGTTCCGGCTCTACCACGAGCGCAACCAGTCGCTGAAGTCGGCGGTCATGCGCCGGCGCATCTCGGTGCACGAGGACTTCTGGGCCCTCGACGACGTCGACTTCGAGATCCGCACCGGCGAGACCTTCGGGCTCATCGGCGACAACGGTTCGGGCAAGTCGACCCTGCTGAAGTGCATGGCGAAGATCCTCTACCCCGACAAGGGGCGCATCGCGATCGCTGGATCGGTCGCGGCCCTGCTCGAGGTGGGATCCGGATTCCACCCCGAGCTGTCGGGGCGCGAGAACGTGTACCTGAACGGCTCCATCCTCGGCATGTCGCGCAAGGAGATCGACGCCAAGTTCGACGAGATCGTCGACTTCTCGGGCGTGCGCGAGTTCATCGACCAGCCGGTGAAGAACTACTCCTCGGGCATGTACGTGCGTCTCGGCTTCTCGGTCGCCATCAACGTCGACCCGGATGTGCTGCTCGTCGACGAGGTGCTCGCGGTGGGTGACGAGGCCTTCCAGGCCAAGTGCGCGGAGAAGTTCGTGGAGTTCCGTGAGCGCGGCAAGACGGTCATCATCGTCAGCCACTCGCTCGACACCCTCGCCACGATGTGCGACCGTCTCGCCTGGTTGTCGCACGGTCATCTGCAGCTCGTCGACGACCCGGAGACCGTGATCGAGGCGTACCGCCACCGTCAGTAGCCGTTCAGGCAACACTCGGGAAGGCGCGAAAAACGCGTGGGATACTGGGCCGTCACGAGCGCGGCGAGCGTTGTGACGCGATTTCTGGAGGCACCACCGTCATGACGGATCCCCGGCAGACCGATGCCGCCGACCTCGAGCACCAGCTCATGTTGGCCCACGACCGCATCCTCGGACTCCGCGCAGAGAACGCGCAGCTGCGTGACAAGGTCGCGTTCTATCGCGACGAGCCGATCACCGCAGCGTACGAGCGGATCGAGGAGCTCGAGGAGCAGCGCGAGGGACTCATCCACGTGATCGGCGACCTGCGCGAGCAGATCTCGCGCATCGCGGACGAGATGCGCGCCTCGACGACGTGGCGTATGGGTCGTCTGGTGATGTCCCCGCTCACGGTCGCCCGCCGACTGCGTCGTTCGGCCTGATGGCTGGGGCCCCGCTCTTCTCCCTCGTCGTCCCGGTGTACAACACCGACGACGTGATGCTGCGTGCCGCCGTCGACTCGGTGCTGCGTCAGACCTTCGACGACTGGGAGCTCATCCTGGTCGACGACGCATCGCCGCGTGACGGCATGGGTGCTCTCCTCGACGAGCTCGACGCGGTCGACCCGCGCGTGCGCATCGTCCGGCGCGAGACGAACGGTGGCATCTCGCTGGCCTCCAACGACGCGCTGGCGGTCGCGAGCGGCGAGTTCGTCGCGCTGCTCGACCACGACGACCTTCTCGCCGCCGGGGCCCTGCGTGCGGTCGCCGACGCGATCGAAGACGACGACACCATCGACTACGTCTACACCGACGAGGAGAAAGTCGACGAAGACGGCCGCCTCTACGACGCGTTCGCCAAGCCCGACTGGTCGCCCGAGCGTCTGCGCGGCCAGATGTATCTGGGCCATCTGTCGGTGATGCGCCGCTCGCTCGTCGACGAGGCGGGGCGCTTCCGCCCCGACTTCGACGGGTCCCAGGATCACGACCTCGCTCTGCGGGTCACGGAACTCGCCCGCACCGTACACCACATCCCCGTCTCGCTCTACCGCTGGCGCGCCCACGCGCAGTCGACGGCCGGCTCGCACGAGGCGAAGCCGTACACCTGGGATGCTGGGGTGCGGGCCGTGCAGGGTCAGCTCGACAGGCTGGGTCTGCGGGCCACCGCGCGCCGCGGTGAGTGGCCCAATTGCATCAGCGTGGAGCACGAGGTCGACCCCGCGCTGCGCATCAGCGTGGTGATCCCCACGAGGGGATCCACGGGCACCGTGTTCGGATCGAAGCGGGTGTTCGTGCTTGACGCCGTGCGGTCGCTGCTGCAGCACGGCGGGCACGCGAACCTCGAGATCGTCGTCGTCTACGACGTCGACGGCACCCCGGACGAGGTGCTCCGCAGCCTGCGAGTGGTGCCCGAGGTGGTGCTGGTGCCGTATGCGCACCCGTTCAACTTCAGCGAGAAGTGCAACATCGGCGTCACCCACGCCACGGGGCAGGTGATCGTGTTGTGCAACGACGACATCCAGCTGATGCCGGGCGGCAGCCTGCACGCGCTCGTCGGCCCCCTCGCCGAGGCGTCCGTCGGCATGGTCGGCGGCTACCTGCTCTACGAAGACGGTCATGTGCAGCACGCCGGCCACCAGTACTCGGAGGGCGGGTTCCGGCACGCGCTCACCGGGTGGCGTGATGGCGACGCCGGCCCGTTCGCGGCGCTCATGGTCGACCGCGAGGTCTCCGGGGTGACCGCGGCGCTCGCCGCGATGCGCCGGGAGGACTACATCGCCGTCGGTGGCATGAGCGAAGACCTGCCCGTCAATTTCAACGACGTCGATCTCTGCCTGAAGGTGCGCATGGAGGGTTTCCGCATCGTCTGGGCCCACCGCGCACGGGCGTACCATTTCGAGTCACGCACCCGTGACCGCTCGGTCGACCCCGTGGAGGTCGCCACCCTGCGGCGACGCTGGGGTCGGCCCGCTGTCGACGCGTACGTGAAGCCCGATCCCGCCCTGCGCGAGCTGGGTGTGCCCGACTACCCGACCTCCGGACGAAAGAGGCCCCCCGTTGACTGAGCGACCGAACCTCGTGCGGCGCGTCGTGGCGTCGCGGCGGCTGCTCCCGATCCTGCTGCTGGTCTCGACCTTCTTCGCGTTCGGCGCGTGGGCCCTCGCGACCCCTCCAGGCGGCAGCGCCGACGAGGACTTCCACCTCGCGAGCGTCTGGTGTGCGAACGACGCCCGCGGCGACCTCTGCGAACCCGGATCGGCGCCCAACACGCGCGAACTGCCCGGATCGCTGGTCGACATCAAGGAGTGCTTCGTCTTCGACTCGTCGCGAAGCGCCGCCTGCCAGGACCTCAGCGACACCACGCCCGACACCGAGACGAAGCGCGGCAACTTCGCCGGCGGCTACCCGCCGGTGTACTACGCCGTGATGAACGTGTTCGCGGGCATCGACATCGCCCTCTCGGCGGTGATCATGCGGCTCGTGAGCGTGGTGATCTTCCTGGGGATGCTGAGTGCCCTGTGGCTGCTCCTCCCGGTCGCGCGTCGGGGTGCGCTCGTGCTGACCTGGCTGGTGTCGTCGGTGCCGATGGGCGCCGCGCTCATCGCCTCGAACAATCCGAGCGGCTGGGCGATGATCGGTGTCGGCACCCTGTGGCTGGCAGTGCTGGGCTACCTCGAGGCGCCCACACGTGGGCGCACGATCGGCCTGTTCGCGGTGGCCGCCGTCGCGACCCTGCTGGCTGCCGGATCGCGGGGGGATGCGGCCCTGTACGCGATCATCGCGATCGGTGTCGGATCGGTGCTCGCGATCCGCAGGAACCGCGTCGTGCTGCTGCGCCTTCTGCCTCTTCTCGCCCTGGTGCTGATCGCGGTGCTGTGCGTGATCTCCGCACGCCAGGTGGTGTCGGGTGTCTCCGGGTTCAACGGTTGGAAGACCGACAGCGGCCAGGTGCTCGAACCGGTCGACCCGGTGGCGCAGCTCTTCCCGAACCTGATGAACCTGCCGTCGCTCTGGAACGGTGCGATCTCGGGTGCGTGGGGCCTCGGGTGGCAGGACGTGCCGCTCCCCGCGCTCGCGCAGTTCCTGGTGCTGGTGGCCTTCATCGGCGTCGCGTTCCTCGGCCTCCGGCACACCCGGTGGCGCAAGGCGCTGATGCTGGTGGGTCTCGTGTCGGTGCTCATCGTGGTGCCGCTGTACGTGCTCTTCCAGAGCAAGACGTGGGTGGGTCAGGCGGTGCAGCCGCGCTACCTGCTGCCCATCGTCGTGATGCTGCTGGGTGTGGCGCTCGTGAGCGAGCGGGCGGATCGCGCCATCCGACTCTCGCTCGCGCAAGCGATCGTGGTAGGGGTCGGCCTCGTCGTCGCCTACGCCCTCGATCTGCACGTGACGCTGCGGCGGTTCACGACGGGGATCGACGTGGGCGGGGTGAACCTGAACGCGCACCTGGAGTGGTGGTGGGACACGGCGCCCTCCCCGATGGTCGTCTTCGCCGTCGGCACGTTGGCCTTCGCGGTGAGCGCCGCCATCGCGCTGGTGCTCGTGCGTCGGGAGTCGGGACGCTCGCTCGCGCGCGACATCTCCACCGAGCCGGTGGCGGTCTAGCGCGCGCTCGCCTCGTGGAGGGTGTCGCGGAGGATCTCCGCCGACATCCGACCGTCGTGCACGGCGCGCACGAACGCGACCCCGCGCTCCGCGGAGGTGGCGGCGCTCTGCGGCTCAGCCACCAGACCGCGGATGACACCCTCCAGGGTGCTGCGATCCGCTTCGACGACCGGGAGCGGCAGCCCGGTGCGCTCGGCGACCACCGCCCTCGTCGCGGGGCTCACGTGGCCGACGACCACCCGTCCGGCGGCCATCGCCTCGCAGGCGGCGACGCCGTAGTCGCCGAGCCGCAGCTGGTCGACCACGATGTCGGCGGACTGGTAGGCGGCGGGCATCTCGTCGTACGGCACCCCGCTCAGCCGCAGGTACTCGATGAGGCCCTCCTCGTGCAGCCGCAGGAGCACAGGGTCGATCGCCTCGGAGCCCTTCACGGCGGAACTGCTGGGCGCGTGGGCCACGACGGGCCTGCCGTCGCTGCGCGGCGGGCGGGAGGTCTGCCAGCGCTCGACGTCGACGACAACGGGGAGCCAGCGTGCTTCCGGCACGTCATCCAACAGCCCGGGGGTCGACACTAGGACCGGGGCGGCCACCTCGGCCAGCGTGCGGCGGTTGTGTTCCGCGATGCGCTCCAGCGTCTCGGCCTGGGCAGCCATCGTGTCGTGGAACGGCGACTCCGGTTCGGTCGCGCGGTGTCGCGAGGGGGAGCGAACATCGGTGCCGTGGCACAGCATGACGACGTCGACCCCGCGATCGCGGAGCCGACGCGCCTGCCCGGTGGTCGTCTCGTCGAGCAGCGCACCGAACGGCTGCTTCTCCGCCTCGATCATGACGTGGGTGAATCCGTCGGCGACCGACGCGAACGCGGCGCGCTGCCACCGCGTGGACGCCGCGTAGACGCCGAGCGGCACGACCAGGTCGGCGGGGTGCCGGAAGTCGTTCGGGGTGCGCACCACCATGTTCATCGCCCACGCGCCCGGTGAGTGGGTGCGCAGGGCGCGAGCCCACTCCCACCCCTGGCCGGCGTAGTTCAACGGCGCAACCAGCAAGCGCACGTCACCCGGGGATGCCGTCGGCACCGGATGCGGGGCCGAGGCGTCGAACCGGAACGCGCCGGGTAGCATCCGCGCCCGCAGCGGCTCGGGGATGAGCCGCAGGCTCCGCCCGGCGACCCACTTCAGCGCGCGCACGGATGTTGCCGATCAGTCGGCTGCGCGTCCGATGACGCGGTACAGCGCCCCGGACCAGGCGGCGGCGGTGCTGACGCGGCGGCCGTCGACGACGGCCTTCACGCCCGGAACCTGGTCGCCGGTGACGGCGCGGTACTCGTCGTGGTCGGCCTGGATGATGACGGCATCCGCGGTCTCACCGAAGTGGTACGGCTCGAAGCCGAGCTTCGTGAGTTCCTCGTCGGTGTAGAGCGGATCCTGCACGAGCGGAACAGCGCCTGCGGCGCGCAGCGCCTCGACGGTGGCGAACACACCCGAGAACGCGGTCTCCTTCACGCCGCCGCGGTAGGCCGCACCCAGCACGGCGACGCGCGCGCCACCCAGTTCGCCGTAGGCGCCCTCGAGCAGCGTGACCGCGTGGTGCGGCATGCCCGCGTTCGCTTCGCGTGCGGCGCGCACGACCGTGGCGTCCGGGTCGTTCCACAGGTAGAGGCGCGGGTAGACGGGGATGCAGTGGCCGCCGACGGCGATGCCGGGCCGGTGGATGTGGCTGTACGGCTGCGAGTTCGACGCGTCGATCACCTGGTACACGTCGACGCCGATGGTCTCCGAGTAGCGCGCGAACTGGTTCGCGAGGCCGATGTTGACGTCGCGGTATGTGGTCTCGGCGAGCTTCGCCAGCTCGGACGCCTCGGCCGAGCCGAGATCCCACACGCCGTTCGGGCGGGGGAGATCGGCCCGCTCGTCGAAGTCGAGCACCGCCTCGTAGAACGCGACCGCCTGGCGGGCGCCCTCCTCGGAGAGGCCGCCGACGAGCTTCGGGTACTTGCGCAGGTCTTCGAAGACGCGACCGGTGAGCACACGCTCGGGCGAGAACACGAGGTGGAAGTCGGTGCCCTCGGTGAGCCCCGAGACCTCTTCGAGGAGCGGCTTCCAGCGCGTGCGGGTGGTGCCGACCGGCAGGGTCGTCTCGTAGGCGACGAGGGTGCCGGCCGTCAGGTGCTCGCCGAGCGAGCGGGTGGCGGCATCCATCCAGCCGAACTGCGGCTCCGCGGTCTCCTCGTCGACGAACAGCGGCACCACGAGCACCACCGCGTCGGCGCCCGGCACCGCATCCGCGTAGTCGGTGGTGGCGCGCAGACGGCCGGCGGGCACCAGCTCGGCGAGCTTCTCCTGCAGGTGCGCCTCACCCGGGAACGGCTCCAGGCCCTGATTGACCAGATCGACGGTGGCGGGGTTCACATCCACCCCGACCACCTCGTGACCCTTCGAGGCGAACTGGACGGCGAGGGGGAGTCCGATCTTCCCCAGGGCGATGACGGCGATCTTCACGGGTGCACTTTCGTTTCAGGGCGAAGTCAGGATTCTACCGAGCGGTCGTCGCGCGATGCCTGGATGGCGTCCTGCAGACGGGCCTCGGAGAGCGTCAACTCGCGGGCGAGCCGGGTGGTGGCCCGGTTCGCGGCGAGGGAGCGCTTGTAGTCGACGACCACGTAGAACAGGAACGCCACGATCGCCGCATAGAACAGCAGGTCGGAACCGCGGCCGATGCCCACCAGCTGCGCGAGCCAGGTGAGCACGCCGGGCCAGATGACGATCACCACGGCGCCGACGAGCGCCACCAGCACGAGCAGGCGCCGGATGGCGAGGTGCTTCGGGGTGGGGGTGGCGCGCAGCAGGTAGGCGGCGATCGCCACCATGGCGACGATGAGGATGATCTGGAACCACATGGGGTGCCCCTAGTTCACGATGAGGTCGACGAGGATGTTGATCGCGTTGAGCAGCGACTGACCCTTCGCCTTGGAGTAGTCGGTGTAGAGCACCTCGACGGGGAACTCCCGCCAGGGGAGCCCTGTGCGACGCAGCTGCAGCACGATCTCGGTGGCGTGGGCCATGCGGTCCTGCTGGAGTTCGATGCGCCGGGCGGCGTCCACGCGGATGACGCGCAGACCGTTGTGGGCGTCGGTGAGCTTGAGGCCGGTGGTCCAGTTGGTGACCACGACCGCCGTCTTCAGCACCAGTTTCTTGAGGGCGCCCGGTTTCGTGCGATCGTCGAGGAAGCGCGACCCGAAGACGATCGCGACCTGCTCGGTGCGTGCGAGCGCGACCATCGCGATCGCGTCCACCACCCGGTGCTGGCCGTCGGCGTCGAACGTGACGATGTACTCGCAGCTGTCGTGCTCGCGGGCGTACGCGATGCCCGTCTGCAGGGCGGCGCCCTGCCCGAGGTTGATCGGATGCCGCAGCACCCGGGCGCCGGCGGCCTCGGCGGCAGTTGCGGAGCCGTCGGTCGAGCCGTCGTCGACGCAGACCACGTGCACGAAACTGCGACGCAGCTCGCGCACCACCTCGGCGATGATGGTCGCCTCGTTGTAGAGCGGGATGACGACCCACGTCGTCGGGTCCGGTGCCCCCGCGGTGATGTCGCCGGTAGGGACGTCGCTCATGGCCTCCATTCTGGCAGAACGCGGTAGCCTTGCTGGGTTCCCCATGCCCTTCGATCGACGGGAAGATCCCTGCCGTGAGCACTGCCGACAACGTCCGCATCGTCGACTCCGCGGACGTCGCGGACTCGGCCCGGATCGGCGCCGGCAGCTCGATCTGGCACCTCGCGCAGGTGCGTGAAGATGCCGTGCTGGGCGAGAACTGCATCGTGGGGCGCGGCGCGTACATCGGCACCGGGGTGACGATGGGCGACAACTGCAAGGTGCAGAACTACGCGCTCGTGTACGAGCCCGCGCGGCTGGGTGACGGCGTCTTCATCGGTCCGGCGGTGGTGCTCACCAACGACACCTACCCGCGCGCCATCAACCCGGACGGGTCGCTGAAGAGTGCGCACGACTGGGAGCCCGTCGGGGTGACCATCGAACGCGGTGCGTCGATCGGGGCCCGCGCCGTGTGCGTCGCGCCGGTCACCGTGGGGGAGTGGGCGACGGTCGCCGCCGGTGCGGTGGTCACCAAGGATGTCCCCGCGCACGCTTTGGTCGCCGGGGTCCCCGCGCGACGCCTCGGATGGGTGGGCCGCGCAGGCGTGCCCCTCGTCGCCGAGGGAGACGGCTTCCGCTGCCCGCAGACGGGCGCTTTCTATGAGACGGCAGGCGAGGGCCTGCGAGAGGTTGAGCAGTGAACGATTTCATCCCGCCCGCGAAGCCGATCATCGGAGATGAGGAGCGCGAGGCCGTCGACCGGGTACTCCGGTCGGGCATGGTCGCGCAGGGGCCCGAGGTCGCCGCTTTCGAGACCGAGTTCGGTGCGCACTTCGCCGACGGCCGTGAGACGGTTGCCGTCAACTCCGGCACCGCCGGGCTGCACCTGGGGTTGCTCGCCGCCGGCATCGGCGCGGGCGACGAGGTGATCGTGCCCTCGTTCACCTTCGCGGCGACCGGCAACTCGGTGGTGCTCACCGGCGCATCGCCCGTGTTCGCCGACATCGAGCCCCACCAGTTCACCCTCGACCCGGCATCCGTGGAGGCGTCGATCACGCCCCGCACGAAGGCGATCATGCCGGTGCACCTGTACGGGCACCCGGCGCACATGGCCGAGCTCGAGGCGATCGCCGAGAAGCACGGGCTGCTGATCTTCGAAGACGCGGCGCAGGCGCACGGCGCGGCGCTCGGCGGACGCAAGGTGGGCACGTTCGGACGTTTCGCGATGTTCAGCCTCTACCCGACGAAGAACATGACGTCCGGTGAGGGCGGCATGATCGTGTCGGAGACGCCGGAACTGGCCCGCACCGCCCGCCTACTGCGCAACCAGGGCATGGAGCAGCAGTACCGCAACGAGGTGGTCGGCTTCAACGCGCGCATGACCGACATCCACGCCGCGATCGGCCGGGTGCAGCTCACCAAGGTCGACGCATGGACGGCGCAACGGCAGAGCAACGCTGCATTCCTCGACGTGAACCTGAGCGGCGTCATCGTGCCGCCGGTCGCCGCCGGTGCCGAGCACGTCTACCACCAGTACACGATCCGCGTCACCGACGACCGCGACGGATTCGTGGCGGCGCTCCGCGAAGAGCACCAGGTGGGGTCCGGGGTGTACTACCCGATCCCCAACCACCGGCTGCCGTCGCTGGCGCCCTACGCACCCGGACTCGACCTGCCGGAGACCGAGCGGGCCGCATCCGAAGTGGTCTCGCTGCCGGTGCACCCGTCGCTCAGCGAGGGCGACCTCGAGCGCATCGTGGCCGCCGTGAACGCGGTCGCGGGGGCGGGCGCCTGATGACCGCGCTGCGGGCGGGCCTGCTGGGTGTCGGCATGATGGGCCGACACCATGCACGGGTGCTCCGCGAGGTCGACGGCATCGAGCTGGTCGCCATCGCCGACCCCGGCGGCGACCCGCACGGCGTCGCCGGTGACCTGCCGGTGCTCCCCGATGTCGAGGCCCTCATCGCGGCCGGCATCGACATGGCGGTCGTGGCGGTGCCCACGCGCTTCCACGAGCAGGCGGCGCTGGCCCTCGCCGAGGCGGGGGTGCACACGCTGGTCGAGAAACCGATCGCCGAATCGGTGGAGGCGGGCCAGCGCATGGTCGACGCCTTCGCGTCCCGCGGGCTGATCGGCGCCGTCGGGCACGTCGAACGCTTCAACCCGGCCCTGCTCGAGGTGCGCCGCCGCATCGCCGACGGCGAGCTGGGGGCGGTCTACCAGATCGCCACCCGCCGCCAGGGGCCGTTCCCGTCGCGCATCGCGGATGTCGGGGTCGGCAAGGATCTCGCATCCCACGACATCGACCTCACCGCGTGGGTGGCCGATTCGCGGTACACGAACGTGTTCGGGCAGGTGGCGTTGAAGAGCGGACGCCCGCACGAGGACATGATCCTCGCGACCGGGCGACTCGAGAACGGCATCATCGTCAATCACGTCGTCAACTGGATGAGCCCCATGAAGGAGCGGCTCACCATCGTCACCGGCGAGAAGGGCACCTACATCGCCGACACCTCGACCGGCGACCTCACCTTCCACGCCAACGGCACCTTCCCGCTGCAGTGGGAGTCGGTGACCGCGTTCCGCGGGGTGAGCGAGGGCGACATGATCCGCTACGCCATCCAGAAGCGTGAGCCGCTGCGCGTCGAGGCGGAGTCGTTCCGCGACGCGATCCTCGGCGAACCGAACGACGTCGTCACGATGGAGCAGGGGCTGCGCACCCTCGCGGTCGTCGAGGCTGTGCTCGCATCGGCCGCGTCGGGACGCTCGGTCGACCTGTAGACATGCGCGTCGTCATCGCGTCGCGCATTTTCCTCCCCGAGCCTGCGGCGGCCTCGTTGCGGCTCGGATCGCTCGCGTCCGCATTGCGGGATCGCGGAGCAGATGTGACGGTCCTCACGAGTCGGCCGCCTTCGGGCGCCGACGTCGCGGACGTGACCGGGATCGACGTGCGGCGTGCTCCTGTGCTGCGTGACCGTGACGGTTATGTGCGCGGATACCTGCAGTACATGAGTTTCGATATCCCGCTCGCGTTCCGACTCCTGTTCGTGCGCAGGCCCGATGTGGTCGTCGTCGAGCCTCCGCCCACTACGGGAACCGTGGTCCGCGTCGTGTGCGCCCTGCGTCGCATCCCCTACGTCTACTACGCGGCCGACGTGTGGACTGATGCGGCGGCCAATGCGACGTCGTCGGGTGTCGTGTTGCGTGTGCTGCGCGCGCTCGAAGGCTTCGCCTGGCGCGGGGCGCGGTCCGTGCTGTCGGTGTCGGAGTCCATGACGGGGCGTCTCGCGCAACTCGGAGTGGCCGACCGTGTCGTCACCGTCGGAAACGGCGTCGACGCCGCGCATTTCGGCAGCGACGGAGGGAAGGTCGATCTGGGCTCACCGTTCCTCGTGTACACGGGCACCGCATCCGAGGTGCACGGAGCCGACATCTTCGCGCGCGCATTCACCCGGGTCCACGCCGAACATCCCGATGCGCGGCTCGTGTTCGTCGGGCAGGGGTCCGACTGGCCGCTGCTCGAGCGGCTTGCAGCTGCACTCCCGGCGGGAGCGCTCCAACTCGTGCCGCGGGTCCCGCCGCAGGAGGTGGCCGGTTGGCTGCGTGGTGCCCGTGCGGCGCTCGCGAGCGTCAAGCCGGGTACCGGCTACGACTTCGCGTTCCCGACGAAGCTCTATGCGGCGGCACTGTGCGGTACGCCGTCTGTGTTCGCGGGCGAGGGTCCCGCTGCCTCGTTCCTCGACGGATCTCCCGCGGGTGTTGCGGTCGCCTACGACGAGGTGAAGGTGGCGGCGGCGATGGCCGCTGCGCTCGACGGCGACGCGCCGGCCGAGCGCCGCGAGGCGATACGACGGTGGGCGCGGAGCAAGGCGTCGGGTGAGGCGGTCGCGCAGCGAGCGGCGGATGTGGTGGGGGCAGCCGCGCGCTGATCGGTTGTTCGCGTGCGCTCGACCCGCGTCAGCGCCGCAGCGACGAAGCCCTGTGGTCGTAGCGCCCCTCGGGCACCCACCCGCGACGGACCGCGATCCAGGCGGACTTCACGCCGGCGAGGTCGGCGGCGTACACCGCGTCCGACGCGCGGACGGCCTCCAGAGCGGTGGGGTTGCGTCGCAGAGCGCGCCAGAACACGCGGCCCGGGTCGAGTGGTCCCATGGAGTTGAGGAGGCGACCCAACGGGAACGTCGCGAATCGCGATCGAATCGCGTCGCCTCCGATCGCGCTCAAGAAGCGATCGAGCGGACTGCGGGCGTCGTTGGACAGATCGACGTGTACCGAGGTCGGCAGCGGACTCTCGGGCATGCCTCGCGAGATGACACGCAGGTCGAGGCCCTCGCCGCGTTCCTCGATGAGGTGCTCCAGTTGCGACCGCTCGGTCTCGAGGGCCGACTGCTGGCCAGAATGCACCCCCGCACCGAAGAGAACGGTGACGACATACCGCCCGCTCATGCTCGGTGCCCTTCGACGAGCGCGCGGAGTGCGCGGATGCGGGGAAGCAGCTGGCCGTCGCGCGCGAGCGGCTGCGACCAATGTTGCGCCGCCTCGATGTCGGCGGCGGTGAGGCCCGCGGCGGCCTCGGCGGTGGCGATGATCGTGTCGGCGAACGCCTCCACTCCGACCTCACGCGCGGGGAACCATCCGGGGCGCCCCTCGAGAACGGTGGTGCTCGCGGTCTCCGGGTGGTGGAGGGCGGCGATCGGGAGGCCGGTGGCCGCGTACTCGAACACCTTCCCGCTGGTGACGTACCGGCTGCGGCTGATGATCAGCAGCAGTGCGTCGAGTCCCTGGTAGACCTCCGCCACCTTCGTCTTGCTCACCGGTCCGGCGTAGACCACGCCGTCGGCGCGGAACTCGTCGAGCAGCGCCGCCGCCTCGACGTCCTGCTCGGCGAAGTGCCCCAGTCGCCCCCGGAACTCGAGGCGGGCGGCCGCGACGAGCGGGGAGCGGGTCCGGGCGAGGCGCCAGGCCTCGAGGGTCTCCCGCAGGGGGATCGGGCCGTAGATGGTGCCCAGGTAACCGAAGACGAGTTGGGCCGGGTCGGGGAGCCGCGGATGCTCGGTGCTCATGAAGCCGGGGTCGTAGCCGTTCGCGACGACGTGGTAGTCGACCGCACGATCCGGGTACTGCTCGGCATGCCAGTCGCGGATCGGGGCGTTCACCCACCACGCTTCGGCGGCGTTCGCGAGGAGGCGCGTCTCGAGGCGCGCGGAACGGCTGCGCGGGGAGCCCATTCGCTTGCCCGTGTAGACGTCAAGGTGCCAGGCGTCGCGGTGGTCCATCACGTACGGCACACCGCTGTGGGTGTGTAACACGTCGCCCGGGACGAAGTCGACGCTCGGGTTCGCGGATCCGACGACCAGGTCGACGGGGTTCCGCGCGTGGATTTGCTCGGCGGCGCGGGCGAGCGGCTTCGCCCAGATGGCGTAGTTGTGCTCCGGGAACCCGACCCGCGCCCGCAGGCTGCGGAGGAAGTTCCACAGCAGCGGCGAGTAGACGTGCAACCGCGACCAGCGGCGCAGGTCGGTCTCGCCGCGCTCCGGGTCGAACGGGATGCGCACCACCTCGACGCGGGGGTCGATCTCGGCCTCGGATTCGGGGTCGCTGCCCGTGAGGCGTTCGAACGTGTCGCGGGTGGCTGTCAGCACGGTCACCCGCCAGCCTTCCCGCGCGAACGCGTTCGCCGTGGCGAGCGCCCGGTACATGCCGGCACCGCGTGACGGCGGGTACCCCCAGGCCACGTACAGCACGTGAGGGGCATCCCCGGGAATGGTGTTCGGGGACAGCGCGGGCACCCGAGAAGTCTACGATCGTCAGGTGCGTATTCTGAGCGTCGTCGGCGCCCGCCCCCAGTTCGTGAAACTCGCCCCCATCGCCCACGCGTTGGAGGGGCGGGCCGAGCATGTCATCGTGCACACGGGTCAGCACTACGACGAGCTCATGAGCGACGTCTTCTTCCGCGACCTCGGCATCCCCGCCCCGGATGTGAACCTGGGGGTCGGTTCGGGCTCTCACGGTGCGCAGACGGGGGCGATGCTCGGCGGGCTCGAGGAGATCTTCGAGCGGTACCGTCCCGACTGGGTGCTCGTTTACGGCGACACCAACTCCACGCTCGCCGCGGCCGTCGCCGCCGTGAAGATCCACCTGCCGGTCGCGCACCTGGAGTCCGGTCTGCGCTCCTTCAACCGTCGGATGCCGGAAGAGCACAACCGCGTGCTCACCGACCACGCGTCCGACCTGCTGCTGGCGCCCACCGAGGTGGCGATGCAGCACCTCGCCACGGAGGGACTCGCCGCCAAGAGCGTTCTCGTGGGCGACGTCATGACGGATGTGCTGTACGCCACGCGCGACGCGGTGGCGGGCCGTCCGGCGCCGGACGGCGTGGAGGCGGGCGCGTACTACGTCGCCACCCTGCACCGGCCCGACAACACCGACGACCCGGCACGTCTGCGGGCGATCATCGACCAGCTCGCCGCGCTCCCGCATCCGGTGCTGCTCCTCACCCATCCGCGCCTCGCGAAGCTCGCCGCCGATGCGGGCATCGAGTTGTCGACGGGCGCGATCCGCGCCACCGCGCCCTTCGCCTACCCCGACCTCGTCGCGGCGGTCGCGCAGAGTGCGGGCGTCGTCACCGACTCGGGTGGGCTGCAGAAGGAGGCGTTCCTGCTGCGGGTGCCGTGCACCACCGTGCGGCCCGAGACCGAGTGGGTCGAGACGGTCGAGCTCGGCTGGAATGTGCTCGTCAGCGACGACCTGTCGGTGCTCGGTGCGACCGTCACCCGACCGGTGCCGGCCGCGACAGATGCGACCCCGTACGGCGACGGGCACGCCGCCCGCGCCGTCGCCGACGCGCTGCTGACGCCGCGCGGCTGACCGCCGCTCAGTCGACGAGGCCCGCGAGAGCCGCCTGGGCGGCGAACTCGGGAACCTGCTCGACGAGTTCGCTGAAGCTGCCGTGGGCGATCAGCTTGCCGCCGCTGAGGAAGAAGACCACGTCGGAGTCGACGATGGTCGCCAGGCGGTGCGCCACCGTGATGACGGTCGTCGAGCCGCGGAGCGAATGGATGGCGGAGGTGACCGCCGCTTCGGTCGCCGTGTCGAGCGCGCTGGTGGCCTCATCCATGACGAGCACGAGCGGGTCGGCGTAGAGCGCGCGGGCGATGCCGAGGCGCTGGCGTTGGCCGCCGGAGAGGGCGAGACCGCGTTCGCCCACGCGACCCTCGATACCGCCCAGGCGGCCGTCGACGAGGTCGAGCAGTTGGGCCCGGCCGAGGGCGGTGCGTACCCGCTCCGGGTCGTAATCGTTGCTCCACGTGAGGGCGACGTTCTGGGCGATCGTCGAGTCGAAGATGGAGACGTCTTGCGGCACGTAGGCCACCCGGCTTCGCCAGGAGTTCGTGTAGTCGCCGAGGTTGTGCCCGTCGATCTGCACGGATCCGGAGGTGGGTTCGATGAGCCCCAGCAGCAGGTCGACCATGGTCGACTTGCCGGCGCCTGATGCGCCGACGAACGACACCGTCGACCCGAACGGGATGCTGAGGTTCACGTCTTCGAGCGCGAGCGCGGCGTCCGGGGCGTACCGGAAGCTCACGCGGTCGAATTCGAGTTCGCGGGGCTCGGGCGGCAGCTCCAGCTCGACGCGGCCCTCGAGCGTGGCTGCGCGGGCGGCTTCCGCGGTGGTGATCTCACGCAGCACCAGCTCCACATGGGGGCGGCTCACGCTCAACTGGTTGAGGATGCCCTGGAATCGCACGAGCGACGGCGCCATCCGGAATCCGGCGAGCCCGAAGAGCGCGATCGCCGTCGTCGCACCGGGGAGGCCGCCCGTCAGGTAGCCGACGCCGCCCACCAGCACGAAACCGCCGATGATGCCCGCGTCGAGCGCGTAGCGCGGGATCTGACCGAGGAACTGCGCGTTCGCCCGCGATCGGGTGGAGTGCCGACGGTTCTCACGCACCACCGCCGAGACGGCCGTCGCGGCGTTGCGGAGGGTGACCTCCTTGAGGGCCCCCACCATCTCGGTGATGAGGCGGGAGGAACGCAGCGAGTAGCGCAGCGATACCAGACCCGCCTGGCGCACACGTCGCGCGATCACGAAGTACAGCAGGATGCCGATCGTGCCGAGGTAGACGACGGTCACCGCGGCGATCAGCGGCTGCGTGACCGCGAGCACGGCGACCAGGGTCACCGAGGTCATCAGCTCGCCGAGCAGGGTCGATGCCGGGAGGATGAAGCCCGAGATGGTGGTCGACACGCTGCCGTCGGTGGCGCGGACGATGTCGGCGGAGTTCTTCTTCAGCCGTTCAACCCACGGCGAACGGATGTAGCCGTCGAACAGTCGGTGACCGAGCTCGAGTTCGTAGCCGGCGAACGTCCGCGTGGTGCGCCACAGCAGGAGAACGGCGGCGACGCTCTTCAGGATGATGAGGAAGCAGATCGTCGCGACAAGCCAGAGGATGCCGGTGCTGTCGAGCTCACCGACCACCGGGAGGGCGATCGAGCCGCCCGATGCGAGCGGAGCGATCGCGACGGCGAGCAGGGCGAGAGCCGCGCCGTCGAGAAACGACAGCAGCGCCAGGGCGATGGCGTAGAAGACGAGGAACCGCTGTGCGCGGCCGGGAAGGATCCCGACGACGTCGCGGTACAACCGCCAGTTGGACTTCATGCTCCTCCGACCCTCCGCGAGTCGTCCTGAAGTCTAGTCATCGGCTCCTGTGCCTCCGATGAGCGCGAGGAACCGCTGACCCTCGTGCACCGAATTCACCTCGCGCGCTGCGGCATCCGAGGCGGCCTTCCAGCGGACGATGGCGTCGCGGTCGATCGTCTGCAGGGCGGCGGCGAGGTCGGTCGCGCTCCATCCGGCCGACACGATTCCGTTGCCGAAACGGTCGACGACCCGCTGCATCGGCGCGGTCGGGCCGATGACGAGGCCGAGACGGGCCTGGATGCTCTCGAAGAGCTTGTTGGGAAGCGCGACCTCGTGGTTGCGCGTCGCGGGCGGGAAGAACACGATGCCGACGTCGTGGGCGTTGATCGTCGCGCAGATGTCGTCGAAGGCGACGGGTGGGAGGATCCGAACCCGGTCGGCGAACGACGCGGACCTGTCGCGCAGGGCATCGGCGACCGCCTCGCCGCCCACCAGGTACATCGTCAAGACGAAGCGGTCGTCGAGCAGTCCGACGGCGTCGATGATCTCGCCGAGGCCCCGGGTGAGTTCGCTCTTGCCGTGGTACACGAGCCGCACCGGTTCGTGGGGCGGCGTCGGCGCGAGATCCGACGGCGCGGGGGCATTCATGATCACCGTCGGCCGCTCGATCCCGAGTTCCTGCGTGTACAGGTCGGCGATCTCGTCGACGACCACCGAACGCGTGTCCCAGGACGGGTCGCCGATCAGCGCACGCAGCCACTCGTGGTGCCGCCGGGTGAGCCGAGACCACAGGGAGTTCCGCGGGTAGTGCTGAGGGAAGTACTCGTGGATGTCGGCATGCAGATGGGCGGCGCGCGCCTTCGGGGTGAAGACGGCCGGGTCCTTCACCCAGCCGAGCAGATGCGTGTCGTTGAAGATCACCAGTGCGTACTGGCCGTCGCGGATCCCGGCATGCAGTTCGGCGTCGATCCCGTCGGTCACGAGGCGGCGGAAGCGGCGGACGCGACCGGTCAGTCCGTACAGGACGAGCGTTCCGAACGGGGTGCGGGTCCATCGCTTCCCGGGGCCGAGCGGGTAATGCCGCGCGACACCCGGAACGTGGGTATCGCCGAGCCCGACCGTGTCGACGACCCATCCGGCCTCGGACAACCACTCGATCTGCCGTCGCACCCGCGGGTCTCGGTCGATGTCCGACCGGACGAGGATCAGCGCTCGACGGGGCGCACCGGCAGCGGGCATCCTCTCAGCGTAGCCGGGGTTCACGGCACGCCGAGGGCGTCGAGGAACGACCGGCCTTCGCCTTCCGCGTTGAGGTCGCGAGCCGCACTGACGGATGCCTGTTTCATGCGTCGGATGTCGTCCGCCGAGAGCGCCGCCAGGGTGCGCCGAAGGTCGTCCCCGGTCCACCCGTCCACCACGATGCCGTTGTCGTAGGCGCGGACGATGTCTTCCAGCATCGGGCTGTGGCCGATGACGAGACCCAGTCGCCCCTGGATGGCCTCGAACACCTTGTTCGGGAGGGCGAGTTCCACGTTGGTCGACGTGGGCGGGTAGAAGATGATCTCCAGGTCGTACGCGTTCGCCCGCGTGGCGACTTCGTGCATCGGGGCCGGGGGGATGATCTTCGCGCGGTCTCCGAGACCGCTGGAATCGATCAGGTCCTGGAGCCGCTCGATCGTCTGAGGTGGTTGCGTGAGCATGAACGTCATCGTGAACCGCCGGTCGAGGCCCTCCAGCGCGGACACGATCTGGGGGAGTCCGCGCGACCAGCTGGCCAAGCCGTGGAACAGCATCCGGACTTCGGAGTCGTCGACGGGGGAGGGGTTCTGCTCGACGAAGGGGGGAGCGTTGCGGACGAGCGTCATGGGGGCGAATCCGAACTCGCGTTCGTAGAGGCTGGCGATTCCTCGGGCGACCGTCGACCGGGTGTGGAAGCGGGGAGAACCGATGTGCGCACGCACCCACTTGTAGTACCGGGCGGTGAGTCGACCCCATCGGGACTTCGATCGCCCCTCCGGCTCGCGATACTCGTGGAGGTCCAGGTGGAGGTGGGTGCGCGCGGGGTCGAAAACGCCGTCGGCAACCCAGGGTGCGAACTCGTACTCGTTGAAGACGACGACCGAGTAGCCGCCGGAGCGGATGCGCTCGACGAGGGCACGCGGGATGCGGCTTCCGAGGAGGATCCGGAACTGCAGCCGAGCCGGGAGGGCCAGATAGATGACCGCGGTGCCCGCCCGCGTGGTCGCCCAGCGGCGAAGCGGGCCCACCACGAAGTGGTCGCGCACCGCGTCGGTGGGGTGGTCGCCGAGTCCGAGCGTGTCGACGGTCCACCCGGAACCGTTCAGCCAGTCGATCTGTCGCCGGAGTCGGGGGTCGGTGCGGATGTCGGAGTACGAGATCAGCAGGGCTGTGCGCTCGGCGGGCATCCGTCCATTATCCGGATCAGCGGGGCGTGTAGGTGCCTCCGGTGCCTGCGCTCCAGGTGATCGTGCCGTTCTGGAACTGCTGCGTGGTCACCCCGCCCGCCGTGGTGGCGTCGGTGGTCGGCCAGCCGGTGACTCCGATGCCGCCGGCGGTGCCGAGGGTGGTGCGGATGCCGCCGGAGATCACGTGGGCGCCGCCGGCCTGCGACCAGGCGATCGCTCCGCCGCGGAAGCCCTGGATGAGGCCCCCGCCCGCGAGCGTGCTCTCGGACGCCTTTCCGGTCGGTGTGCCGAGGCTGCCGGTGAGGCCGCCCGCGGCCGCGTAGGCGTCCGCGAGCTGGCTGACGACGAAGGCGCTGCCAGCCGTGGCGTGCCAGGAGATGGTGCCCTTCTGGAACTTCTGGCTGGTCACCCCGCCCGCGGTGGTGGCGTCGGTGGTGGGCCAGCCGGTGACCCCGATGCCGCCGGCGGTGCCGAGGGTGGTGCGGATGCCGCCGGAGATCACGTGGGCGCCGCCGGCCTGCGACCAGGCGATCGCCCCGCCGCGGAAGCCCTGGATGAGTCCGCCGCCCTGCAGCGTGCTCTCGGACGCCTTGCCGGTCGGCGTGCCGAGGCTGCCGGTGAGGCCGCCCGCAGCCGCGTAGGCGTCCGCCAGCTTGGTCACGATGAAGGCGCCGCCCGCAGTGGCGTGCGAGAAGATCGTCCCGTTCTGGAACTTCTGCGTGGTCACCCCGCCCGACGTGGCGGCGTCCGCGGTGGGCCACCCGGTGGACCCGATGCCGCCCGATGCCGAGAGGGTGCTGCGCACACCGCCCGAGATCGCGTGGGCTCCCGTCGCCGGCGTCCACGCCACGGCACCGCCCGCGTAGGCGCGGATGACGCCGGTGCTGCCCGCGGCGACCGACTTGCTGGAGTTGCCGGTCGGCGCGCCGAGCGACGCGGCGGCCGCGGCCTGATCGATTGCGGTGATGCTGAAGGAGCCACCCGACTTCGGCGACCAGGAGACGGTCCCGTCTTCGAACGCCTGCGTGACGGTGCCGTCGGCGGCCGTGACCGCGCCCGCTGTGGGCCAGCCGAGGAGGGCGATGCCGCCTGCCGTCGACAGGGTGGTGCGGATGCCGCCCGAGATGATCTGGGCGCCGTTGTCGGCGGACCACGCGAGCGCGCCGCCCCGGAAGCCCTGGATGACTCCGCCGCCGTGATCGGTGCTCGTCGAGGCGTAGCCGCTGGCCGGGCCGAGCGTGCCGGCGATGCCACCCGCGGCGTCGTACGCGGGGAACAGCTGCGTGGCGACGAACGTGCCGCCGAGGGTATTCGACCAGTAGGCCTTCCCGCCCTCGAAGACCTGCTTTTGGACGCCTCCAGCGCTGGTATTGGCGGCGATCGGGAACCCGGGTGCGCCCGAGAGGCCGCCCGCGGCGTTGAAGGTGGTGCGCAGTCCGCCCGCGATGATCGCCGATCCGTATTCTTCCGACCACGCGACCGCGCCGAACTGGAAGCCCTGCGCGATTCCGCCGGCGTTCTGGGTCACCGTGCTCTGGTTGCCTGCCGGCCACCCGAGTCGTGTTCCGGTGATGCCTCCCGCGGCGCGGTGCGCGTCGCGCATCGGCCCGCTCAGCAGCATCACGGCCTTGCGCGACGATTGCGACCAGGTGATGGCGCCGTTGGCGTAGCCCTGCACCATGCCGCCACCGTTGGCGGAGAACGAGTTCAGCTCGCCGATCTTCGCGCCGAGCGCCCCGCCCGCACCGCCGGCGGCCGTGTAGGCGGCATCCATGGCCACGCGACCGGCATGGTCGTACGAGGGGAACCAGGAGTTGTAGAAGTACCAGAAGTTGCGGTTGCCGTACGAGGAGCACGCGTCACCGGTGCCGCCGAGGTTCGCCAGCGCCGCCGCGTTCGGGGTGTAGGGCGTGTAGTAGTAGAGACCCGCGGTGGCCTTGTTCTTGATGACCACGGTCTGGGCGCCGCACGCGGCGTTCGGGTGGTAGCGCACGGCGACGGGGGTGCCGATCGGGTACCAGGTGAAGCCGCCGCTGTTCGCGTAGCGCTGGAACTGGCGTGCCGCCTGGTACACCTGGTTGAAGAAGCCGTAGTAGGTGGAGTCGCACGCCGCCGTGTCGGGGCATCCGTAGCCCATGGCGCTGCGGATGGCGTAGTCGCTGGGGGCGCTCTTGCCGATGAGACCCTGCTCTTTGTGGAGCGTGACGAGGATCGCCTTGGCGCTGATGTTGCAGGCCGCCTGCACCTTGGCGATGATGCGCGCGGCCGATTCGTTGGCGGCCCCGTTGTAGGCGGCGCAGTAGTCGTTGGCTGCCTTCGAGGGGGTCGACATGCGGAACACGGCGAGGCAGTTCGCGTTGGCGCAGGAGCCCACCTTCGAGACCAGGAAGTTCTGGATCTCGGTCTCGGTCATCGCGGCGCCGTCGAAGAACTCGCCGTCGCTGATGATGAGGCCCGGATCGAAGTCGGCGGCCGATACGATTCCCGCCGCGGGCGCGGCTTCGGCGTCGGTGGGCGCGGTGGCGACCAGCATGGCGGCGGCCGTGAGCGCGGTCGCCAGAACGGCGATCATGGTGCGCAGTGGAGTACGTGAGTGCATCTTCTCCCCCAAAGAGACGCTTAACCATAGGCACGAACCCTCCGAAATCCCTGCTTTTCGGTCCGTTCGGCTGACCGGGTCTCATAGCATTGCTGCTCGGAAGGGGGCGATCGACGGGTGGCTGCAAGCGGTGCATCGGGTGGTCGCGGCATCGGTCGACGTCTCTCGGAGGCGGTGCGCCATGCCGTGCTGCACCTGCCCGAGCCGCTGCTGCGTCGGCTGTTCCCGGGGCGTTTCTCGGCCGCCCTCCCCAGTCCGCTGCCCCCGCCACCCCTGGTGCCTTCCGCCCCCATCCGGCTGTACATCGGGCCGGTCAATTCGGCGGGGCAGGGTTTCGCGTGGGCGCGTGCGGCCGAGCGGATCGACGGGGTCGCGGCGATCTCGCTCAAGCATGTCGGCGATGACGCGTTCCGCTACCCGGCCGACGTGACCGTGCCGAGCGCCGTCTTCGGCGGTTCCGTGGCCTGGCAGCGCCGGCATTTCCGGGCCGTCTCCCGCTTCACGCATGTGTTGATCGAGGCGGAGATGTCGCTGTTCCGGCCGTGGTTCGAGTCCGACGTGGTGCGGGAGGTGGAGGCGCTGCGCCGACGCGGGGTCGTGGTCGGATTCGTGAGCCACGGTTCCGATCTGCGGGTTCCGAGCATCCATCGTGCGGGCGAGCGATGGTCGCCATTCGCCGACCCCGACTGGGATGCGGTGGAGAGCCTCGAGCGCACCACCCGGGCGAACCTCCGCATCCTGGAGCTGGCCGATGCCCCGGTCTTCGTCTCGGGCCCCGCCGGACGCGACTACTGGCCGGCCGCCACCTGGTTGCCGGTGGCGATCGATCCGACACTCTGGGTCGGCCGCGCGCCCGCCCTGCAGCGGCGCGTCCCCCGCGTGGTGCACGCGCCGAGCCGCGGCGTCATCAAGGGCACGCACCTCATCGAGCCGATGCTCGAGGGCCTCGCGGAGCGCGGCTTGATCGAGTACCGCCGGGTCGAGAACACACCCGCCGAGCAGATGCCCGACGTGTACGGGGAGGCGGACATCGTGCTCGACTCGTTCCGCACCGGCGGATACGGGGTCGCCGCGAGCGAGGCGATGGCCGCCGGTCGTCTGGTGGTCAGCTACGTCTCCGAGAGCATCCGCGAGCACGTCCGGTCGACGCGCGGACTGGAGATCCCCATCGTGCAGGCGGAGATCGATCAGCTGGAGGCCGTGCTGACCTCGATCGCCGCCGACCCGGACGCGTACCGCGGGTTCCTCGTCGACGGTCCCGCATTCGTCGACCGGCTGCACGACGGCCGCGAGTCGGCTCGGGTGCTCGAGCCGTTCCTGACGAGGAGCCCATCGTCGTGACCGGTTCCCTCGTGGTGGATGCGGGGAAGGAGCGGACCGCCGAGCGGCGGTCGATCCGTACCGACATCCAGGGCCTTCGCGCGATCGCCGTCGGCGGCGTCCTGCTTTACCACGCCGGCATCCCGTTCGTCCGCGGCGGGTTCGTCGGCGTCGATGTCTTCTTCGTGATCTCGGGCTTCCTGATCACCAGCCACCTGCTTCGCTCGCTCGAGGATGAGGGGCGGATCGCTTTCGGGCGGTTCTACGCGCGCCGCGCCCGTCGCATCCTCCCGGCGTCGTTCGTCGTGCTCGCTGCGACGATCGTGGGAATTCTCGTGTGGGTTCCGCCCGCGCTCCAACCCGGGTTCCTGCGCGACGCCGCCGCCACGGCCCTCTACATCCCGAACGTGTTCTTCGCGGTCCAGGGCACCGACTATCTCGCCGAGACGACGCCGTCACCGGTTCAGCACTACTGGTCACTCGGTGTCGAGGAACAGTTCTATCTGTTCTGGCCGGTCGTGTTGCTCCTGGTCTGGCTGTGGTCGCGTCGTCGACGCGTCGGCCTGCTCGTGGGCGGCGGCGCGCTGGCGCTCGCATCCCTCGGCGCCGGGGTGATGCTCACCTACTCCGCGCTGCAGCCGTGGGCATTCTTCTCGCTGCCGACCCGCGCGTGGGAACTCCTCGTGGGTGGGCTCCTCGCCGTCGCGGTGCCGTGGGTCGTTCGCTGGCCGAGGGCCGTGGCCGTGGTCGCCGGGTGGATCGGCATCGTCGCGATCGCGGCGTCGATGGTCCTCATCGACAGCGCCGAGCCGTTCCCCGGGTTCGTGGCGTTGCTGCCGGTGCTCGGTACAGCGCTGGTGATCGCGTCCGGTACCGAGGCGAGCGTCCCCGTGCTCGGGGCGGTGCTCGCCTGGTCTCCCGTGCAGTTCCTGGGCCGTATCTCCTATTCGCTGTATCTCGTCCATTGGCCGTTGCTGGTGATCCCGGCGGTAGCGGGAGGGGAGGGGGCCCTGCTCCACGGGTGGCCCGCCGTCGGCGTGACCCTCCTGTCCGTTCCTCTCGCCTGGCTGCTGTACGTGCTCGTCGAGGTCCCATTCCAGCGCGCCGACTGGTCGACACGGCGGCGGCCGCGGACGGTGCTCGCGGCCGCGCTGGTGGCGAGCCTCGTGTTCGTCGGAGTCACGGGCGGCGCGGCGTACGCCATCGCCAACCGTCCCGTGGACGCCGGTGTCGACAATCCACCGATCGCGACGTTGCAGACACCTCCCACCTTCTCGGATGTCGTTCCCAGCAACATGACGCCGTCGCTCACGACTGTCGCCGATGACCTGCCCGCCACCTACTCCGACGGATGCCATGTCAACGGATCGTCGGCGACGGTGCCGGACGGGTGCTCGTTCGGCGACGCCGCGGGGGAGAGCGTCGTCGCACTCTTCGGCGACTCCCACGCGGCCCAGTGGTTCCCCGCGCTCGACGAACTTGGTCGCGAGCACAGCTTCCGAGTGGACAACTTCACCAAGTCGTCCTGCCCGGCCGCCGAGGTGCGGATGGTGACCGACGGTGTCGAGGACACCTCCTGTGCCACCTGGCGCGCGACGGTGATCGAGAGGATGCAGGCGTCGCCTCCCGCCGTCGTGGTGATCTCCGGCTTCGCGCGGTACGACGAGTACGGCACGACCAGCATCGATTCCGCGAGCTGGAACGCGGGGCTCGCCGCGACGATCGACGCGCTGCCCGCGACGACCCGCGTCGTCGTCATCTCGGATACGCCCGCATTCGTGAACACGCCCTCCACGTGTCTCTCGGCGCATGTCGATGACGCGTTGGGCTGCGCCCGACCACGCGACGAGGCGATTCTGACGGAATGGAGCGCCGACGAGGCCGCGACTGCGTCGGGTGCGGGCGCGGCCGTCGCAAACGTCAACGACTACCTGTGCGACGCGGAGCTCTGCGGCCTGATCATCGGTGACAGGCTCCTCTACCGCGACGCCCATCATCTGACGGCGAGCTTCGTCCCGCTGCTGCGTGAGCCGCTGTGGGAGACCCTCGGCCCGCTGCTCGCTCCCTAGACTGATCCGATGACCATCCTCGTCACCGGCGGCGCCGGCTACATCGGGCGGCATGTCGTCCGAGCCCTCGCCGCACGCGGTGACGGGGTGGTGGTCGCCGACCTCCCCGAGACGTTCGCCATCGTGGAGGTGCCGTTCCTGGGTGTCGATCTCGCGGGTGCGGGTGCGGCGGATGCGCTTGAGGAGTTCCTGCGCGCCAACCGGGTGGACGCGATCCTGCACCTCGCCGCGCGCAAGCGGGTCGACGAGTCGCTCGAGCGGCCCGAGTGGTACCAGTCGCAGAACGTGGGCGGACTCGAGCATGTGCTCACCGCCGCCCGCGCCGCAGGGGTGGGCCGTGTGGTGTTCTCGTCGACGGCTGCCGTCTACGCGTCGTCGCCCGAGCCGGTGCGCGAGGATGCGGTGCTCGCCCCCGCGAACCCGTACGGCACCACCAAGCTCGAGGGTGAGGGGCTCGTGGCGGCGTACGCCGAGAGCACGGGCGCACGCGCCGTCAGCCTGCGCTACTTCAACGTCGCCGGCGCCGATGACGCGACGCTCGCCGAGCGTGAGGCGCACAACCTCATCCCGATCGTCATCGAACGTCTCGCCGCGGGCGAGCGCCCCGCGGTCTACGGCGACGACTACGACACGGCCGACGGCACCTGCGTGCGCGACTTCATCCACGTCGCCGATCTTGTCGACGCCCACCTCGTGGCGCTCGACGCGCTCGCCGACGGCCCCGCGCACCGGGTGTACAACGTGGGCACGGGGGAGGGCGCGACCGTGCGCCAAGTCGTCGACCGGCTCATCGAGCTCACCGGTTCGCCGCTCGAGCCGGCGATCGGCCCGCGGCGCCCCGGCGACCCGGCGGTCGTCGTCGCCGACGCCTCCAGCATCCGCGACGAGCTCGGCTGGAGACCCCGCCACGACCTCGACGCGATCCTGCGCTCGGCCGTGGCCACCACGGTCTCCCAGCACTGACCGGGTAGACTTCCGGCGGCCCGTCCGCTCCCCAGAAAGGTGCCCATGGCGAAGCTGCGACCGGGTGTCGTCTCCGTGATCCTCGTGAACTTCCGAGGAGCCGACGACACGCTCGAGGCCATCCGGCACCTCCGCGAACTCGACTGGCCGGCCGACCGGCTCGAGATCGTCGTCGTCGAGAACGCCTCCGGCGACGACAGCCTCGCGAAGCTGCGCGCCGGCGCCCCCGACGTGACGCTCGTCGAATCGAAGGAGAACCTCGGTTTCGCGGGCGGCTGCAACCTGGGTGTCGCCCGGTCGCACGGCGAGTACATCGCCTTCCTCAACAACGACGCCCGCCCGGATGCCCAGTGGGTGGCCGCCGCGGTCCGCGCCTTCGAAACGGGTGCCCGCGTGGGTGCCGTCGCGAGCCGCGTGCTCGACTGGGAGGGCGTGAACGTCGACTACATGGGCTCCGCGCTCACCTGGTTCGGCATGGGCTACAAGCCGTTCACCGGCGAGCCGATCCCGCGCGTCGCCGACCCCGCGCGCGACGTGCTGTTCGGCACCGGCTCCGCCATGTTCGTGCGTCGCTCCGTCTACGACGAGCTGGGCGGCTTCGACGAGTCGTACTTCATGTTCTTCGAGGACGTCGACCTCGGATGGCGCCTGAACCTCCGCGGATGGCGTTTCCGGTACGAGCCGGCGTCGCTCGCGTACCACAAGCACCACGCGTCGATGTCGTCGTACGGGTCGCACAAGGAGCGCTACCTTCTCGAGCGCAACGCCCTCGCCACCCTGTACAAGAACCTCGGGGATCAGGCGCTCGCGCAGGCCCTCCCCGCGGCGATGGGGCTCTCGGTGCGACGCGGGATCACGCTCGGCAAGGAAGATTCGACCGCCTTCGACCTGCGCAAGGGCGGCAGCGACGACCCCACGGCGAGTGTCGCCGCCGAAGCGGTCGCGCCGCTCTTCGCCATCGACCAGTTCGTCGAGATGCTGCCCGGCCTCACGCGTTCACGCGAAGAGGTGCAGGACACCCGCACCGTCAGCGACGGCGTGCTGTGGAAGCTCTTCGGCAACGCCGACGTCTCCGTGCTGCACGACGCGCCGTTCCTGCGCGGCTACGAGAACCTGGTCGAGGCGTTCGACGTGAGCGAGCGGCCCACCACCACGAAGGTCGTCATCGTCACCGGCGACCCGATCGGTCCGCGGCTCGCCGGGCCCGCCATCCGGGCCTGGAACATGGCCGAGCTGCTCTCGCACGAGAACGACGTCACCCTCGTCACGCTCGCCGGTCTCGACCCCGTCGAGGCACCGTTCAGCATCGTGCACATCAACCCGGGCGACGACCACCGGCTCCAGCCGTACGTCGACGCGGCCGACGTGCTCGTATTCCAGGGGCACGCGATGGCCGTGTTCGCCTCCATCCGCGAGAGCGACAAGGTCATGGTGGTCGACATCTACGACCCCATGCACCTCGAACAGCTGGAGCAGGGCCGCGAACTGCCGGCGACGGTCTGGGCGGAGCAGGTGTCGCACGCGACCGACATCCTCAACGAGCAGCTCGAACGCGGCGACTTCTTCCTGTGCGCGTCCGACCGCCAGCGTCACTTCTACCTGGGTCAGCTCGCCGCACTCGGGCGCATCAACCCGACGACCTACTTCGGCGACCCCGACCTGCGCGGCCTTCTTGATGTGGCCCCGTTCGGCCTCTCCGACACCCCGCCGAAGCACGAACGCCAGGTGTTGAAGGGCGTGCGCGACGGCATCGGCGCCGACGACAAGGTGCTGCTCTGGAGCGGCGGCCTGTACAACTGGTTCGACCCGCTGACGCTCATCCGCGCCGTCGCGAAGCTCGCCGAGACCCGACCCAACGTGCGCCTGTTCTTCCAGGGCACGAAGCACCCCAACCCGCACGTCCCCGAGATGGCGATCGTGTCGCAGTCGCGGGAGCTGTCGGCCGAACTGGGTGTGCTCGACCGCAACGTGTTCTTCAACGACACCTGGGTCGAGTTCGCCGACCGCCAGAACTACCTCACCGAGGCGGATGCGGGCGTCAGCACCCATCACTCGCACATCGAGACCACCTACTCGTTCCGCACGCGCATCCTCGACTATCTGTGGGCCGAGCTGCCGATGGTGGTGACCGAGGGTGACCACTTCGCCGAGCTGATCGAGCAGGAGGGGCTCGGCGTCGTCGTGCCGGCGGAAGACGTCGACGCGCTCGCCGCCGGCCTCGAGAAGGTGCTGTTCGACGAGGCGTTCGCGGATGCGGCGCGCGAGCGGGTGCGGGTGGTGCGGGAGCGCTACACCTGGCAGAAGGCGCTCGCACCGCTGGTCGAGTTCGTGCGCAACCCGCATCCGGCCGCCGACCGCGTCCGCACGCTTGCGGCGCAGGGCCCCAAGAAGCCGAAGCGCCGCCGCCGTCGCAGCGGGCCGCTGCACGACATGCGGATGTTCTTCTTCCACCTGCGGCACTCCGGTCCGCGCGTGGTGTTCGGCAAGGTCGGCCGGCGGCTGGGCCTTCGGCGGTGAGCGCCGTGCGCGTCTCCGTGGCCCTGGCGACCCGGAACGGCGCGCGCTACCTGCCCGCACAGCTCGACAGCATCCTGGGGCAGACCCGGCGCGTGGACCAGATCGTCGTCTCGGACGACGCCTCGACCGACGGCACGCTCGACCTGGCCCGCGAGAAGCTCGAGCCGAGCGGCATCGACGTGGTGGCGGTGTCCAACGATCCGCCGCTCGGCGTCGCAGGCAACTTCCAGGCCGCGCTCGCGGCGTGCGACGGGGACGTGATCCTGCTGTCCGACCAGGACGACGTGTGGCATCCGGATCGGGTGGCGGCGAGCGTCGAGGTGCTGGGGGATGGATCGCGTTGGCTCGCGCTCCACGGCGACGCGCGACTGGTCGACGCCGAAGGCGAGCCCCTCGGAACCACGTTGCTGGATTCGCTCGAGGTGCCCGCCGAGGCGCGTGCGTCGATCGTCGCGGGCGACGCGTTCCCGCAGTTCCTGCGACGCAACCTCGCCACCGGCGCGACCATGGCGATCCGCCGGGAACTGCTGACGCTCGCCCTCCCGGTGCCGACCGGCTGGATCCACGACGAGTGGCTCGCGATGGTCGCGGCCTCCGTCGGGCGGCTCACCCTCGTCGACCGCCCGCTGATCGACTACCGCCAGCACGGTGCGAACGAGATCGGGATCGCGGAGCCCACGTTCCGCGGCAAGGCCCGCCGGGTGCTGTCGCCGCGCGGCGACCGCAACCGCGTGCTGGCCGCCCGAGCCGCATCCCTCGACGAGCGACTCGCCACGGTCGACGTCGCCGAGCCGGTGCGCACGGCGGCCGCTGCGAAGCGACGCTTCGAGACGGAGCGCGCCGAACTTCCCCAGTCCCGCATCCGGCGCCTCCCGACGATCGCACGACTCGCGCGCCGCGGCGAGTACGGACGCTACGCGAGCCGAGGGAGCGCCGACGTACTGCGCGACCTCCTGCAGCCGTGGTGAACGAGACGCCGGCCGTCGGCGAGCGGAACATGTCGGCTCCCGGCGATGTGAGCCGCGTCGAACACGCCGTCACCGCGGCGATCGCCGGCGCGCTCGTCGTGCTCGGCGTCGTGCTGTGGCTGGTCGCCGACACCCCGTGGCCGCTCATCGCGGGCGCCTCCGCGATCGTGGTGCTCGCCCTCGCGCAGTTCGCGTCGGGCACCTTCGCGGTCGCCGCCTCGGCGGTGCTGTTCGTGGTGGCCGGAGTGGTCGTCAACCGTCTCGCCCCGCTGCTCGGCGTCGGGGTCGACACGGTCGGGCTGGTCTGGTTCGCCTTCCTGGGTGCGGCGGGCACGGCGGTCCTGGCTCTCCCCGCGCGACACCGCACCACTCGACCCGGCTTCAACCGGGCGATCTCGGCCGCGGTCGCACCGCTCGTGGCCGTCATCATGCTGCTCATCGGTGAGATCACCGGCTCGCGTGGCGTGCTCTGGGCGATGCACGGCGACACGGCGTGGAACGTCATCTCGTCGCGGTTCATGATGGACGACGGCGGGCTGCGTCCGGAGACCCACCCCAACTCGTCTCCGTCGGCGGCCGCGCTGCTGGCAATGGTCGCGATCGTCGGGCGGTCGGAGGTCGGGGCCGACCTGCTGCGGCACGACATCGACCGCCTCGCACAGCTCTGGATCGCCCTCGCGCTGCTCGTGTCGCTGCTCGCTGCGCTCGTCGCGGTGCACACGCCGCGACTGTCGACGGCCGGACGCTGGATCGCCGGCGTCGTCGCCGGGCTCATGCCGCTCAGCTGGTACGTCATGGGCTTCGCGTGGGACTTCGGATTCCTGAACGCGCCCGTCGCGCTGATTCTGCTGTTCGCGGCGTGGATCGGGTGGCTCGAGTGCCGCATCTCGCCGCTGCGGGGCGCAGCTCTGCTGAGCGTCGCGACCGTCGGGATGCTGGCAACCTGGGCGCCGCTCGCGGCGGTGCCGGCCGCGCTCGCCGTCGCGGCGCTCATCGCCGACCGCCGCCGCATCCGCCGCAGCCTCGGCGCGCTAGTCGCGTGGATCGCGGTGGCGCTGCCGGTGCCGCTGTACGCGATCGCGGTCACCCTCGAGGACCTGCAGCGCGACGGCGCCGCGCTCGCCGTCAACGGAGGCTTCCCGGCGCTGAGCTCGAGCGACACGGTCGTCACCATGGGGGTCTCGGCGGCGATCATCTGCACGGTCGCCGTGATGGCGGGCGACCGCCACCGACTCGTCGGCATCATCGCGGTCGGCGTCGCCGCTGTCGTCGGGATCGGCTACCTCGTCTTCCAGCGCATCCCCACCGGGCACCCCTGGGGGTACTACCCGGCGAAGATGGCGTGGCTGATCATCGTGCTGCTCATCGCCATCGCCATCGGCAGCCTGTGCGCGGCCCTCACCGCGAGCGGTGCCCGCCGTCGGGCGTCGATCGCGGTCGGTGTCGTCGGCGCGGTCGCTCTCGCGGGATGCATGACGCTGGTGCCGCCCATCCGTCAGCCGATACTGGCGCAGCTGTTCCCGTGGGTCGACGTCGTGCGAGGAACGGGCGTCGCAGCCCCTGCCGAGGCGCCCGAGCAGGTCTTCGACCTCGCCGCCACCGGCACACGGGCGCTCGCCGCGCGGCTCGGCCCGCACGACGCGTTCATCAACTTCTGGCTGCTGCAACTCGACGCCGGCGCCGGCGACGACCCGATCCGCTCGTACGCCTACCTGCTCGACTCGACGGATGCCGGCCAGGTGTGCGACGCGATCCGCGCCTGGGGCGGGGATGTGGTGGTGCACACCGCCGACCCCGCGCTCGAGGCGGAGCTCGAGGCGGGCTGCCCCGACGTCACCTGGAAGGTGCAACTGCATGGCTGAGCGGCGCGGCACAGGATTCGGTGCGGTCACCGTGGCGACGGCGATCGCCGGCATCGGTGGTTACGCCATCACCTTCATCGCCGTCCGCGGGCTCACCGAGACGGAGTACGCCCAGTTCGCCATCTTCTGGGGCGCGCTGTTCCTCTCGGTGGGTGCGCTGTCGGGAATCCAGCAGGAGTTCAGCCGCGGCACGGTGGCGACGACCGATCCCGAGACGGCCCACCGCACACGCTCGACGATCGCGCGGTTCGGCCCGGCCGTGTCGCTGCTCGGGGCCGCCGCCGTCGCCCTGCTCGTCGTCCCGGTGGTCGCGATTCTCTTCCCCGAGGGTGCGCTCTCCGACGGCTTCGCGCTCGTCGTCGGTGCGGCGATGAGTGCCGTCATCGCCCTGCTCACCGGTGTGCTGTACGGCCTGCACGCGTGGCGCGCGATCGTCGTGGTGATCGTCGGCGACGTCGCGCTCCGCCTCACCTTCATCCTCGTCGCGTTGCTGCTTGGTGGCGGGCCGATGGTGGCGAGCTGGGCGGCGGTGTTGCCCTACCCGTTCGTGCTCGCGTTCCTCGTGGTGGCTTCGCGGCGTCGCGTCTTCGCGATCGATGCCCACGGTCGTCGCCTCGCGCACAACCTGCTGAGCACCGTGGGGGCGGCGGTCGGCACCGCCGCGCTCGTCAGCGGCGCCCCGCTGCTGATCGGTCTCGCGGCCGGTGCGCAGGCGTCCGAGGTGGGCCCGCTGGTGTTCGCGTTGACCCTCACCCGTGCGCCGCTCGTGGTGGTGGTGCTGGCTCTGCAGAGCTTCCTCGTGGTGTGGTTCCGCCACCACGGCAGCCTCGGCGGGGCCCTGGCGCGTGTTCTGGGTGTCGTCGTCGGTCTCGGGCTGCTCTTCGCCGGCGCCGTCTACCTGCTCGGGGTTCCGGTGATCGTGTTCATCGCGGGTCCCGCGTACGAACTCGACCCCTGGTACGTCACCGGGCTCGTGCTCGCGTCGTTGTGCACCGCGCTCCTCGCCGTCACCGGTGCGGCTGCCCTCGCCGCCTCCCGGCACGGCCTGTACGTCGCCGGCTGGACGGTGGCGGCGGGCGCCGCCGTCGTGGCGTTGCTGCTCGTGCCGCTGCCGCTGTCAGACCGCGTGCTGCTCGGTCTCGCGGTCGGTCCCCTCGTGGGTATCGGCATCCACCTGCTCGCGCTCCGCACGCGCGGAACGCAGCAGCCCGATGCCGCCGACCACGGCGACACCGACGCCGAATAGCCCGAACGCGGCGGTCAGGCCGACCGTGCCGAGCGGCGGCACCCACGCGGGGTCCTGCGCGAAAGCGCCCCAGCTCGCGGCGCTGCCCACGGCGAAGCGCTTGAGCATGAACACGAACGAGACCACGTGGGCGGCGCCGATCGCGGTCACCAGCAGCCACACGGAGCGCTGCACGGTGGTGCGGTCGGGGAGCGTCCAACGGTCGCTGAGCATCGTGGCCGCGGCGAGCATCAGCAGCGCGAACAGCGGCAGGCTGTAGCGGCCCTGCCAGATGTAGCCGCCCGCGGTCACGTACGCCGCCTGCACGATGGCGGGCAGGAACACGAGGGCCGCGGCGAGCACGAGCACCTGGATGAGAGCGCGCCCCCGCAGGGCCACGAGAGCTGCGGCGAGGATGCCGCCGATGAGGGTCGCGTAGACGAAGAACACGGCGACCGGCGCCCAGGTGTCCATCCAGCCGAACATGCCGATCATCTGCTGGTTGAACTCGAAGGTGCGCACCAGGATGTGGAAGAAGCCGGAGATCGGCGACGACCCCGCGCCCGGGTAGATGATCTGGATGTCGGGGTCGGTCGCACCCGAGGTGAGCGAGTTCGATCCGAGCGTCCAGGCGAGCGAGCCGAGGGTTGCCAGAAGGATGACGCCGGCACCGATCAGCACGTCGCGCCGCCGGAAGAAGCGCACCACCTCGGCGAACGGCACCAGCAGCAGCGGCACCAGCAGCGCAAGGGCGATCCACAGCGGCGACAGGCCGCGCGCGGTGACGCCGATCGCGGCGGAGATCGTCAGGATCACGACCGCCCAGCGGCTGTCGGACTTCTCACGCAGCAGCGTGTACATGCCGGTGATGACCGCCAGAGCGGTCGTCGCCTCCAGCGCGTTCGGGTTCACGGCGGATGCCAGCCACATCATGGTGGGCGTCGCGAACGCGACCACACCGACCAGGGGCAGCACGGGTCGCCGCCAGCCGGCGATGAGCGCGATCGACGCGGCGAGGAAGAACGTGGTGAGCACGGAGCTCACGATGCGCATCGCGTAGATGCCGGTGTCGTCGCCGAACAACAGGCTCGGCCATCCGACGGCGAGGTAGTACACCGGGTTGTACAGGCCTGCCATGGTCACCGAGGTGGTCAGGTCGTCGGGGTTGCCCGGCATGGGCGGCACGCAGTCGGCGGGCTGGTCTTCATTGAAGGCGAAGCACGTCCAGGCGTGGGTCCACGCGACGTACATGGGCACGGTCACCTCGTGCCCCACCTCGGTGGCCGTGCCGACGAACTCGCCGCGCACGACCGACGCGGCCTTCACGAGGTGCGCCGGTTCATCCGGGGAGCCGGAGATCGGGGTCGCGAGCGCCCATAGCACGGAGCCGAGGATCAGCACCGCCCAGCTGACGAGCAGCACCCGCAGCGTCGAGGGACGCCGCCTCATGCGGTGCCGCCGTCGTCGTCGCCCGACGCGGGGTCGGATGCCGCGTCGAGCTTCTCCTCGAGCGCACGCACCCGCATCTCGAGCAGCGTGGTGGTCTCGGCGAGCGAGCGCTCGCGCGACTCTGCCTGGGTCAGTTCGGAGCTGTGCTGGATGCACACCAGCACGAGGATCGCGATGCTCACGAAGAAGACGAGGTTGACGGGCACGGCGATGCCGAGCAGGCCGGCCGCCCAGTCGAGGATGCCCGGGAACAGGCCCGTGATGAGGGCCAGCGTGCCGCCGAGCAGCCACCAGATCGCGTGCCGCTCGCGCAGGCGGCGGCGGCGCAGCAGCTCGATCACGACGATGATCGTCACGAGCGCGGCGGCCACGCCGAGGAGGTAACTGGTGAGGCTCATGCGACTCCCTCGGCGCGGGGGCGTTCGGCCGGGCGGATGAAGGCGACGATCAGTGCGAGGAACGCCCGCAGCAGGTACACGCCCGCCTTGACCGGGTTGTGCGAGGGCACGCCACCGCCGCGGGGACGCATCGCCACCGGCACCTGCGTGACGGTGCAGCCGTTGCGCACCGCGAGCACGAGCGCCTCGATGGTGTCGCCGAGGTACTCGGCGGGGTAGTGCTCGGCGAATAGGGCGACGGCGCGGGGGCCGGACGCCTTGAAACCGGATGTGGTGTCGGTCAGCTTGGTCTTCGCGGCGCCGCTGAGGGTGCTGCTGAGCAGCTTCATCGCCCAGCGGCGGGGACCGCGCACCTCGTAGTCGCCCTCGCCGGCGAATCGGGCGCCGATCACGACGTCGGCGTGCTCCAGCGCGGCGAGCAGCTGCGGCACCTGCGCGGGGTCGTGCTGGCCGTCGGCGTCGATCTGGACCACGTTGTCGTAGCCCTGCTCGATGGCGTACTTGAAGCCGAGGCGCATCGCCCCGCCGACGCCCAGGTTGTAGGGCAGTTGGGCGACGAGCGCACCGGCTCGACGCGCGACGCCGCTGGTGTCGTCGCGGGATCCGTCGTCGACCACGAGGCAGGCCACGTCGGGCAGAGCGCGACGCACTTCGGCGATCACGCTCGCGACGGTGGCTGACTCGTTGAAAGCGGGCATCACGACGAGGGTCCGTGCCGCGCCGGTCATGCGTCGATCCTACCGTGGGAGCGGGTACGGGCGACGGCGTGACGCAGCAGCGCTCGCACCCCGGCGCCGTCGCGTTGGGCGACCGCGCGGGGCAGCTGGCTCACGGCGTTCAGCCGCGACGACAGGTGGCGTCGGGCGATGCGCGCGGCCTTCGTCCAGCCGCGTTCCCGGCAGAGGCGGTCGGCATCCGCGAAGAACGCGCGCTCCTCGGCGAACCGGCTGCCGTCGACGGCGGTCGCCGACGAGACGCTCGCCTGGTGGCGCCGGTACTGGAACACGATCTCGTCGTCGGCGACGAGCACGCCGTCGCCGAGGGCGATGTCGAGCAGCAGCGTGGCGTCGAGCGACACCTCGAACTGGGCGGTGAAGCCGTACCGCTTCAGCGTCGAGGTCTTCCACGCCACCGACGGGAAGTAGGTCCAGAGACCCCGCATGAGGCTCGACGCCAGCGGTTCACCGGTGAGCACCTGCGGCCCGGGTCCCTTCGGGCGGTAGCTCGCCTTCACCCGGTCCGCGAGCGGCAGAACCTCTCGTCCCGCCTCGTCGATGACGGCGACGCCCGGCTGGATCACATCCGCCTCCGGGTGGGCGGCGATCAGTTGACGCACACGGGCCACGTAGTCGGGCAGCATCACGTCGTCGCCGCCGAAGATCACACAGAAGTCGGCCGTCGCCAGGTCGGTGGCGTGCTGGAAGTTGCGGGAGACCCCGAGGTTGGTCTCGTTGACGAGGTGGCGCACACGCGGGTCGTCGAGCGACTCCAGGTAGCGGGTGTGCTCGGTGCCGGGGTAGCGGTCGTCGATGACGGTGAGCGTCCAGTCGGGGTCGGACTGGGCGAGCACGCTCTCGACGGCGAGACGCAGGTAGCCGGGGTCGCCGTAGAAGGGCAGCAGGATCTCGAGCGTCGCCTCGCTCGCCCCGGGGATGCTCCCGCTCACTCGGGGCAGGGGGGATCGACGCGAGACATGCCTCTAGTGTGCCAGCACCCTCCCTCGGGGAATGCCGGGTGTCAGCGTGACGGGTCGTGGGGGAGCGGATTGGCGTCGGCCGACGGCACCCGCGCCAGCGCCGAACGCCAGCTCAATTCGCGCGACGCGGTGACGCAGCACACCACGAAGGTGAGCCATCCGATGTCGACGAGGATCGAGCTCTCGGCGAGTGACACCATCAGCAGCGCCACCAGCACGAGTGCCGGCCACGCGTAGATGACGCTGCGGCGGCGTCCGGCGAGCAGCCACGAGCGCACGAACGCGAGCCCCAGCATCCCGACGAAGATCACCAGGCCGATGATGCCCAGCTGGAACAGCACGTCGAGGTAGGCGTTGAGGGCGGACGACGCGGGGCGGTTGCCGGATGCGGTGAGCGCCAGGTAGGGGGCGACGTCCGGATGCCAGCGCCCGGTCCACCCCCAGCCTTCGATGCTGTTGCCGGGCAGCAGGGCGACGATCTTCTGCCACAGGTGCAGGCGGTAGTCGAGGGCGCCCTGCGCGTTGAACACCTGCACGAGGAACCCGCGGAACACCCACGCGATCACGATGAGCGTGACGGTGACACCGAGGATCACGAACTGCCAGGCCTGACGGTGATCGGGTCGCACGCGGCGGATCAGGTACAGCACGCCGGCGGCGGCGGCGACCACACCGGCCGTGCCGATGATGATCGGCGACTGGGTGAGGGCGACCGTGATCCCGGCGCCCACGAGCGACAGGATGCCGACGAGCGGCCGCACCGATCGGGTGCGCAGTTCGGTGGCGAAGCTGACCGCGCCGATCAGGGCGATGAGGCCCAGCTGGTTGCGGGTCTGCAGGATGCCGGAGATCGGCCCCAGCTCGGCGATGCGGGCCTGCACTCCGAGCAGCGCGATCGGCGTGTCGATGAGGATGCCGGAGAAGACCTCCAGGGCGAGCGAGATCCCGATCGCGAAGCGCATCACATCGCCCCAGGTGCGCACGATCTGGATGGTGTCGCGCGTGTAGGCGATGAACACGCCCACGAAGGCGTAGGCGAGGAGGTAGCCGGCACCCCCGATGGTGACCCACTGGTATTCGCTCCAGATGACCGAGATCACGGCCCAGCCCATGAACACGAGCAGCGAGATCGGGGGGATGTCGCCGTCGAGTTCGCGGCGCCGCACCGCCAGTACGACGATCATCAGTGCGAGGAGCACCACGAGGGCCGCCAGGTAGCCGGCCCACCCGGCGAGCCGCACGAGGGCGAAGTTGAAGGTGGCGATGCCGACGCCGGCGGTGGCCAGCACGGCCGAGAACCGGGGGTTGCGCAGTAGCCCGACGAAGGCGGCGGCGACGTCTCGGCGCTCCGGGCGCTCGACCATCAGCTGAGCCTCGCCGCGCGCTCCGGGTCGCGCGTCCCCGTCTTCACGGCGATGATCACCAGCAGGGCGAAGCCGATCTCGATGAGCAGGCGGCTCTCGGCGAGGCTCTGCACGAGCAGAGCGGTGAGCAGCAGCAGGGGCGCGGCGGTCTCGGGCCAGCGCAGTTCGGCGGGGGCGAAGCGGATGCGTTCGATCTCGGCCGCCATACCCCAGCTGCGCACCAGCGCCCCGAGGACGAGCAGCGCGAAGAGCACGACGCCGATCACGCCGAGCTGGAGGAAGACGTCGAGCCAGGCGTTGTGCGCCTGCAGGTAGGTGACGCCCTTGATGACGATGAGGTCGTCGAAGGGGGCCACCCACGGGTTCCAGTAGCCCACCCAGCCCCAGCCGGCGACGGGACGTTCAGCGGCGAGGGCGCCGACGGTCTCCCAGATGTCGAGCCGATTGGTGAGGTCGGACGACTTGCCGAGCAGACCGAGCAGCGGTCCCCGTGCCAGCACCGCGGCGACGACACCGGCGACGGCGAGCACCGCGCCCGTCGCGTAGACGGCGACGCGTGCCGCGCCCGTGGTGCGCCGCACCTCCCACAGGAACACGGCGACCAGCACCACCACGACGGTGGCGACGATGACGGTCGACGAACGGGTGAGCACGAACGCGGCGACCGCGACGGCGATCCAGAACCAGCCCCACGCGGGCGAGCTCTTGCGCGCCACCAGTCGCACGACGAAGACGATCAACCCGAGCAGGGCGATCATGCCCAGCAGGTTCGCGTTTCCGACGATGCCCTGGATGCGGCCACCCTCGAAGAGCAGGTTGCGTGACCAGTAGAACGCGGCCGGGATCTTCTCCAGGTGGCTGTAGTCGACCCACAGCGGCAACACCGGCTGGCGCACGAACGCGGCCACCACGAACTCGAACAGCAGCGAGAGCCCCAGCAGCCAGCGCATCGCATCCGAGAAGGTCTCGAGCACTTCCTCCCAGGTGAAGCACCCGGCCAGGAACGCGGCGACCGCGGTGGTCGCGAGGGTGAGCAGCACGCCCAGGGCGGAGGCCCCCGGGTACGCCGACCAGATGATCGACACCGCCGCGAACCCGATGAACAGCAGCAAGCTGAACGGCAGGCGGCGCACGTCGACGCGCATCCGCACCAGCTCGACGACGGCGAGCACCACGATGAGCAGCGCGAGCGCGCCCCACCCCCACCAACTGAGCAGGTAGCGCCAGAAGTCGCCCGCCGCGAGCACCGTGAACGACAGCACGGCGAGGGCGCGCTGGTAGGTGGTCGCGGCCCTCATGGGATCAGGCTACCGAGTCAGACGAATGCGGCCTTGCCGGTGAGCGCGCGCCCCACGATGAGGGTGTTCATCTCGCGGGTGCCCTCGTACGAGTAGAGGGCCTCCGCGTCGTTGAAGAAGCGCGTCACGTCGTAGTCGAGCACGATGCCGTTGCCGCCCATCACCTCGCGGGCGCGGGCGACCGTGTCGCGCATCCGGGCGGTGGTGAACGCTTTCGCCAGCGCCGCGTGCTCGTCCTTCTGGGTGCCTTCGTCGAGCATCTGCGAGACGCGCATGCACATGGCGATCGAGGCGGTGATGTCGCCGATCATGGTGGCCAGGTGCTGCTGGATGAGCTGGTGGGAGGCGATCGGCTTGCCGAACTGGATGCGCTCGTTCGTGTAGGCGAGGGCGGCCTCGTAGGCGCCGACCGCGACACCGACGGCCGCCCAGGCGACCTCGGCGCGGGTGAGGCGCAGCACCGCGGCGGTGTCGCGGAACGAGTTCGCGTTCTGCAGGCGGAGCGCCTCGGGGATGCGCACCTCGTCGAGGGTGATGTCGGCGTTCTGCACAATGCGCAGCGCGAGCTTCCGCTCGATCTTGGTGGCCGTGTAGCCGGGGGTCGAGGTGGGCACGATGAAGCCCTTCACCTGGCCGTCGGCGGCATCCTTCGCCCAGATGATGACGATGTCGCTGAACGTGGCGTTGCCGATCCAGCGCTTCGAACCGGAGATGACCCACTCGTCGCCGTCACGGGTGGCGACGGTGCGCAGCCCCTGGGCGGAGTCGGACCCCGACAGCGGCTCGGTGAGGCCGAACGCGCCGATCAGTTCACCGGAGGCGAGCTTCGGCAGCCATTCGGCGCGCTGCTCCGCGGACCCGGCGACACCGATCGCGCCCATCGCGAGCCCGTTCTGCACGCCCACGTAAGTGGCGACGGAGGCGTCGACGCGCGCCAGCTCGAGCGCCACCCATCCGCGGTAGAGGGCGGAGTTCTCGAACGCCTTCGTCTCGTCCCACTGCATGCCGAAGATCGGCTGCCGGTGGAAGGCGGGCAGGATCTCGTGCGGGAACTCGGCGCGATCCCAGTAGTCGTTGACGAGTGGCTTCACATCCGCCTCGAGCCACGCGCGGATGCCGGCGAGCGCCTCGCGCTCGGTCTCGGTGAGCTGGCTCTCGAAGCCGTAGAAGTCGCTGGCGAGCGGCGTGAAGGACATGCGGGTGTCTCCCTTGATCCGGATGCGGGCACCGGGAGCCTACGCACCCGATTCGCGAGGCTCCAGCCCGTTGGTAGTTTGATCCAATCCGACCCCTGACCGGAGGCGCCATGTTCGTCGAGATCACCAACACGCCCCGTGACTACGCCTGGGGGTCGGCCACGGCGATCGCCGACCTGCTCGGCACGACGCCGAGCGGTGGCCCGGAGGCTGAGCTGTGGCTCGGTGCGCACCCGGGTTCCCCGTCGAGGGTGGTGGGGGAGGAGCGCACCCTGCTCGACGTCGTCGACGGGCGGCTGCCGTTCCTGCTGAAGGTGCTGGCCGCCGCCGCACCCCTGTCGCTGCAGGCGCATCCGACGCCCGAGCAGGCGGTGGAGGGTTTCGCCCGCGAGAACGCGGCCGGAGTGCCGCTCGATGCGCCGCACCGCAACTACAAGGACGAGTTCCACAAGCCGGAGCTCATCTACGCGCTGTCGGAGCCTTTCCGTGCGCTCTCGGGTTTCCGGCCGGTCGCCGAGACGCGGGAGGCGCTCGCGGTGGTCGCCGGGGATGAGCGCATCGCCCCGCTGCTCGACCGACTCACCGATGACGGATCGCTGCGCGACGTGTTCGCGTGGCTCATCGGTGCAGGCGACGACGTCGACGATCTGGTTGCGACGCTCGTCGAGGCGTCCGCGACGGCCGACGGGGTCAGCTGGCAGACCGTGCGCACCCTCGCCGACGCCTACCCGGGCGACCCGGGCATCGCGATCTCCTTCCTGCTGCACACGGTCGAACTGCACCGCGGCGAGGTGCTGTACCTGCCGGCGGGCAACATCCACGCCTACCTGGAGGGGCTCGGCATCGAGCTGATGGCCTCATCCGACAACGTGCTGCGCGGGGGCCTCACGCCGAAGCACGTCGACGTGCCCGAGCTGCTGTCGGTGCTCGACTTCCGCCCGCTGCCCGCCCCCTACCTGGCGCCGGAGGTGCCGGAGGCGGGGGTGCAGGTGTTCCGTCCCGACGTCGACGACTTCGTGCTCACCGTGATCGCCCCGGATGCGGCGGCCCGCGGTGTCGAGGTGCGGCTCGACGGTCCCGCGATCGCGCTCTGCACGGAGGGCTCGGTGGCTCTGGAAGACGGGCCGGTGCTGGAGCGGGGACACGCGGTGTTCGTCGACGGTGAGGCCTGGCTCGGCCTGCGCGGCGAGGGCACCGTCTTCATCGCCCACACCTGACGGGCGCCTACGCCGGAGTGCGCGCGACCAGGTTGAACTCGTTGTAGGTGAAGAGCTTGCCCATCCAGCGCGGGAACGGGAACGAGTACGCCTTCACCACCTCGAGGCCGAGGTCGGCGCACAGTGCGCGGAGGGCGTCGAAGTCGGTGAACGCGATGTGCGTCGCATCCGAGGCGTACCCGCGCTCCTGCGGGGTGATGAAGACGACCGTACCGCCGGGCTTGATGAGCGGCAGGTAGCCGCTGAGGATCTCGCGTGCGAACCCCGGGGTGAGGTGCTCGATGAGGTGCGAAGCGAGCAGGGAATCGTAGGCGCCGGGGCGGGTGAGCTCGGCGTTCGCCATGAACTCGTCGACGGTGTAGGCCTCGCATCCGACCGCCCGGGCCGCCGCGACGAGCGACGGGTTGTGGTCGACGCCGACCGACCCCGCCGGCAGGTTCACCAGGTTGCGTCCGTTGCCGCAGCCGACATCGAGTGTGCGGCCCAGGTTCCAGCGGCGCAGGTTCCAGCGGTACGGGCGCTGCACATCGAGCACCCGCTTCCACTTCTTGCCGCCCAGGCGCTCCAAGCGTTCGGCGTAGTCGTCGCCACGGGTGGAGGGGGTCGGATCGGGCTCGGTCACCTCCCCATCCTGCCGCTATTCGGCGTCCCGGCCTATCCGAGCAAATGTGATCGGATCGTTTCCGTCGAGTGCTGCCCGCGGAATGCGCGTCTCCCTAATGTTCACAACATGAGCGAGCAGCAGCTTTCCGAGGATGTGGTCCGGCGTCCTCGTCTCTCGAGGCGAGCCGTGATCCTGATCTCGGTCGCGTCGGTCGTCGTCGTCGCCATCGCCGGCGCCTCGGTCGCTTTCGTGCTCACCCGACCTGCGTCGGGCATCCCCGCGCCCGAGGTCGTCGAGACGCCCGAGGCCGAGCCGACGCCGTCGGCGGTGCCGACCGTCGAGCCGCCTGCAGGCCCCCCGATCCGCTTCGACACCACCTGCGATGCGATCGTGCCGCCGTCGCTGTCCGCTGCGATGCTCGGGTCCTCCGCGACAACCCGATCCAACGCGACGGTCTCGTCGCTCTACGAAGCAGCCGACCGACAGGCGGGCGTGCTGACCTGCCAGTGGGGCGACGGCGGGTGGGATTCGCCCCTCGTTCGGGTCTTCCTGGTGCCCGAGGCCGGCGAGGTATTCGAGTCGGCGAGGGGATGGCGCGAGGGCGACACTCCGGTCGTCGACAGCCTCGGCGACGCGTCGACGCTTACCTGCATCCCGGGCTCTGAGACCTCCGAATGCTGGGCCGACATCCGCATCGGAGACGTGTGGCTCGGTGTCCAGCTGCGTGGCCCGGCGGGTGCAGACGAACTGCGTTCACGTCTCGAGGGCGCCGCTGCGCTGATCGTCGCAGCCGTCGAGGAGGTCGCCGTCGCTCCCGACTCCTGGGTACCCCAGGTGTCGCCGCTCACCAACGACTACATGTGGAACAGTGCCGCGCCGCTCGTCGAGACGGCGTTCGGGATCCCGGAACCGCACCCTGCGGGCTACGACGAGATCGGCGCGCTGTCGTGGCACACGTGGGAGCGGAGCGGGTTCTCGATGGTGCCGTTCGAGGGCTCGACCGGCGAATACATCCACATCACGAGCCTGCCTGGTGGAGCGTGGGCGGCCGCCGCCATCGCGCAGCGTCCGGGTGTCACCGCGGTGGAGATCGCCGGTGCGGACTTCGGGTCGCAGTCCTCGAGCGACGCGGGCAACGAGGTGTGCTTCGCGGCCCGCGGGGCGGCGATCTGTGTCCTCTCCCACGCCGCACCGGCCGACCTGTTGGCCGAGGTGGCCACCTACGTGGCGCTACTGCCCGCCGCCTAGCCGGCTTCGCGCGCGCCGAACGCGCGACGGTACGCGGTGGGGGTGGTCTGCAGCACCTTCAGGAAGTGGTGCCGCATGACGGCGGCGGTGCCGAAGCCGGAGCGCTGCGCGATCTGCTCGAGGCCGTCGTCGGTCTGCTCCAGCTCCTGCTGGGCGCGCAGGATGCGTTGACGGTTCAGCCAGGCGGCGGGCGTGGTGCCGGTCTCGGCGCGGAAGCGGCGGGCGAAGGTGCGGCTCGACATGAGGGCGCGTCGTGCCAGCTGGTCGACGGTGAGGTCCTGGTCGAGGTTCTCCAGCATCCACTCGATGACGAGCGCGAACGCGTCGCTGCGGCATTCGGGCACGGGGGTGGGGATGTACTGCGACTGCCCGCCGTCGCGCTGCGGCGGCACCACCATGCGGCGGGCGATGACGTTGGTCATCGTGGCGCCGAACTCCTCGCGCACGATGTGCAGCGCGGCGTCGATGCCAGCCGCGGTGCCTGCGCCGGTGACGACCTTGCCGTCCTGCACGAAGAGCACGTCGGGGTCGACGTCGATCGCCGGGAACTCGGATGCGAGGCGGTCGGCGTGCATCCAGTGCGTGGTGGCGCGGCGCCCGTCGAGCACGCCCGCCTGCGCGAGCACGAAGGCGCCCGAGCAGACGCTCATCACCCACGCGCCGCGGGCTTCGGCGGCGCGGATGACGTCCAGGTAGCGCTCGTCGACGGGCCCGATGCGGTGGGCGGGCACCGCGATGAGGTCGGCGTCGGCGGCGACGGAGAGATCGAGGTCGATGTTCATCGAGATCCCGAGGCTCATCTCGACGGCACCCGGGTCGGCGGTGGCGATCGCGAAGTCGAAGCGGGGGCCGCCCATGTCGCTGCGGTCGATGCCGAACACCTCGCAGACGACGCCGAACTCGAACGGCGCCGTGCCGGGGATGGCGAGGCAGACGACCTTCTTCAGCATCCGGACACTCCTTGGCAGTTAATCGACGGAATGTGTCGATGATGCCACTCGTGGCGCGAATCAGCAATCCGTAGATTTTCTGCCATGATCACTTTTCTGCTTCTCGCACTCGGCGGGCTCGCAATCGCGGGGATCGTCGCCACCTTCGTCACCGTCTCGCACGACGGCTACCGCCGCACCCCGGTCAAGCGCGCCTGACCTGGGCCGATAGCCTGGGCCCATGACGTGGCTCGTGACCGGCGGCGCCGGCTACATCGGCGCGCACGTGGTGCGCGCCCTCCAGGAATCCGGACTCGACGCGGTCGTCGTCGACGACCTCTCGAGCGGACATCGCGAGTTCGTCGCGGGGGTGCCGTTCATCGAGGCGACGATCCTCGACGGTGAGCGTCTCATCGACACGATCGAGCGCCACGGTGTCACCGGCGTCATCCACGTCGCCGGCTTCAAGTACGCTGGGGTCTCGGTCGAACGGCCGCTGCACACCTACGCCCAGAACGTCGAGGGCACGCGCGTGCTGCTCGCCGCAATGCGGGAGAAAGACGTGAATCGCATCGTCTTCTCGTCGTCGGCGGCCGTCTACGGCAACACGAATGTCGACCTCGTCACCGAGGACACCGCCAAGAACCCCACCTCGCCGTACGGCGAGTCGAAGCTCATCGGCGAGTGGCTGCTGCGCGACCAGGAGGTCGCGAGCGGACTCGCGCACACCTCGCTGCGCTACTTCAACGTGGTCGGCTCGGGCTACCCCGACGTGTACGACACGAGCCCGCACAACCTGTTCCCGCTGGTGTTCGACGCCCTCGTCGAGGGTCGCACGCCGCGCATCAACGGCGACGACTACCCGACGCCCGACGGCACCAACGTGCGCGACTACATCCACGTCGCCGACCTCGCCCGGGCTCACGTGGCCGCGGCGCAGGCACTCACCGAGGGGCGCCCGCTCGAACGGGCCTACAACCTGGGCAGCGGCGACGGCGCCTCGGTGAAGCAGATCATGGATGCCATGGTGCGTGTCACGGGCATCGATTTCGTCCCCGAGATCGGCCCTCGGCGGCCCGGCGACCCGGCGCGGATCGTCGCATCCGGGCAGCTGGCGGCGCGCGATCTGGACTGGGCGATGCGTCACACGCTCGATGAGATGGTCGCGAGCGCGTGGGCGGCGCGCACCGCGGCGAGCTGAGGCCTGATCGAGATCGAGGTCGTCGGCGCGTCGCGACACGCCCGAAGGGACGCGGACTACCATTCCGCGACTTGACTCCGGCGAATGACACGAGTGTAATTACTGCAACGCGAACGGCCGGAGTCGCGAGGGGAGGACGCCATGACGAAGAACGAGTACCGTCCGTCAGTCCCCGAGGACTGGTTCGTCGATCCGGTCCGACTCGGCATGCCGGGCCTGCGCCCCGCGATCGAAGACGATGGCAACCCGCTCGCCTGGCAGACCGACTCCCTCTGCGCACAGACCGACCCCGAGGCGTTCTTCCCCGAGAAGGGCGGCTCCACCCGCGACGCGAAGCGCATCTGCACCGGCTGCTCGGTGCGCGCCCAGTGCCTCGAGTACGCGCTCGACAACGACGAGCGCTTCGGCATCTGGGGTGGCCTCAGCGAGCGGGAGCGCCGCAAGCTGCGTCGCGGCCGCACCGCCTGAACCTCTGAGCCCCGATCGGGGGTGCGTTCGGGCCGCCCCGGCTCGCCGCGGAGGCGTGTCGCTTCCCCCGCACGGCTGACCCGCGCATAGCGTGGGTGGGATGCCTCGTACCACCGCGATCCTCGTCGTCCAGGACGGCGACCGGTGGCTCGACGGCACCCTCGCGGCCCTCTCCCGTCAGACCCGGCGACCCGACGCTCTTATCGTCGTGTCGGAGCCGACGACGGTGCTCGATCCGGAGCTTCTCGCATCCGCCGGCGTCACGCAGGTCGTGACCGCGACCGGCGGCAGTTTCGGCGTCGGCATCGCACGTGCCCTCCGCGCGGCACCGCCCGCCGAGGATTCCGCGGAGTGGCTGTGGTTGCTCCGCGCCGACACCGCGCCCGAACCGGGGGCGCTCGCCGCGCTCCTCGCCGCAGTGGAGCTCGCGCCCTCCGTCGCGATGGCGGGGCCGAAGCTCGTCGATCCTGACGACCCGGGTCGGATCGTGTCCTACGGGGAGACGATCTCGGGCCTCGGCGCCACCGTGGTGCTCGTCGACGGCGAACTCGACCAGGCGCAGTACGACCCCGTCACCGATGTGATGTCGGTGGGCGTCGAGGGCGCCCTGGTGCGCCGTGCCGTGTGGCAGGCCGTCGACGGTCTCGACGCCGGGCTGCCGTCCACGGATGCGGGTCTCGACCTCGGCATCCGCATCCGCCTCGCCGGGCACCGCGTCGTGCGGGTGCCCGCTGCCCGCGTCGCCCGGTCCCGGCGACCCGAAGACCTCGGACGTCGTCGCCCCGCCACGAGCCGCACCCGCCGCCGCCTCACGCGCACAGCGCAGCTGCACCGCCGATTCGTGTACGCCCCCGCCCTCGCGGTGCCGTTGCACTGGCTGGCGCTGCTCCCGCTCGCCGTGATCCGCTCACTCGGGCAGTTGCTCGCGAAGCGCCCCGGCGCGGTGCCGGGCGAGATCGCCGCCGCCTTCGTGGCCGCCTTCGACGGATCTGTGCCCGGTGCGCGGTCGCGGCTGCGACGCGGACGCAAGACCGGCTGGCGCGCCGTCGCCCCGTTGCGGCTCGACGGACCGGCGCTGCGCGAGCACCGTGCGCACGAACGCGAACGCGCCGACGATCGTCACGGCCGCGAAGCCGACCTGGTGCGCGCCTCCTTCCTGGGCGGCGGGGCCTGGGTCGTGGTCGTCGCGCTCGTCACCGGCGTCATCGTGTTCTGGCGCCTGCTCGGCGCGACCAGCCTCGAAGGCGGCGGTCTCATCCCGTTCGCGTCCGAGGTGTCCGACCTGTGGAGCCGGCTCGGGTGGGGTGAGCGCGAGATCGGTCCCGGTTTCCGGGGCGCCGCCGACCCCGCCACCGGCATCTGGGCACTGCTCGGGTCGGCCACCTGGTGGTCGCCCTCGTACTCGCTGGTGCTGCTGTGGCTCACCGCGCTCCCGTTCGCCGCGCTCGGCGCGTGGTGGGCGGCCACCCGGCTCAGCGAGCGGGTCTGGCCTCCCGTCGCGGCCGCCCTGCTGTGGACGCTCGCGCCCGTCTTCCTCGTGGGTCTCGGTGACGGCCGCGTCGGCGCCGTCATCGCCCACCTGCTACTGCCGTGGTTCGCCCTCGCCCTCATCGAAGGTGCCCGCTCGTGGAGTGCCGCCGCGGCGGCATCCCTGCTGTTCGCGGGCATCGTCGCCGCAGCCCCGGCCCTCGCGCCCGCCCTGCTGCTCGCCACCGTCGTGTGGGCGTTCGTGCGTCCGCGCGGATTCGCCCGGCTCATCGGTGTGCCCATCCCGGCGATCGCCCTGTTCGCGCCGCTCGCCCTCGACGCCTTCCGACGCGACTCGCCTCTCGCGCTGCTCGCCGATCCGGGCGTCGTCCAGCCGTTCACCGCACCCAGCGGGTGGGGCCTCATCATCGGGCGCCCGGATGGCGGCACGAGCGGATGGGACGACCTGCTCGCCGCGATCGGCCTCGGCGGTGCGCCGTGGGGCACCCTCGTCCCCGCCATCCTGCTGGCGCCGGTGGCGTTGCTCGCGCTGCTGGCGTTGTTCCTCCCCGGAGCGCGCCGATCGATCCCCGCCCTCGGTGTCGCCGTCGTCGGCCTCGCCACCGCCTGGGTGATCGTGCAGGTGCAGGTGGCGAGCATCGGATCCACCGCCACCAGCCCATGGCCCGGCGCCGCCCTCAGCCTCTACTGGCTCGGACTGGTCGGCGCGGTGGTCGTGGCGCTCGAGCATCTCGGCCGGGCTGCGGTCGCGGCCGGTGCAGCGGCGGTCATCGCCGCGACGGTGGCGGTCGCCCCGGCTCTGCTCGGCCCCATCCTCGGC
>JAEWJX010000082.1 GCA_023386365.1 Actinomycetes bacterium | reverse complement strand
CCCGACGGATGCGGCGGTCACCGCCGTGCGCGGGCTCGCGGATGCCGTGGCGGCGCGGGGCCGCGGCCTCTCTGGCCGCTCGTTGCTGTAGCTACGGGCGCGGCTCCACCAGCCGGCCGAGCAGTTCGATCAGCAGCCGCTCCGCCACGGGAGCCGGCAGTGCCTCGATGAGCGCCACGAGCGGCGCCTGCGCGTCCGGCAGTTCGGCGGAGCCGCCGATGCCGAAGCCGGTGAGCAGCGCCCACGCGGTGTCGGCGTCGAGGTGGGCGGGGTCGAGCGGCGGGAGTGCGGCGAGCACCGGGGTGACGTCGACGTGCGGGACGCCGCGCACCGCATCCGCGCCTGCGGCGAGCGCCGCCACGAGCTCGTCGAGGGTCCGCTCGGTGACGGGGGTGATGGTGAGGTGGGTGGTGGACGGCAGCACGGTGCCGTCGGGCTGTCGGAGCGCCGGCTGCAGCTGCAGCACGAACCCGTGGCGTCGCACGGCGTCGGCCCAGTGGTGCGGGTCGACTTGGGCGTCGGCGGGGACGCTGTCGTCGGTCGCCACCGCGAAGAGCGGCCCGACCGGGTCGCCCACGACCCGCAGACCCTCGATCTTTCCGATCGCGTCCCGCAGCGCATCCGTGCTGCGTCGGCAGGATGCGGTGAGTTCCGCGAACCCATCCGCGCCCAGCGCCTGGGTGATGGCCCATCCTGCGGCAAGCGGCGCCGCCGACTTGGAGCCGAGGATCGTCGGGTTGACGACCGGGTACCCGGGCCAGCGGGTGGTGGCGAAGTACTGGTGGCGCTGCCGGTCGCGTCCACGCTGCAGCAGCACGGAGACGCCCTTCGGCGCGTAGCCGAACTTGTGCAGGTCGGCGCTCATGCTGGTGACGCCGGGCACGCGGAAGTCCCACTCGGGCAGGGGCGCGCCGTCGGCATCCGTCCAGAACGGCAGCACGAGCCCGCCGATGCAGGCGTCGACGTGCAGCGCGATGCCGCGCGCGGAGGTCTCCGCGGCGACAGCGACCACCGGGTCGAGGGCCGCATACGGGTAGTTCGGTGCCGAGACCACCACGAGTGCCACGTCGTCGCCGAGCCGCGCCGCGATGTCGGCGGCCGACACGGTGCCGTCGGCCGCCACCGGCACGAGGTCGAGCACCAGGTCGAAGTAGTGGGCTGCCTTCTGGAACGCGGCGTGCACGGTGGTGGGGGCGATGAGACGGGCCCGCCCGGCATCCGGATGCGCCGCGCGCCACGAGTCACGCGCCGTCTTCACGGCGAGCAGGCAGCTCTCGGTGCCGCCCGAGGTGGCGGAGCCGACGACGTCGTCGCCGCCGTGCAGCAGCCGGCGCACGAAGTCGACCAGTTCGGATTCGAGCACCCCCACCGACTGGAAGGTGGTGGGGTCGAGGCCGTTGACCGGCAGCATCTGCTGGATGGCGCGCGTCGTGAGCCGGTCGAGCTCGTCGAGGCCGGGGTCGTAGACGTAGCTGAGCACGCGACCGCCGTGGGTGGGCGGGTCGCCGGCGCGGAGCGCGGCCAGGCGGTCGATGATCGCGTCGGGGTCGCCCGCGAGGATGCTCATGATGCGGCGCCTTCCGTGGCGGCGACCGCCGCATCCGTCTCGATGTCGCCGCGTCGCAGCGGATACCGCGACAGCGTCCAGAGGCTGAGGCCCACCATGATGGCGGGCACGATCGAGAAGCCGAGCACGATGCCGGCGACCGCGTTGGCGCTCTGCTCGACCGCCTGCCCGGCCACCGCCTCCTGATAGCCGGTGAGGGCGAGACCGAGCGTCAGCACCACCGACCCGAGCGCCATCCCGGTCGTCTCGCCCGCGGTCCAGACGCCGCCGAAGGCGCCGGCGTGCCCGTCGCCGTGCGTGCGGGCATCGTGCGAGATCACGTCGGGGAGCATCGCCATGGGCAGCGACTGCATGCCCGCGTAGGCGCCTCCCGCGATCGCGACGGGCACGTACAGCCAGGCGCCCGGCATCCACACGAGCAGCACCAGCGACAGCGCGGCGAGCCCGAAGATGATCGACGCGGCTCCGAACGCCCACTCCTTGCCGGTGCGCCGCGAGATCACGGCCCAGAGGGGCGCGCAGATGAGCGCCGGGGCGATCAGGGCGAGGAACAGGTAGGTGGTGCCGCTCTGCGCGTCGTGGAGCACCCACTTGGCGATGTAGGCGGCACCGGCGAGCATCATGCCGGTGGCGAGTGCCTGCAGGAGGAAGGTGGCGAGCAGGGCACGGAAGGGGCGGCTGCGGCGGAGCACCGAGATGCCTTCGGCGTAGAACGACGAGAGCGGACGCCTCGGCGGCGGCGGCCCGACGGGTCCGCGCGGGGCGGCGAAGACGGCGATGAGCATGCCCACCCCGAGCAGCAGCCCTGCGGCGATCGCCATGCCGAGGTACCCGGCGGGGGTTTCGCCCCCGAACAGTCGACGCAGTTCCGGCCCACCGGCGCCGAAGAGCAGGATCGCGAAGGTCAGCACCACGACGCGCACGGTGAGCAGGCGCGTGCGGGCGTCGTAGGAGTCGGTCAGCTCGGCCGGAAGCGCGATGTACGGCACCTGGAAGAGGCTGAAGGCGGTGGCGGCGAGCACGAACGCGACGAGCACCCAGCTGCCGCTGGCGACCTGGCCGAGCGCCGGAGGCACGGCGAAGGTCAGCACGAAGAACACCGGCAGCAGGATTCCGCCGAGCGCCATGAAGCGCCGACGGGATCCGGTGAGGGCGAGGCTGCGGTCGCTGAGTCCGCCGATGACGGGGTCGATCACCACATCCCAGATCTTCGACACGATCAGGATGACGCTCACCCAGATCGCGGCGACCCCGAGCGTGTCGGTGAGGTAGATGGCCAGCACGAGGCCGGGGAGCGTGGCGAACCCTCCGGTTCCGAGCGATCCCGCGGCGTAGCGGGCGATGACAGATGCGGAGAGCGGGCGTGACGTCGTCGTCATGCGCGCCAGACTATCTGCCGCCGGGAGCCCTGCCGCGCACCCTCCCCCGGTATGGGGCGGTGAAGTTGGACGACCGTCCCACTTAGAATCGCTGCATGCCCGGCTCACTGCTGCCCCGGACGCTCGCCGACGAGCTCACCAGAGATCTCGCCGGCCGCGCCGCCGCCCCCGTCTCCGTCATCGCGCCGTTCACGGGCGAGGAGCTGTACTCGCTCCCCCAGGCGACCGTCGCCGAGGTGCAGGATGCGGCCCGCCGCGTCCGCGACGCCCAGCGCGCCTGGTGGGCCGCGGGTGACGCCCACCGCCGTGCGGTGCTGCTGAAGGGGCACGACCTGTTCCTGGAGCGCCGCGAGCAGCTGCTCGACGCGGTGCAGTCCGAGACGGGCAAGACCCGCGGGCAGGCGTTCGAGGAGGTCTTCAACTCGGCCGCCGCCACCCGCTACGCGGCGCTCAGCTCGCGGCGGGTGCTCGCCGAATCCGGACGCCGCGCCGGCATCCCGCTCGTCTGGCGCACCCGCGTGCGCCGCACCCCGAAGGGCCTCATCGGCGTCATCACGCCGTGGAACTACCCGTTGAGCCTCGCCCTGATGGACATCGCCCCGGCGCTCGCCACCGGCAACGGCGTGCTGCAGAAGGCCGACGACCAGGGCACCCTGTCGGTGCTGCTCGCGCGTCGCGCGTTCGTGGACGCGGGTCTGCCGCCGGAGCTGTGGGCGGTCGTCGCCGGCCCCGGCTCCGAGATCGGCTCGGCCGTCGTCGATGAGGCCGACTACGTGTGCTTCACCGGCTCCACGGCCACCGGCCGCACCGTCGCGCAGCGCGCGGCGGGCCGCCTCATCGGCGCCTCCATGGAGCTCGGCGGAAAGAACCCCCTCATCGTGCTCGACGACGTGAACCCCGAGAAGGCCGCCGCGGACGCCGCCTACGGCTGCTTCTCCGCCGCCGGCCAACTGTGCGTCTCGGTGGAGCGCATCTACGTGGAGAAGGGCGTCGCCGACCGCTTCGTGCCGGCCTTCGCGGAGCGCGTGCGCAACCTGTCGCTCGGCACCGACTTCGACTACACCGCCGACGTCGGCTCGCTCGCCACCGCTGTACAGCTGGAGCGGGTGACCGCGCACCTCGACGACGCCGTCGCGAAGGGCGCCACGGTGCTCGCGGGCGGTGCATCCCGCCCCGACCTCGGCCCGTACGTGATCGAGCCGACCGTGCTCACCGACGTCACCGCCGACATGCAGTGCTTCGGCCACGAGACCTTCGGCCCACTCGTCGCGGTCACCGTCGTCGAGAACGCGGATGCCGCGGTCGCGGCCGCGAACGACACCGAGTACGGGCTCAACGCATCCGTGATGAGCGGATCGCGCTCCCGCGCCCGGGCGGTCGCGTCACGCATCAAGGCCGGCTCGGTGAACATCAACGAGGGCTACCGCGCCACCTTCGGCTCGATCGACGCCCCCATGGGCGGCGTGAAGCAGTCGGGCCTCGGCCGACGCAACGGTCTCGACGGACTGGCGCGTTTCACCGAGTCGACGACGGTCGCCGAATCCACCGGCCTCATGCAGCTGCCGCGCACCGGCCCCGAGTTCGGCAAGATGATCGGCCTCATGGTGGTGGCGCTGAAGTCGCTGAAGGCGATCCGCCGCCGCTGAACGCACCGCCTCCGGGCGGTCTATAAGCCTGCGACCAGGCGTTTCCCATGCGTTCCCGCCACAATCGGATCGACCCACACGAGCGGAGGACGACGTGAACGACGACGCCACGCTGGGCCTCACCCTCAGTGGCGGGGGCGCCTTCGGGGCCGCCCACGTGGGTGTGCTGCAGGAGCTCGCCGACCGCGGCATCCGTCCCGGCATTGCTGCGGGCACAAGTTCGGGCGCGCTGGTCGCTGCGGCCTACGCCGCCGGATGCGACATCGACCAGATCGAGCGGGCCGCGCATTCCTTCCGGTGGGGCGCGATCGCCCGGTGGTCGGCCGCCCCGCGCTGGGGCGTGCTCGACACGGGCGTGGTGGCCGAATCGGTGCGCCGCGTCTTCGGACACGATCCGCTCATCGAAGACCTGCCGCGCCGTTTCGGCGCCGTCGCCACCGACCTGCGCACGCGCCGCATCGTCACGATCGACCGGGGGCCGCTCAGCGCGGCGCTGCGGTCGACGATCGCCATCCCGGGCCTGCTGCCCCCGGTGCGCCGGGGCGACCAACTGCTCGCCGATGGCGGGCTGATCGACAACGTCCCGGTGGGGCCGACCCGCGATCTCGGCGCGTCTCGCGTGATCGTCGTGCGCCTGCACGCCAAGTGGGAGAACGTGCGCATGATGCGCATGGTGAACCGCACCGCCGAGCTCGCCGCCGATCCGACGGTCGTGCTCATCCAGCCCGAGATGGAGCGGATGGCGCAGTGGACGATGTCGGACGTCCCCCGGCTCATCGCCGAGGGCCGGCGGGCGGCGACCTGTGCACTGGATGCTGCGGAGGCGCGGCGCACGCTGCCCGTCTGACCCGATTCGCCGAAAAGTCTTGCGTCGAGGTAGCCGCCTGCCACTAGATTGCTCGCATGCCCAACCCGAAACCCTTTTCGTCGCTTTCGCGCGGCGGAATCATCGCGGGCGTCGCCGCCCTCCTCGTGATCGCCGTCGGTGCCACAGCCCTCGTACTGACGCTCACCCGCCCCACACACCGCTCCCCCACTGAAGCGGGCGCCGTGGTCGCCTTCTACGGCGACTCGTACACGTTCGGTGAGCAGGCCAGCTCCCCCGACGCCCGCTGGAGCACCCTTCTGTCCGCGCAGCAGGGTTGGACCGAGGTGAACGCGGGCGTCAACGGCCTCGGCTACGTCGCCAACCGCACCGACGACGACACCGTCGACCGGGTGATCGCCGCCGACCCCGACCTCATCCTCGTCACCATGGGCCTCAACGACACCTTCGAAGCGGACGCCCGCATCGACGAGATCGACGCCGCCATCCGCGCCGACCTGGCCCGGTTCCGCGCGGAGGCGCCGCAGGCGCGGATCGTCGTCGTCGAGCCGTTCTGGATCCCGCAGCCCGTCTCATCCGGCTTCCGTCTCGTCGCGGAAGCCACGGCCGCCGCCGCGGATGCGGGCCTGGAGTACATCGCCGGGGCAGGCACCTGGCTCGACGGCCACCCCGAATGGCGGGCCGACGAACAGTACAAGCACCCCAACGACGCCGGCTACGCCGAACTCGCGCGGCGCATGACCGCCGAGCTGGTGACGCTCGGAGTCATCGCGGGCGGGTGAGCGCCTAGGTCGCCTCGACGTCGTACGGCGGCACCGCGCCCTTGCCGAGTCGACGCTGGCGCAGCTCGTAGGCCGTCGCCGAACTCCGCCGAGGTGCGGCAGGAGGGCCGGCCGGCACGGGAGCCGCGGGATCCTCCTCGAGGAGGGCGTCGCGGATGATGCGGCGTGGGTCGTACTTGCGCGGATCGAGCTTCGCCCAGTCGACCTCGTCGAACTCGGGACCCATCTCGTCGCGCATCCGGTCCTTGGCGCCGTTCGCCATCTGTCGCAGCGACTTCGTGAGCCGCGCAAGCTGGGCGGCGTACCCCGGAAGCCGCTCCGGGCCGACCAAGAAAACGGCGATGATCAGAATGATCAGCACCTTGTCGAAAGTCAACCCGAAGGACACCCGCTCAGGATAACCGGCACAGGCTGGGTACGGGCCTACGCTGGCATCTGGAGGATGCGTGACCGACAAAGACCTGAGCTGGAAGTACGCGGAGGAGTTCCCGGTGGAGCCCCCCGCGACGCAGGCGGCGCGCCAGCACGCGCTCGAACTGGGCGCCGACCCGGTGTCCCCGGCGGTCGGCGCGCAACTCGCGGTGCTCGCCGCCGCGATCGACGCGAAGAGCATCCTCGAGATCGGCACCGGCGCCGGCGTCAGCGGCCTCTGGCTGCTGCAGGGCGCCCCCGCAGCCACCCTCACCACCATCGACGTCGAGATCGACCACCAGCAGCGCGCCCGCCAGTCGTTCGCGGATGCGGGCGTCGGCTCGGCACGCGTGCGCCTCATCGCGGGCCGCGCCTCCGACGTGCTGCCGCGCATGAACGACGGCGCCTACGACCTGGTGCTCGTCGACGCCGACCCGGCATCCGTGCTCGACTACGTGGAACACGGACTGCGGATCGCACGCAAGGGCGGCATCGTCGCCGTCACCCACGCGCTGTGGCGCGGCCGCGTCGCCGACCCCGCGCAGCGCGACGAAACGGTCGCCGACTTCCGGGCACTGCTCACCACGATCGCCGAATCGAGCGCCGTCACCGCATCCCTCAGCACCGCCGGCGACGGACTGCTGCAGCTCGTCAAGACCGGCGACTAGCAGCCGCAGAGACAGCTGCGCCCCGGTGACGCGGAGCGTCGACCGGGGCGCGTGACTGCGATACGGGTCAGCCGGCGATGACACCCGCGAGGGCGTCATGCAGTTCTTTGGCCTCGTCGTCGTTGACCGAGACCACCAGGCGCCCTCCGCCTTCCAGCGGAACGCGCACGATGATGAGGCGACCCTCCTTCACAGCCTCCATCGGGCCGTCACCGGTCCTCGGCTTCATGGCTGCCATGAGATGTCCCCTTTCGATGGTTGCTCTTCTATTATCCCGTACCCCACGACAGGGGCGAAATCCGCCGCGAGACGGAGACTCACGGTGGGCTCCAGTCGCCCGGCATCCGGATCCAGCACCCGTACACCCACAGCAGCTGCCCGACGATGCCGAGCACCACCAGGCTGACGCGGAAGACCGGCGAACGCGGGATCGCGAACGCACCGAGGGCAGGCGCCATCGGCAGCAGCAGCCGCCACGTGCTCGACTGCGGGAAGAACACGGCCAGCAGGTACACGAGGTAGCTCACCAGCCACAGGCGCACCTCCACGCCGAGACGCTTCGCCCACGGGGTGAACAGGAACACCGCGAACAGCGCGACCGCGGCGATCGTGCCGATGACGGCCACCGAGGAGGCGGCCTCCGCCGGGATGTGCAGGAAGAACCCCAGCCAGAAAGCCACCCCGTGGAACCAGTCGGCGAACGGCTCGAACGGGCCCTGCCCCACGTACCCCGCCCGCCAGGCGAGCTCCGTGTCCGTGTAGGCGGTGGGGCTGCCGGTGACGGCCCAGGCGATCGCCGGCCACGACATCCCCGACCCGAAGCTGACCAGTCCCGCGGCGATGATGCCCGCCGTCTCCCGCCCCGGCAGCGGATGCTCGGCGGGCTTTCGGATGGCGCGCACGATGCGCAGCACGAAGTACAGCAGCAGGAAGAGCGCGAACGCGAGACCGCTGGGCCGGGTGAGCGACATCACCACGATCACCGGCAGCAACACCCAGAACCGCCTCCGCTGCACCAGCAGCAGGGCAAGGAACAGCAGAGCCAACCCCAGCGACTCCGCGTACGACACCTGGAACATCGGCGACAGCGGCGCCGTGCAGAGCAGCACCACCCCGAACAGGGCCGCCCCGGGGGCGAGGCCGCTCTGCCGCAGTAGCTGATGGAACAGCAACGCCGCACCCGCGCCCGCCACCAGCGAGATCACCGGCGCGATCACCGGGAACGGGAACCCGGCGTTCACGAACACCGACGCCAGGAACGGGTAGACGGGCATGAACGCCCACGCGTTCTGGGCGACGTGCCCCTCGGCGTCGAGCGGCAGCTCGGACGGGTAGCCCTCCATCGCGATCCGCCAGTACCACTGGCCGTCCCAGTGGGTGGCGAACGTGAACCAGTCGGGCACGACACCCGACCCCAGGCGCGCCTCCACGAACGACATCCCCACCAGGATCGCGCCGGTGACGACCCGCGACACCAGGAAGACGAGCAGCACCCGGCCCCACCACGGGGTGAGCCGCCAGCGCACCCGCGCGGCGAGGCTCAGACCGCTGCGGTCAGCCATCGCCGCAGGCCGGCCTCGACCCGCTCGATCTGCGCCACCGGCACCCGCTCGTCGTCGGCGTGGGCAAGGCTCGGGTCACCGGGTCCGTAGTTCACCGCCGGGATGCCGAGCGCGCTGAAGCGGGCCACATCCGTCCAGCCGTACTTGGGGCGCGCCTCGCCGCCCACCGCCGCGACGAACGCCTGCGCGAGCGGGGCGTCCAGGCCCGGGCGTGCCCCCTCGGCGAGGTCGGCGACGACGATCTCCACCGGTAGGCCCTCGAAGAGCTGCTCGAGGTGCGCGAGCGCCTCCGCGCCGCTGCGGCTGGGCGCGAACCGGTAGTTGACGTGCACCACGTTGAGGTCGGGGATGACGTTGCCGGCGACGCCGCCCGAGATGCGCACCGCCGACAGGCTCTCGCGGTAGACCAGGCCGTCGACCTCGACCTCCCGCGGCACGTACGCCGCCAGGCGCTCCAGCACGGACGCGGCGGCGTGGATGGCGTTCTCGCCCATCCAGGCTCGAGCCGAATGCGCGCGACGGCCGCGGGTGATCACGTCGACGCGGATCGTGCCGTTGCATCCGCCCTCGATCTCGGCACCCGACGGCTCGCCGAGGATCGCGAAGTCGGCCCGCAGCAGCTCGGGGTGCTCGCGGGCGATCCGCCCCAGACCGTTCAGCGCGGAGTCGACCTCTTCGTTGTCGTACCACACCCAGGTGACGTCGACGACGGGCTCGTCCAGCTGCACGGCGAGCGCCAGCATGACCGCACATCCGCCCTTCATGTCGACGGTGCCGCGCCCCCACAGCACGCCGTCGGCGTCGAGACGGGACGGGACGTTGCCGTTGATCGGGACGGTGTCGATGTGCCCCGCGATGACCGCGCGCTGGGCGCGGCCCAGATTGGTGCGGGCGACCACCGCGTCGCCGTCGCGCAGCACCTCGAGGTGCGGTGCGGCCCGGAGGACCGCCTCGATGGCATCCGCGATCGCGGCCTCGTCACCCGACTCGGACGCGATGTCGACAAGTTGCGCGGTGAGCTCGGGGGTGGACGCGGACAGGTCGAGGACGGGCACGGATCAACCCTACCCAGCGGATAACCTGGCATCATGACGACCGCCTGGGGCCATGGACTCGCCACGATCGCCGCCGACGGGACGGTGCTCGACACCTGGTTCCCGTCGCCCGCCCTGGGAGCCGCACCGGCGCAGGTCGCGGTGCCTGCCGAGGTGATCGACGCGGTCGGTGCGGATGCGGTGCGCGACGTGCGCACCGAGGCTGTCCTCGTCGAGATCGACACGGATGCGGCCCCCGCATCCACCCCCGACGCCTACCTGCGGCTGCACCTGCTCTCGCACCTGCTGGTGGCCCCGAACGGGCTGAACCTCGACGGCATCTTCGGTCACCTGCCGATCGTCGCGTGGACCACCGCCGGACCGGTGCACCCCGACACCCTGCGTACCGCGCGTGCGCGGCTGCAGAAGGCGGGCGCGTCGGTGCTCGGCATCGACAAGTTCCCGCGGCTCGTCGACTACGTGGTTCCGGATCGGGTGCGCATCGCCGACGCGTCGCGGGTGCGGCTCGGGGCCCACCTCTCCCCCGGCACCACGGTCATGCACGAAGGATTCGTGAACTTCAACGCCGGCACACTCGGCAACTCGATGGTCGAGGGCCGCATCTCGCAGGGTGTCGTCGTGGGCGACGGCTCGGATGTCGGGGGCGGCGCCTCCATCATGGGCACCCTGTCGGGCGGCGGCACGGAACGCGTCGCGATCGGCGAACGCGCGCTGCTCGGCGCGAACTCGGGTATTGGCATCTCGATCGGCGACGACTCGGTCGTCGAGGCGGGGCTCTACGTCACGGCCGGCACGAAGGTGACGCTGCTGCTGCCCGCGGGACCCCGCACCGTGAAGGCGCTGGAGCTGTCGGGCGTGCCCGGCATCCTGTTCCGCCGCAACTCGCTCACCGGCGCCGTCGAGGCGCTGCCCCGCACCGGAGCCGGCGTGCAGCTCAACGAGGCGCTCCACGCCTGATTGGCGCCGATCGGACCCAGAAGCGTGCGATCGGAGACGGTTGCAACTGGGTCCGAGCGCAGCTAGCTGGAGCTAACTAGCGGGTGGGCCAGTCTCGGGCGGCGGGGCCCACGTAGAGCTGCTGCGGGCGACCGATCTTGGTGCCGGCATCCGCGTTCGCCTCACGCCAGTGGGCGATCCAGCCGGGCAGACGGCCGATCGCGAACAGCACCGTGAACATGCGGGTCGGGAAGCCCATCGCCTTGTAGATGACGCCCGTGTAGAAGTCGACGTTCGGGTAGAGGCGACGCTCCTGGAAGTACTCGTCGTCGAGGGCGATCTGCTCGAGCTCCTTCGCGATGTCGAGCAGCGGGTCCTTCACGCCGAGATCGGCGAGCACCTCGTCGGCCGACTCCTTGACGAGCTTCGCGCGCGGGTCGTAGTTCTTGTAGACGCGGTGACCGAAGCCCATCAGACGGATGCCGTCTTCCTTGGCCTTCACACGCTCCACGAACTTGCCGACGCTCTCACCCGAGTCGCGGATCTTCGCGAGCATCGTGAGCACGGCCTCGTTGGCGCCGCCGTGCAGCGGGCCGTAGAGGGCGTTGATGCCGGCCGACACGGATGCGAACAGGTTCGCCTCGGTCGACCCGACGAGCCGCACCGTCGAGGTGGACGCGTTCTGCTCGTGGTCTTCGTGGAGGATCAGCAGGCGGTCGAGCGCCTTCACCAGCACCGGGTTGACCTCGTACAGTTCGGCCAGGTTGCCGAAGTTCAGCTTGAGGAAGTTCTCGACGAAGTCGAGCGAGTTGTCGGGGTAGAGGAAGGCCTGGCCGAGCGCCTTCTTGTGCGCGTAGGCGGCGATCACCGGCAACTTCGCCAGCAGACGGATGGTCGACAGCTCGACCATCTCGGGGTTGCGCGGGTCGAGGGAGTCCTCGTAGTAGGTGGACAGCGCCGAGACGGCCGCCGACAGCACCGACATCGGGTGCGCCGTGTGGGGCAGCGCGGAGAAGAAACGCTTCAGGTCTTCGTGGAGCAGCGTGTGGCGCCGCACCTTCTCGGAGAACTCCTCGAGCTCTGACGGCGTGGGCAGCTCGCCATAGATGAGCAGCCACGCCACCTCAAGGTAGGTGGAGTTCTTGGCGAGGTCTTCGATCGCGTAGCCGCGGTACCGCAGGATGCCGGCGTCGCCGTCGATGTACGTGATGGCGCTGCGGGTGGCCGCCGTGTTCACGAAGCCGGGGTCGAAGGTGTTCAGTCCGGTCTGCCGGGTGAAGGTCGAGAGGTCGACGGCGTTGCGGCCGTCGGTGGCCGGCAGCACGGGGAACTCGGCGATCCGGTCTCCGATGCTGAGGGTGACCTTCTCTCCGCTTGTCTTCTCACTCACCTCTACAGCCTACCGGCGCTCAGACGAGCGGCTGCCGCAGCGATCCGCTCGTCGGTGGCGGTGAGCGCGAAACGCACGTGACGCTCGCCCGCGGGGCCGTAGAACGAGCCCGGCGCGACCAGGATGCCGAGCCCGGCGAGGGCGGCGACGGTCGCCCAGGAATCCTCCTCGCGGGTGGCCCACAGGTAGAGGCCGGCCTGCGAGTGGTCGATGCGGAAACCGGCGGCCTCGAGGGCGCCGACTAGCACCTCGCGGCGACGACGGTAGAGCTGCTTCTGCGCGGCGACGTGGGCGTCGTCGCCGAGCGCGACGACCATCGCCGCCTGCACGGGAGCCGGCGGCATGAGGCCGAGGTGCTTGCGGGCGGCGAGCAGCTCACCGACGAGGTCGCTGCATCCGGCGACGAAGCCGGCCCGGTATCCGGCCAGGTTCGACTGCTTCGACAGCGAGTACACCGAGAGCGTGAGGCGCCTGCTGCCCTGCGTCACCTCGGGGTGCAGGATGCTGGGTGCCGGTTCGTCCGAGGTCCAGTCGAGTTCGGCGTAGCACTCGTCGTTCGCGATGACCGCCCCGAGTTCGCGTGCGCGCACCACCGCGCGGCGGAGGAACTCCCGCGAATGCACCCGGCCGTCGGGGTTGCCGGGACTGTTGAGCCACACGAGCTTCGTCTCGGCGGGCCAGTCGTCCGGCTCGTCGGAGCTGAGCACCGTAGCGCCCACGACGGCCGCGCCGACGGCGTAGCTCGGGTAGGCGGCGGTGGGCTGCACCACGACGTCGCCCGGGCCGAGCCCCAGCAGCGTGGGCAGCAGCGCCACGAACTCCTTCGACCCGATGGTGGGGATGACGTTGTCGACGGTCAGGTCGGGTACCCCGCGGCGGCGGGAGTACCATCCGGCGATCGCCTCCCGCAGCGGCGCACTGCCCGCGGTGGCCGGGTAGGCGTGGGCGTCGGTCGCGGCGGCGAGCGCCTCGCGGATGGGCGCGGGGGTCGGGTCTACCGGAGAGCCGACCGACAGGTCGACGATGCCGTCAGGATGCGCTCGCGCCTCGGCGGCGAACGGCGCCAGGGTGTCCCACGGAAAGTCGGGGAGCGCGAGCGGCACGCGTCACTCGCCCTGGGGCGGGAGCGCGGCGACGATCGGGTGGTCTCCGGCGATCACGCCGACCTTGGCGGCGCCGCCGGGCGATCCGACCTCTTCGAAGAACTCGACATTGGCCTTGTAGTAGTCGGCCCACGCATCCGGCAGGTCGTCTTCGTAGTAGATGGCCTCGACGGGGCAGACCGGCTCGCACGCACCGCAGTCGACGCACTCGTCGGGGTGGATGTAGAGCATGCGGTCACCCTCGTAGATGCAGTCGACGGGGCACTCGTCGATGCAGGCGCGGTCTTTGACATCCACGCAGGGAAGGGCGATGACGTAGGTCACCTCCTCATCCTATTCCGACTCTGATGCCGCTTCCGGACGCCGGCGGCGGCGCGGCCAGGCGATGACGAACGCCGCGATGGCGGCGGGCCCGAGCGCCCAGGCCCATCCGAGGGCGTCGTCGATGACCAGCACCGACCCGCCCGTCTGCAGCAGCAGGACCACGAGGGAGCCGACGACGCCGAGGGATGCGGCGATCGCGGGGAGGCGCGTGTCGGAGGCGAGGCGGATGCCGATGAGGAGCGCCGCGATGATGGCGAGTCCCGCCAGCAGGCCCCAGGGCGGCAGCTGACGGTGGGTGATGGTGGTGATGACGCCCACGAGAGCACCGACGCCGAACGCGAGGAGGCTGAGGACGACGCTGCCGAGCGTGCGGGAGGTGTCGGTCACGTCGTCACGATATCGGCCCCGGCTGGACACGCGACGGAGGCGGGCGTATGGTGAACCTCCGGTAAGGCAAGCCTTACCAATCTCACCTTCCCCCGATCCTCCGAGGATGCCCTCACCCGTGCTCGCCAACGCGCTCATCGGCCTGCGAGAAGGCCTCGAAGCAGGCCTCGTCGTCGGCATCCTCGTCGCCTACCTCCGCAAGCTCGGACGCGACGACCTCCTCCCCCGACTGTGGCTGGGCATCGGCCTCGCCATCGCGGCGTCACTCGCCGTCGGGGCGCTGCTCACCTGGGGTCCGTACGGGCTCAGCTTCCAGGCACAGGAGATCCTGGGCGGCACCCTGTCGATCCTCGCCGTCGTGCTGGTCACCTGGATGATCTTCTGGATGCTGCGGCACTCGCGCGGCCTCCGCGGCGAACTGGAGCACCAGCTCGACGACACCCTCGCGAAGACCGCCGAAGGCGCCGGATGGGGGCTCGTGCTGCTCGGGGTGGTCAGCGTGGGGCGCGAAGGCGTCGAGACGGCGCTCTTCGTGTGGGCGAGCGTGAAATCCACCGGAGACCCGGCGCTCGGCACGATCGGCGCCATCCTCGGCATCGCCGCCGCCGTGCTCATCGCGTACCTGATCTACCGGGGCTTCGTGCGCATCAACCTGGCGGTGTTCTTCCGCTGGACCGGCCTGTTCCTGATCCTGGTGGCGGCCGGCGTGCTCGCGTACGGGGTCGGTGACCTGCAGGAGGCGGGCGTGATCCCCGGATGGGGTCAGCCCGCGTTCAGCCTCGCGCACCTGGTTCCCGCCACCAGCTGGCTCGGCGCGCTGCTCGCCGGCATCTTCAACTTCACCCCGGAGCCCAGCTGGGCCCAGTTCCTGTCGTGGCTCGCCTACATCGTCGTGACGAGCATCGTGTTCCTCCGCCTCAGCCGACGATCTCCGCGCACGCGGAGCGCCGCCGGCAGCCCGCAACCGCCGCGCGCGGGAGCGGATGCGGTGGAGCCCGCCGCCTGACCGTCCGACCCCAGCCGCCCGGCCTCCGGGTACCGCCACCGAGGAGAACCATGCCCATCCACCCCATCCGTCCGCTCGCCGCCGCGGCCGCCGCCGGCGTCGCCGCCCTGCTGCTCGCCGGGTGCGTGCCCAACAACCCGGCCGGCACGTCGCTGAGCGTCGACATCACCGACACCGGATGCGCGGTCTCCGCCGACACGGCGACAGCGGGTGCGGTCACCTTCGAACTCACCAACAACGGCACCGACGTGAACGAGTTCGAGATCCTGGCCGACGACCAGCTGCGGATCGTGGGCGAGAAGGAGAACGTGACGCCCGGCCAGACGGTCAGCTACGTCGCCCAGCTCGACCCCGGCACGTACTACACGGCGTGCAAGTTCCAGCTGGTGGGCGCCCCGACCGGCGTGGCCGAGTTCACCGTCACCGGTGAGGCCGCCGCGGTCGACGCCGACCGTCAGGAACTGATCGACGCCGCCGTCGTGAACTACGTCGCCTACATCCGCTCGCAGGCAGGCGAACTGCTGCCCCAGGTGCAGGCGCTGGTCGACGCGTACGTCGCCGGCGACGACGAGACCGCGCGATCGCTGTTCGCCTCCGCCCGCGTCTCGTACGAACGCATCGAGCCCACCGCCGAAGCATTCGGCGACCTCGACCCCAAGATCGACTACCGCGAGGTCGACGCGGTCGCCGAAGGGCTCGACTGGACCGGCTTCCACCGCATCGAGAAGGACCTCTGGGTACCCGCGGCCGACGCCCTCAACTCGGACGGCACGAGCGCCTGGCTCGACTGGGCGCCGTCGACCCCCGAACAGCGCGCCACCTTCGGCGAGGGTCTCGTCGCCGACGTGCAGCAGCTGCTCGACCTGGTCTCCGACCCCGACTTCAGCGTCAGCCTGGCCGACATCTCCAACGGCGCCATCGGGCTCCTCGACGAGGTCGCCACCGGCAAGATCAGCGGCGAAGAGGACTGGTGGTCGCACACCGACCTCACCGACTTCGCCGCCAACGTGCAGGGAGCAGCCGTCGCGTTCGGCAACGTGAAGGCGCTCGCGGCGACCACCGACGACGGCACCGCCCTCGCGGCCGAGATCGAGACGCAGTTCGCCGCCCTCGACGCGGTGCTCGCCGGCTACGGCAGCATCGACGCCGGCTTCACGCCCTACGATCAGGTGACCGACGCCGAACGCAAGCAGCTCTCCGACGCGGTCAATGCCCTCGCCGAGCCGCTGTCGCAGCTCACCAGCACCGTCCTCGGAGTCTGATGACCTCATCCGGAACCCCCGCACCGGAGACCGGCGAACCCGCACCCGCGGACGCCGCTCCGGAACGCGGCTTCACCCGGCGGGGCCTTCTCGGCCTCGCCGGGGCGGGCGCGGCGGGACTGGTCGTGGGCGGTACCGCGGGGGCGGCGATCGCCACCGCGGCCGCCGGTTCCACGCCCGCCGGTGCGGCATCCGGCGCGACGTACCCGTTCCACGGGCCCCACCAGGCCGGCATCACGACCCCCGCGCAGGATCGCCTGCACTTCGCCTCCTTCGACCTCGCGGCGGGCACGACGCGAGACGACCTCGCCCGGCTGCTCGCCGACTGGACGGATGCGGCAGCCCGGATGACGCAAGGACTCGAAGTGGGCGAGACGGGCGCCGTCGGCGGCTCCCCGTACGCACCGCCGGAGGACACCGGCGAGGCGCTCGGCCTGCCCGCATCCGGCCTCACCCTCACCTTCGGGTTCGGCCCCAGCCTCTTCATGACGGCCGACGGCGTCGACCGCTTCGGTCTCGCCGGCCGGCGCCCGCCCGCGCTGGAGCCCCTCCCCCGGTTCGCGGGCGACGCCCTGCTGCCCGAGCGCTCCGGCGGTGACCTGTGCGTTCAGGCGTGTGCCGACGACCCGCAGGTGGCGGTGCACGCCATCCGCAACCTCAGCCGCATCGCGTTCGGTCGGGCCAGCCTGCGCTGGTCGCAGCTCGGATTCGGACGCACCTCGTCGACATCCGTCACCCAGCAGACGCCCCGCAACCTGTTCGGCTTCAAGGACGGCACTGCCAACCTCAAGGCCGAGGAGACCGCCGCCGTCGACGAACACGTCTGGGTGGGTGCGGACGACGGACCCGCCTGGATGGTCGGCGGCAGCTACCTGGTGGCCCGCCGCATCCGGATGATCATCGAGAGCTGGGACCGCGTGCAGCTCGCCGAGCAGGAGACCCTCGTGGGGCGCACCAAGGGCGAAGGCGGCCCGATGTCGGGCGGCAGCGAGTTCACCGAACTCGACCTCGACGCGACCCGACCCGACGGGGACCCGGCGATCGCGGACGACGCCCATGTGCGACTCGCGCACCCCGACCTCAACGACGGCATCCGGCTGTTGCGCCGCGGCTACAACTTCGTCGACGGCAACGACAGCCTCGGCCGACTCGACGCCGGACTGTTCTTCCTCAGCTTCCAGAAGCACCCGGAACGCTTCGTGACCGTGCAGCGCTCACTCGCGCGCGACGGACTGAACGAGTACCTGCGCCACGTCGGCTCCGCGGTGTTCGCGATCCCGCCGGGCGTGCAGGCGGGTGCGTCGCTCGGCGACGCGCTGCTCGGCTGACGCGTTACCGGGTGTTGACGACGTAGGCGACGCCCGTGCCGCCGTCGACGGCCGTCCAGGTGAGCGCCACGTGGTACGTGTCGTTCTCGTAGACGGTGGTGCCCTCGGCGAGCGGCATAAAGCCGGCCGCCTCGACCGCGTCGGCCGCGGCCTGAGCCGCCGCGTCGTCCGCGACCCGGATGGTGACCGCCCACGAATCCGCGGTCGGCTTGGCCGAGAGGATCACATCGCCGTCCGCCAGCGGAACCTCCGCGGGGAAGTCCTCCGGCACGGTGCCGAGCGAGAAGTCACCCTGACCACCGGTGACCTCGTCGACGCCCTGGTTGACGAGATCCTGCGCGAGGGAGCAGCCGGTGAGCGCGACGACCGCCGCGAGCACGGTTGCGGCGGCGGCAAGACGACGACCGAACGACATGCGCGTCAGCTTCCCGCGTTCTGACGCTTCAGACGCGACGCCGCGCGGGCACGCTCGGTGGCATCCAGGTTCACCTTGCGGATGCGCACGATCTCCGGGGTCACCTCGACGCACTCGTCCTCGCGGGCGAACTCGAGGCACTCCTCGAGCGTCAGGTCGCGCGACGGGGTCATCTTCTCGAAGTTGTCGGAAGTGGAGGAGCGGATGTTGGTGAGCTGCTTCTCCTTAGTGATGTTGACGTCCATGTCGTCGGCGCGCGAGTTCTCGCCGATCACCATGCCCTCGTAGACCTCCTGCGTCGGCTTCACGAAGAACGACATGCGCTCCTGCAGCGAGACGATCGCGTTCGGCGTCACCACGCCGGCGCGGTCGGCCACGATCGAACCGTTGACACGGGTCGTGATCGTGCCCGCCCACGGCTCGTAGCCGTGCGAGATCGCGTTGGCGATACCCGTGCCGCGGGTGATGGTGAGGAACTCGGTGCGGAAGCCGATGAGACCACGCGACGGCACGATGAACTCCATGCGCACCCACCCGGTGCCGTGGTTCGTCATGCCCTCCATGCGGCCCTTGCGGGCGGCGAGCAGCTGCGTGATCGCGCCGAGGTGCTCCTCGGGGGCGTCGATCGTGAGGTGCTCGAACGGCTCGTGCACCTTGCCGTCGACCTGACGGGTGACCACCTGCGGCTTGCCGACGGTGAGCTCGAAGCCCTCGCGGCGCATGTTCTCGACGAGGATCGCGAGAGCAAGCTCTCCGCGGCCCTGGACCTCCCACGCATCCGGGCGGCCGATGTCGACGACGCGGATCGAGACGTTACCGATCAGCTCACGGTCGAGGCGGTCCTTCACCATGCGGGCGGTGAGCTTGTGGCCCTTCACCTTGCCGACGATGGGCGAGGTGTTGGTGCCGATCGTCATCGAGATGGCGGGCTCGTCGACCTCGATCGCGGGAAGCGGGCGGATGTCGTCGGGGTCGGCGATGGTCTCGCCGATGGTGATCTCCTCGATGCCGGCAACGGCGACGATGTCGCCCGCGGATGCCGACTCCGCCGGGTAGCGGTCGAGGGCCTTCGTCTTCAGCAGCTCGGTGATGCGCACGTTCGAGTGGGTGCCGTCGTTGCGCACCCAGGCGACCGTCTGGCCCTTCTTGACGGTGCCGGCGAACACGCGCAGCAGCGCGATGCGGCCGAGGAACGGCGACGAGTCGAGGTTGGTGACCCACGCCTGCAGGGGCGCCTCGTCGTCGTAGGTGGGAGCCGGCACGTGCTTGAGGATGGCGTCGAACAGCGGCTCGAGGTCGTCGTTGTCGGGCAGCTCGCCGTCGGCCGGGCGGTTCCAGGATGCGGCGCCGTTGCGGCCCGACGCGTAGACGACGGGCACGTCGAGGATCGCGTCGAGGTCGAGGTCGGGCACGTCGTCGGCGAGGTCGGAGGCGAGGCCCAGCAGCAGGTCCTGGCTCTCGTGCACGACGGCGTCGATGCGCGCATCCGGGCGGTCGGTCTTGTTGACGGCCAGAATCACCGGCAGCTTCGACTCGAGCGCCTTGCGCAGCACGAAACGGGTCTGCGGCAGCGGGCCCTCGGAGGCGTCGACCAGCAGCACCACGCCGTCGACCATGGAGAGGCCGCGCTCGACCTCGCCGCCGAAGTCGGCGTGACCCGGGGTGTCGATGACGTTGATGGTGACGGGACCGTCGGTCGCGTGCTTGCCCTCGTACGAGATCGCCGTGTTCTTGGCGAGGATCGTGATGCCCTTCTCGCGCTCGAGGTCGTTCGAGTCCATGGCCCGCTCCTCGACGTGCTCGTGGGAGCCGAAGGAGCCGGTCTGGCGGAGCATGGCGTCGACGAGCGTCGTCTTGCCGTGGTCGACGTGGGCGACGATTGCGACGTTGCGCAGGTCGGAGCGGTGTGCGATGGGCATGCGGGAACCTCGAAAAGGATGGGAGGGAAGTCGGATGGCGGCGCACCGGAGGGCCGCAGCCTTCCCATTCTACCGGGTTACGGCGTCGGCGCCGGGCTGGCCGCCGGAGTCCACGCCCACGCGTTCCAGAACACCCCGCGCGCGAGGGGCGAGCGGGTGACCCCCTCGACCCGGTCCGACACCACGGTGAGGGTCGGGTGGGCGAACAGGGGGGCGCCGTAGGCGTCGGACCACAGGATGCCGTCGAGTTCGGCGAGCAGGTCCTGCTGCTCGGCCGAATCGGTCGTCTCGACGATCTGATCGATGAGGTCGTCTGCCTCCGGGTTGCTGTAGTGGTTCAGGTTGGCGACCGCGGAGTCGCTGCGGAACACCGACGCGACGGCCGCCGGACCCAGCCGCGTGGTGTCCCACGCGAACAGAGCCGCGTCGTAGGCGCCGGCGACGCCCAGCATGTCGCGCCAGTCAGCGCGGGAGCAGTCGGTGACGCGGAAGCCGGCGCGCTTCGCCGAATCCTGGATGAGGCCGAACTCGGCGACGCGACGCTCATCCGCGGGGTCGTACAGCACGCACACCTCGGGGGAGGTGACGCCCGCCTCGGCGAGCAGCGCCTCGGCGGCGTCGACGTCGGTGGTGCGGTACGCGTCGGACCCGTTCCCGGCCACCGCCTCCTCGTAGCCGCCCGCGCCCGGACGCAACACGAAGGAGTCGAGCAGGCCCGCATCCGCCTGCACCGGCGTGACCAGCTCGTCGAGGATCGTCTGCCGAGGGACGACGTGCAGGAACGCCTGACGCACGAGCAGGTCGTCGAACACCTTCGACTTCGAGTCGGTGAACTGCAAGTCGATGTGCTCGAACGTGCTCTCGGACCCCGCGACGACACTCACCCCGGCGATGCCGGACAACTCGGACGCGAGCTGCGCCTCCGGGGCGGGCGTCGCGATGTCGACCTCGCCCTCGGTGACACGCCGCACCAGCTCGGTCGGATCTTCGACCGTGGTGAGCACCAGCGACTCGATCGCGGGCGCGCGCGAACCGCGGTAGCGCGGGTTGGCGGTGAGCGTCACCTCCCCGTCGGCGACCTCACTGACCCGGTACGGCCCGCTCGCCACCAGCAGCTGCGGATCGGGGGCCGAGCCGGTGAGGTCGAAGCCGCTGTTCCAGACGTTCGCGATCGCGCTCAGGGCGTCGGCATCGGCGTCGACGATCGCCGACTCGAGCTGATCGACAGCCGCCGCCGCATCCGCCTTGTCCGGGTCGGCAGTCGCGGAGTCGCCGCCGAGCGGCAGATCGAACGCGAGAGACGCCACCACGTGCGCCGGGAGGCCCGGTGCGAGCGCCGTCTTCCACCCGGGGGTGAACTCATCGAAGTGCACGAAGAGCGATCGCCCGTCGTCGCCGAGCTGCGGCGTCTGGGTCGCCAGCTCGAGGCCCCGCCCGAGCGCCCCGTCGAAATGGACCACACCGGTGGGCAGCTCGCCCATCCGTCCCGTCTCCGGGTCGACGTACTCCTGCACGTCGACGTCGTCGCTGTCGAGGGCGCCCGAGTTCGCACCCCACGCGAGCAGCAGGTCGGCCGCGGTCACCGGCACACCGTCGGACCAGGTGGCCCCGTCGGCGATCGTGTAGCGCACCGTGAGCGGGTCGTCGGCGGTCACCTCGGCGGTGCCGAAGCTGGTGTCGTCGACCAGCTGGTACGCGTCATCCGGGTACGCGAACGAGGAACCGGTGAGGTAGGCGACGTCGGCGTTGAGCGACGACGCCCGCCCGAACGAGCTGTTCGCGTTGAGCGAGGTGAGGGCACCGCTGACGGCGACGGTGACGCTGCTGCCCTCCACCACACGGTCCTGATCGGTGCAGCCGACGAGGGCCGCCGCCAGGACTCCGGCCATCGCGGCCGCTGCGAAACGTGCGCCTCTCACCCTCTCCACCCTAGGCGGTCGACCCGGGCATCCCGATGCGGGAAACGGCGTCCCGGATCACTCCGGGACGCCGTTCCACAAGGGGTTGTCGACTCAGGCGCCGAGCTCGATGCTCGCACCCGGGATCGCGTTCAGCAGATCCTTCGTGTACTGCTCACGCGGGTTGTCGAACACCTCGGCGACCGTGGCCTGCTCGACGATCTTGCCCCGCTGCATCACGGAGACGTGGTCGCCGATCATCCGCACCACCGCGAGGTCGTGCGTGATGAACAGGTACGTGAGACCCAACTCGGACTGCAGGTCGGCGAGCAGGTTCAGCACCTGCGCCTGCACCAGCACGTCGAGCGCCGAGACTGCTTCGTCGAGGACGACGATCTCCGGCTTCAGGGTGAGCGCACGCGCCACGGCGACACGCTGACGCTGGCCGCCGGACAGCTCGTTCGGGTACCGGGAGACGACGCTCGCCGGGAGCGCCACCTGGTCGAGCACCTCGAGGACGCGCGCCTTGCGCGACGCCGCATCCCCCACCCGGTGAACGCGCAGCGGCTCGGCGATCGTGTTGCCGATGCTGTGCAGCGGGTCGAGCGAACCGTACGGGTCCTGGAACACCGGCTGCATCTTGCGACGGAGCGCGAGCAGCTGGCTGCCGTTCATCGCATCCGTGTCCTTGCCGTCGACCAGGATCTTGCCGGAGGTCTTCGTCTCCAGCCGCAGCAGCAGCTTGGCTGCGGTCGACTTGCCGGAACCCGACTCGCCCACCAGCGCCATCGTCGAGCCCTTCGGCACCGAGAACGAGATGTTGTCGACCGCGGTGAACGGCACCGAGCTGAACCCGCCGGAGCGGATCTTGAACACCTTGGTGACGTCCTGGAACTCGATCGCCGGCGTCTCGTTGGCAGCCGTCTCCGGCGTGCGCTCGCGCAGCTGGATGGCGTGGTCGCCCGAAGCGGCCACACCCGACTGGATACGGGTCGAGGCGATGCTCGGCGCCGCCGAGACCAGACGCTTCGTGTACGGGTGCTGCGGGTCGCGCAGGATGTCGATGGCCGGACCCGACTCGACGATCTTGCCGCGGTGCATCACGACCAGGTTCTCGGCGCGTTCGGCGGCGAGACCCAGGTCGTGGGTGATGAAGATCACCGCGGTGTTGCGCTCGGCGGTCAGCCGCTCGAGGTGGTCGAGGATCGTCTTCTGCACCGTCACGTCGAGCGCGCTCGTCGGCTCGTCGGCGATCAGGAGCTTCGGATGCGACGACAGGCCGATACCGATCAGCACGCGCTGGCGCATACCGCCCGAGAACTCGTGCGGGAACTGCCGCAGTCGCGCCTCGGCATCCGAGAGACCGGCCTCCTTCAGCACCTCGACGGCGCGCTTGCGCACGTCGCGCTTGGTGGTGGCGAGACCGTTCGCACGGATCGTCTCCTCCACCTGGAAGCCGATGCGGTGCACCGGGTTGAGGCTGTTCATCGGGTCCTGCGGGACGAGGCCGATGAGCTTGCCGCGCACGTCCTCGATCTCGCCCTTGCTCACCTTCGTGAGGTCGCGCCCCTCGAACATGACCTTGCCGCCGGTCACCTTGCCGCTGCCGGGCAGCAGGTTGATGATCGCGTGCGCGGTCGTCGACTTGCCGGAACCCGACTCGCCGACGATCGCGATCGTCTCACCCGGGTAGATGTCGAAACTCACGCCCCGCACGGCCGGCACGAAGCCGTCCTGCGTCTTGAACGCGACCTCGAGGTTCTCGACCGACAGCAGCGGCTCGAGAGCGCCCGGTCGTGACTGGGTGCTCAACGGACGGCCCTCGCCTTCGGGTCGAGCGCGTCGCGGACGACCTCGCCGAGCAGGATGAAGCTCAGCACGGTGACCGACAGCGCGATCGAGGGGTAGATCAGCGTCATGGGGTTGGTTCGCAGGTCGGCCTGGGCCGCAGAGATGTCGTTACCCCACGACATGTAGACGTTGTTCGGAAGCCCGACGCCGAGGAACGACAGGGTCGCCTCCGCGGTGATCGCGCCGGCGAGACCGATGGTGGAGATGATGATGACCGGAGCGATCGAGTTCGGCAGCACGTGCTGGAACATCGTGCGCACCTTCGAGAGGCCGAGCGCCTCCGACGCCATCACGTAGTCGGAGTTGCGCACCCTCAATATCTCGGATCTCAGGATGCGCGCCGTGGATGGCCACGCGAAGAAGCCGATCGCGAGCGAGATCACCCAGATGTTCCGGTCCTTGAGGAAGATCGACATGATGACGACCGCCGCGAGGACGTAGGGGATGGCGAAGAAGATGTCGCCGACGCGCATGAGGAGCGAGTCGATCCATCCGCCGAAGTAGCCGGCGAACGCACCGACGATGATGCCCATGAACGCGGTCAGCAGCGTCACGATGATGCCGACCGAGAGCGACGTCGAGGTGCCGTGGACGACGCGCGAGAACACGTCACAGCCCTGCTTCGTGAAGCCCATCGGGTGACCGGCGATCGGCCCGTGGTTGGAGACCTTGGTTCCGATCGGGAGTCCCAGCGCGTCGGCCTGAGCCTCGGTCTGCACCGTCAGGATGCAGCCGTCGTTGGGCGGCACGTCGGTGAACAGGTTCGGGAACAGGGCCACGATCATGATGAAGACGATGAACACGGCCGAGGCCCAGAACATCCACCGACCGCGGACATCGCGCCAAGCGTCGAGCCAGAGGTTGCTCTTGCGCTCGCTGACCTTGACCGCGTCGACGGCTCCGAGGCCTGCCTCGTCGGCTTCGGCGACGAAACGGGGCGCCGTACGGACTGGATTCTTACTTGACATAGCGGATCCTCGGGTCGAGCACGCCGTAGAGAAGGTCGATGCCCAGGTTCACGAAAACGTAGATGATGACCAGGATCGTGACGATCGAGACCACCTCGGGACTGTCGTGGCGGTTGATCGCTTTGAAGAGCTCGGCACCGACACCGGGCACGTTGAAGATGCCCTCGGTCACCGTCGCACCGACGATCAGGATGCCGAAGTCGGCGGCCAGGTTGGTGGTCACCGGAATCAGCGAGTTGCGCAGCACGTGCACCGGGACGACCCGGCGCGACGACAGGCCCTTACCGGAAGCCATGCGCACGAAGTCCTGCTGACCCGTCTCGATGACGGACGCGCGGGTGAGGCGCAGCACGAAGGCGAAGTTCAGCGCGGAGAGCACGATGGCGGGGAGTATCAGGTCTTGCCATGGCGCGCCTGGCCCGACGGTGGGCCTGAACCAGCCGAGCTCGATGCCCAGGAAGTACTGGGCGACGAACGCGAGGACGAAGACGGGCATCGAGATGAGCACCAGGCTCACCAGCAGCGACCCGTGGTCGAAGATGCCGCCCTTGCGGAGGCCGGCGATCAGGCCGAAGAGCACACCGAAGACGAGCTGGATGGCGATCGCCATGAGGGCGAGGCGGAGGGTGTTCGGGAACGTCCTCATGAGGATCTCGTTCACCGACTGACCGGAGAACGTGGTTCCCAGGTCGCCCTGCAGCAGGTCGCCGAGGTAGATGAAGTAGCGGGCCAGGAAGGGCTGGTCGAGGTGGAAGCGCTCTTGAAGAGCGGCCAGCTGCTCCGGCGTCGGAGTCTTGTCGCCGAAGAGGGCGAGGATCGGGTCGCCAGGGAGAGCGAACACCATCGTGTAGATGAGGAACGTCGATCCGAGGAACACCGGGATCGCCTGGAGAACGCGACGAATGATGTATGCGGTCATGTGGTTCGTGAACTAACTACGAGAGGAATCCGGCACAACACTGTGGGGCGGCGAGCTGGCCGCCGCCCCACAGGGATGGTGTTACTTGGTGATCTCGTAGACGATCGGCCAGCTGTCCCAACCGTACTCGACGTTGGAGACGAGGGTCGAGTAGCCCGCGTTCACGGCGCCGTACCACAGCGGGATGGCGGGGAGGTCCTGGAACAGGATCTCCTGAGCCTTCGCGAAGTCGGCGTTGGCGTCCTCGATCGAGTCCGCGGTCGCACCGGAGGTGACGAGCTCGTCGTACTCGGGGTTCGAGTAGTCGGCGTCGTTCGAGCCGGCACCGGTCAGGTAAAGCGCACCCAGGATGTTGTAGGCACCCGGGTAGTCGAACTGCCAGCCGCTGCGGAATGCAGAGGTGATGGTGCGGTTGTTGACCTCAGTGCGGAGGCCGGCGAAGTCGGGGTACGGAACTCCGACCGCGTCGATGCCGAGCACGTTCTTGATCTGGTTGGCGGTCGCGTCGACCCAGGCCTGGTGGCCACCGTCGGCGTTGTACGCGATACCGAACTGACCCGACCAGGGCGAGATGGCGTCAGCCTGGGCCCACAGGTCCTTGGCCTCGGCCTCGTCGAACGTGAGCACGTCCGCGCCGGGGATCGAGTCCGACCAACCGTCGATGACCGGCGAGGTCCAGTCGACGGCGGGGGTGCGGGTGCCTTCGAAGATCACCGAGGTGATCTCCTCGCGGTTGATCGCCTTCGAGATGGCGGCGCGACGCAGCTTGCCCTCTTCGTCATCGGCGAAGTGAGCGAGGCTGTACTGGATGGTGAACGACTGGAAGATCGCCGCAGCCTGGTCGACCGCGCGGTCGCCGAGCTCGTCCTTGTAGGTGGCGAGAGCGTTCGTCGGAACCTGCTGGATGACATCCAGGTTGTCCGAGAGCAGGTCGGCGTAGGCGGCCTCCTGAGTCGCGTACGCGACGAGGTCGACACCACCGTTCTTCGCCTCGCGGGGACCGTCGTAGTCCTCGTTCTTCACGAGCGAGATGCGCTCGTCGTGGACCCAGCCGGTCTCCGAGAGCTTGTAGGGGCCGTTGCCGACGGGGGCCTCACCGAACGCGGCCGGGTCCTCGTAGAAGGACTCGGGCAGCGGGAAGAACACCGTGTAGCCGAGGCTCAGCGGGTAGTCCGACTGCGGAGCGGCGAGCTTCACCGTGAAGGTGTAGTCGTCGACGACCTCGAGAGCAAGGGTGTCTTCGCCACCTTCGGCGGAGTAGCCCTCGACGTTGCCGAACCACCACTGGTTGAGGTTCTCGGCGTCAGCCGCGCCCCACTGCCAGGCCTTGACGAAGGACTCGGCGGTCACGTCGGTGCCGTCGGTGAACTTCTTGCCTTCCTTGACCTTGATGGTCCAGGTCTGGTTGTCGTCGGACTCGATCGACTCGGCGACGTCGAGGTCCATGGACCCGTCGGCCTTGTAGTAGACCAGACCCGCGAAGAGGTTCTGGAGAGCCAGACCGCCACCAACCTCGTTGGTGTTGGCGGGAACCAACGGGTTCTCGGGCTCGTTGTTCTGGACCGTGATGATCGCCGTGCTCGAGCCGCCCCCGTTGTCGCCACCGTTGTCGGTGGCGCAACCGGAGAGGACGAGCGCAGAGGCGATTGCGACGCCCCCGGCAGCTGCTGCGATGCGAGTGATTCGCACGATTCCTCCTGTACACAATGTGACGCCATGCGCGCGAGTGGCACGCATGGCGGTGATGCGTGCAACCTTAAGTCTCGTTTTTCTCACCGCCAAACCGGATCAAGGAATCGTTACAAGGAGGAAACGGACAAGCGGATATCGTGCAATCGGCCTCATTTGGCGCAGTTTTATTGCAAGGGTTCGCAGAATGCTGCGCCTGAGGGGGAGTAAAAGGCGGCGTAGCATCGAGGACGTGCCCGCCGCGAGACCCGACCACCCCCACCCCGCGCGCGGATGAGCACCAACCCTCCCCCGCCTGCCCCCACCGAGCACCTCGCACCGGCCTCCCGCGCGCGACTGTGGTGGGAGATCGCGATCGTGCTCGCCCTCGGCCTCGGCCAGTCCGCGATCTACGCCATCGTCGCCCTCGCCTACCGGTACACGCGCGAGGAATCCCTCCGCGACCAGAGCACCACCCTCAACCCGTCCCGCAGCGACCTGCCCATCTTCGACCTGATCTATCAGTTGCTGTCGATCACCTTCGCGCTCGTCCCCGTGCTGCTCGTCTGCTTCCTGCTGTGGTCGCCGCGCCGGCCCCACCTCGGCGCCCTCGGGATCGACGGCACCCGCGTCGGCCGCGACATCGGATGGGGTGTGGCCCTCGTCGCCGCCATCGGCATCCCCGGCATCGCCCTCTACTTCGGAGGACTCGCGGCCAACCTCTTCGTCGCCGTGCAACCCTCCGGGCTCGGAGACCACTGGTGGACCGTGCCCGTGCTGCTGCTCTCCGCAGCCCGCGCCGCCCTCCAAGAGGAGTTCGTCGTGCTCGGGTACCTCTTCGCCCGGCTGCGCCAGCTCGGCTGGAGCACCTGGCCGATCATCATCGCCACATCCGTGTTCCGCGCCAGCTACCACCTCTACCAAGGTCCCGGCGCCTTCATCGGCAACCTCGGCATGGGGCTGCTGTTCGGATACCTGTACAACCGCACCGGGCGCCTCGTGCCGTTCCTCGTCGCCCACTTCCTGCTCGACGCCGCCGTCTTCATCGGCTACCCCTGGATCGCAGCGACCTGGCCCGGCCTCTTCGGCCTCCCCGGATAGGGGACTCGTCCGCACCTGTACGCGACCGTAGACTCGCGCGCATGTCCACGCCCCACCAGGGGGAGGCGGAGGCCGAGACGACGACGTCGGAGCCCGCACCCGAGCTCCCTCCGCCGCCGACAGGCGCGCCCCGCTTCGAACTCCCGCCGCCCGGAACGAGCGCCACCCGCTTCGACCTTCCGCCGCCGCCCGCCTGAGCGCCGAACTGGCCCCCGGACCGGGGTAGTCCGCGCGCGCCGCAAACGATGACGCGTCACGTAAAATCAGGCAAGTGACAGGGACCGAGATCGGCGACACCGCCCCCGACTTCACCCTCGACGGCATCCGGTTCCATGACGGCACCGTCGAGCACGCGCCCTTCAGCCTCGCCGCCGCCCGCGGCAAGCCGCTCGTGCTCGCCTTCTACCCCCTCGACGCCAGCAAGGTCTGCACCGAGCAGCTCTGCAGCTACCAGGACCAGCTCAAAGGCTTCGAAGACCTCGGCGCCCAGGTGTGGGGCATCAGCCTGCAGGGCGTTGAGAGCCACGAAGAGTTCGCCCGTGCCCAGGGCATCAGCTTCCCGCTGCTCGCCGACACGCAGCGCGTCTCCCGCGACTACGGCGTGATGCTCGGCAACCTTGCCGTACGCCGCTCCGTGTTCATCCTCGACGGCGACGGCGTCATCCGCTGGAAGCACGTCGCCATGCTCGGCCTCACCTACCGCAGCGCCGAACAGATCCGCGAAGAGCTGCGGCGCCTGTTCCCGGAGCCCACGGTCAACCAGACTCGCTACGCGCTGCCGCCGCCTCCCGCCTGATCTGGTCCCGCGGGGAGGATGACGCGCCGCGGCAGGCCGGCTGCGCGCCGGCCCACCGCGTGTCGTCCTCCCGAACCGACTAGGCGAACGCCTCCACGGGAGGGCAGGCGCAGACGAGGTTGCGGTCGCCGTAGGCCTGGTCGATGCGCCGCACCGGGGGCCAGTACTTGCCGCCGTGGATGAGGGTGCGCACCGGGTAGACGGCCTCCTCGCGGGTGTAGGGGTGGGCCCACTCCCCCGTGATGACCGACTCGGCCGTGTGCGGTGCGTTGGCGAGCGGGTTGTCGCCGGCGGGCCAGCGCCCCTCGCCGACGGCGTCCGCTTCGGCCTTGATGGCGATCATCGCGTCGATGAAGCGGTCCAGTTCGGCGAGGTCCTCGGATTCGGTGGGCTCCACCATGAGGGTCCCCGCGACGGGGAACGACATGGTGGGCGCGTGGAAGCCGTAGTCGATGAGACGTTTGGCGACGTCGTCGACGGTCACCCCGGTGGCTTCGCGCAGGGGGCGGAGGTCGAGGATGCATTCGTGCGCGACGAGGCCGTTGTCGCCGGAGTAGAGCACCGGGTAGTGGTCGCGCAGCTTCACGGCGATGTAGTTCGCAGCGAGCACGGCAGCCCCGGTGGCGCGGCGGAGTCCTTCGGTGCCCATCATCCGCACGTACGCCCACGAGATGGGCAGGATGCTGGGGCTGCCGTAAGGGGCGGCGCTGATCGGGTTCGCGTCGATCGATCGCGATACACCGCCTTCGGCGGCACTCGATCCGCGGGAGGGTCCCGGCAGGTAGGGCGCGAGGTGCGCCTTCGCCGCCACGGGGCCGACGCCGGGGCCTCCGCCGCCGTGCGGGATGCAGAAGGTCTTGTGCAGGTTGAGGTGCGAGACGTCTCCCCCGAAGTCGCCGAAGCGGGCGTAGCCGAGCAGGGCGTTCAGGTTGGCGCCGTCGACGTACACCTGGCCGCCGGCTTCGTGGACCGCGTCGGTGACGGCGCGGATCTCGTGCTCGTAGACGCCGTGAGTGGACGGGTAGGTGACCATGAGCGCCGACAGGTCGTCGGCGTGCTCTGTCACCTTCGCCCGAAGGTCGTCGAGGTCGACGTTGCCGTACTCGTCGCAGGCGACGACGACAACCTTCATGCCGGCGAGGACGGCGCTGGCGGCGTTGGTGCCGTGGGCGCTCGACGGGATGAGGCACACGGTGCGGTGTTCGCCGCCGTTGGCGCGGTGGTAGCCGCGGATGGCGAGGAGGCCGGCGAGTTCGCCTTGGCTTCCGGCGTTCGGCTGCAGCGACACCTCGTCGTAGCCGGTGACGTCGGCGAGCCACCCGGAGAGCTGTCCGATGAGTTCGAGGTAGCCGGCGGTGTCGGCTTCGGGGGCGAACGGGTGGATGTTCGCGAACTCGGGCCAGGTGACGGCGGCCATCTCGGTGGCGGCGTTCAGCTTCATGGTGCAGGAGCCGAGTGGGATCATGCCGCGGTCGAGGGCGTAGTCCTTGTCGGCGAGGTACTTGAGGTACCGCATCATGCCGGTCTCGGAGTGGTGGGTCTGGAACACCGGGTGGGTGAGGTATTCCGTCTGGCGCATGTGGTCGGGGTCGATGGAGCGCGAGATCGGCTTGAAGCTGAGCTCGGCGGGTGCCTTGTCGCCGAGCACGGCCCGCAGCACGACGAGCGCGTCGGCGTCGGTGGTGGTCTCGTCGGTGGAGAACTGCACCGTGTCGGCGTCGACCTGCCACAGCAGCACGTTCTCGGCGGAGGCGGCGGCCACGGCATCCGCGGCGCGTCCCGGAAGCTTCACCTGCACGGTGTCGAAGAACAGTTCGTGCACGGGGGCGGTGCCTGCGTCGCGGAGGGCGTCGGCGATGAGGTTGGCGATGCGGTTGGTGCGGTGGGCGACGCCCTTGATGCCGCGGGGCCCGTGGTAGACGGCGTACATGGACGCCATGACGGCGAGCAGCACCTGCGCGGTGCAGATGTTGCTGGTGGCCTTCTCGCGGCGGATGTGCTGCTCGCGGGTCTGCAGGCTGAGGCGGTAGGCGGGGTAGCCGTCGGCGTCCTGCGAGACCCCGACGAGGCGGCCCGGCAGCTGACGTTCGAGGCCCGCACGCACGGCCATGTAGCCGGCGTGGGGGCCGCCGAAGCCGAGCGGCACACCGAAGCGCTGGGTGGTACCGACGGCGACATCCGCCCCCAACTCCCCGGGCGAGGTGATGAGGGCGAGGGCCAGCAGGTCGGCCGCGACGACCGTCACCCCGCCCTGCGCCTTCACGGCCTCGATGACGTCGGTCGGGTTCCAGAGGCGCCCGGAGGATCCCGGGTACTGGATGAACGCGCCGAACACGTCGAGGTCGGCGGGCGGCGGTGAGACGTCGTACGCGGTCTCGTGCAGCACGATGCCGACCGCCTCGGCGCGGTGGCGCAGCAGCGCCTTCGTGCGGGGCAGGGCGTCGGCGTCGACGAGGAACACGTTCGAGCTGGAGCCGGACGCGCGGCGCGCGAGCAGCATGCCTTCGACGACGGCGGTGCCTTCGTCGAGCATGGACGCGTTCGCGGTGGCGAGGCCGGTGAGGTCGGTGACCATCGTCTGGAAGTTGATGAGCGCCTCGAGGCGACCCTGCGAGATCTCCGGCTGGTAGGGCGTGTAGGCGGTGTACCAGCTGGGGTTCTCGAGCACGTTGCGCTGGATCACCGTCGGGGTGATGGTGCCGTAGTAGCCCTGCCCGATCATGGGGCGGGCGACCCGGTTGCGGTTGGCGAGGGCGCGCAGCTCGGCGAGCGCCTCCGTCTCGGATGCCGCGGGCGGCAACGTCGTGGGGGCGTCGGCGGGCAGGCGGATGCCGGCGGGGATCGCCGCGTCGACGAGTGCGTCGACGGTCGGGTACCCGAGGGTACCGAGCATCGTCTTCTGGGCTGCGGTGTCGGTTCCGATGTGGCGATCGGCGAAGAGGCCGGTCATCACTCGGCGGTGAGCGCGGCGTACTCGTCCGCGGTGAGGAGGGTCGGCAGTTCGGTGAAGCGCACGGCGATCATCCATCCGGCCCCGAACGGGTCCGAGTTCACCAGCGACGGGTCGTCGACGACGGCGTCGTTCGATTCGACGATCTCGCCGTCGAGGGGCGCGTACAGCTCGCCCACCGACTTGGTCGACTCGATCTCGCCGACGACGCGTCCGGCGACGACCGCCTGCCCCACCTTCGGCAGGTCGACGAACACCACGTCGCCGAGCTTGTCGGCCGCGTAGGCGGTGATGCCGATGCGGGCGACGTCGCCGTCGACGGCGACCCACTCGTGTTCGGCCGTGTACTTGAGGGAGGCGTCGAGCGTCATCAGTTCTTCTTTCTCGAGTAGAAGGGCAGGGCGACGACGTGGGCGGGGATGCGTGTTCCGCGCACGTCGATGTAGACGGTGGTGCCGACCTCGGTGAGGTCGGGGTGGATGAGGGCCATCGCGATCGGGTGGCCGAGCGTGGGTGAGAGGGCGCCGCTGGTGATCTCGCCGGCGGCAGTCGGGTCGGTGTCGGCGTCGGCGGTGCGGAACACCGGGTAGCCGGCACGGCCGGCGCGTTTGCCGTCGGCGGCGAGACCGACGAGCACGGGGGCGTCGGCGGCGGGGCCGGCGGCCACCGCCTGCTGGCCCACGAATCCGCCCTCCTTGTCGAGCACGACCACGCGTCCGAGGCCCACCTGCACGGGGAAAGTCTCGCGGGTCAGTTCGTGTCCGTACAGCGGCATGCCCGCTTCGAGGCGGAGGGTGTCGCGGGATGCGAGGCCGCACGGGATGAGGCCGGCGCCCGCACCCGTCTCGGCGAGCGCATCCCACAGCTCGGGGGCGGCATCCGGGTCGAGGAAGAACTCGAAGCCGTCCTCGCCGGTGTAGCCGGTGCGGCCGACGAGCACCTCGTGACCGCGAAAGTCGCCGGTGATGGCGCGGTAGTAGCGCAGGCCGTCGAGTTCGGGGATGTCGAAGCCGTCGACGTTCCGCAGGATCTCCTCAGCGCGCGGCCCCTGCAGCGCGACCAGCGCGACGTCGTCGGATTCGTCGTCGACGACGCAGTCGAAGGATGCGGCACGCTCGCGGAGCGCGTCGGCCGCCGCCTGGCGGTTGCCGGCGTTCGCGACCACCAGGAAGCGGTCGGGGCCGGTGCGGTAGACGACGAGGTCGTCGATGACGCCGCCGTCCTCGGCGAGCAGCAGGCTGTACTTCGCCTGACCCTCCTGCACGGCGGAGATACGGCCCGCGAGGGCGTAGTCGAGGGCGGCCGCCGCCTCGGGCCCCAGCACCAGGATCTCGGCCATGTGACTGAGGTCGAAGAGGCCCGCGGCGGTGCGCACGGCGTGATGCTCGGCCAGATCGGAGCTGTACCGCACCGGCATCTGCCAGCCGGCGAAGTCGGTGAAGCTGGCGCCGGCGGCGACGTGCACGGCGTCGAGCGGCGAACGACGGGCTTCGTCGGGGGCTTCGGATGTCATGGCGAGTTCTCCTGGCGCGTTGCGGTCAAGGAACTCCCCCTCTGTCATCGGTGCCTGAGAGTTTCGCAGCGGGTGGCTGCTTTCACCATCGGCGGATTCCGCGCAGCGGAATCGCTTTTCAGAGCGGCCTGTCGATGCGGTACACGTACCTGAGAGTTTGGCGGGGAGGCTTGCTCCTTCGGTGCCGACGTCGATGCATCGGCTCTCCCGCATCGCGTGCGGCCAGTATTCGGTTGTCGGGGGCAGCCTACCCGATGGTCACCCGGCGTCAGCCGTCGGCGAACGGTACTTGCGCGAGGCTGTGGTGTCCCCTGGCATAAGGGGATGCGGATCCTCATCCTCGGCGGTACGGCGTGGCTCGGACGGGAACTGGTGCGCTCGGCGCACGCCGACGGGCACGAGGTGGCGGTGCTGGCCCGCGGCGAGTCGGGCGAGCTGCCGTACGGGGTGCGCGCTTTCGTCGCCGACCGCGGGCACCCGGGCGCGTACGACGCGGCCGCGGCCGAGTCGTGGGATGCGGTGATCGACGTGACCCGGCATCCGGGCTTCGCGCGGAGCGCCGTCGCCGCCCTCGCCGACGCCACCGCGCACTGGGTGTTCGTGTCGTCGTGCTCGGTGTACGCCGACATGCGAACCCAGGGTGTGGACGAGTCGGGCGAGCTGCTGCCGCCGCTCGACGCCGACCTGATGGAGAGCATGGACGACTACGGCTCGGCGAAGGTGGCGTGCGAGGCGGCCGTCGTCGCCGCGTTCGGCCCGGAGCGCTCGCTCATCGCCCGCCCCAGCCTCATCGGCGGTCCCGGTGACGGGTCGGGGCGCGGAGGCTATTGGCCGCTTCGGTTCGCCCACCCCGCCGTTCCGGGTCGCGTGCTGGTGCCCGACGCGGACACGCCCGTGCAGCTGCTCGACGTGCGGGACTTCGCCGACTGGCTCATCGCATCCGCTGTCGCCCGCGTGGGCGGCGTGATGAATGTCGCCGGCGACACGATGCCGCTCACTGAGCACCTGTCGACCGCGCGTGCGGTGGCCGGCTACTCCGGCGAGCTGGTGCTGCGTGACCCGGCGTGGCTGGCCGACCACGAGGTGGGGCCGTGGGCCGGCCCCCGCTCGCTGCCGCTGTGGCTGCCGGAGGAGCTCGCCGGGCTCAACGCGCACGACACCACCCGCGCCCGGGAGGCCGGGCTCGTGGTGCGACCGCTCGAGCAGACCCTCGCCGACATGCTCGCGTGGGAGCTCGCCGAGGGCGCCGACCGCGAGCGTCGCGCCGGACTCACCGACGACGAGGAGCGGGAACTGCTGGCGGCGGCCGGCTGACGACGCTCAGTCGGTGAGGTCGGCGGCGTAGAGGCACGCCGACAGCAGCACACCCACCAGCACCACGCCCCAGAGGACGATGCCGGCGATGGCGGCGGCGTTGTGCCACGGATGCGCGGGTTTGCGGTAGCCGTAGGCGCTGAAGATCGCGCCGAGCGCCCACACGGCACCCAGGTAGAACGCTCCCCCGACGTCCTCCATGTAGCGCCCGCGCCCGCCGAAGAGGAGGGTGTCCCACATGCCGCCGGAGGCAAGCGCCCACCCCACCAGCGCGATGAGCGAGAAGCCGAGGCCCAGCCACGGGAACACCCGCGCCTTGCTCACCGGATGCGGCCGGATCGAGAGCAGCGCCCCGATGCCGGTGGCGATCGCGACGGCGATCAGGTCGAGCGAGATCCCCGCGTTGTAGACCCACTCCACGGGCGCGTTCGACGGGAAGCCGAACCCGGCCACCATGTTCACGATCCATCCGATGATCGCGGCGACCGCGACCCCGGCGAGCACCCACACGTTCCGACTCGACGGGTCGGTGATGAGCGGGTGAGCGTGGGAATCCGTCGGCTGCGCGGGCGGTGGTGGTGGCGTCACGGTCACGAGGTGACACTAGCGAACCGGGCGATTCTGTACTGCACCCCGCGACCGGGGGGGTAGCCTGGGCGCCACCCACCACCCCCAGGGTTGGAGTCGCCGTGTCCGATGCCGCACCGCCCCCCTCCGGCTGGAGACGACGCCTGCGCCAGAGCGTCTTCTCCTCCACCGCACTCGCGCTGCTCGCGCTCGCCGCACTGATCGTGATGAACGAGCTCGACCGACTGATCGCCGACGTCGTCTCCCCGTCGGGACGCGTGCACGCGCTGTCCGGGGTGATCGGTGTGGGTGCCGCCCTCGAGACGGAGGCGTGGGGCGACTGGGCCGAGGCCCTGTTCCCCGTGGAGCAGTTGATCCGGGCGCACGTCGTCACCGACCTGCTGTTCATCGCCTGCTACGGCGTGCTGCTGATGCGCCTCCTCGCCCGGGTCAGCCCCGACGGGAGCCGCAGCCGGCGCTGGGGCAGGCGCTTCGTGTGTGCGCTGGTGGTCGCCGACCTCGTCGAGGATGCGCTCCTGATGCTGCTGAGCTTCGGCGGGATGCCGGGCTGGGTCGCCGGGGTGCAGGCCGCGGCGAGCTACCTGAAGTGGGCCGCCGTGCTGGTGGTGCTCGGGTACCTGTTCTTGAGCCGGGTGGCGGGCGACACGATGCGCGGCGCCGTCAGCAGCGGATGGCGGGGCATATACGCGCAGCGGCTGGTCGCGATTGCGGTCGGCGCGGTGGCGGTGGTGTCGCTGATGACCGCAGACGGCGTGATCGAGCAGCTGCCGGATGTGTACCGGTCGTGGGTGGGCTACGGCGGCCTCGATGTGGTGCCGATGCTGTGGACGCTGGTCGCCTTCGCCGCCACCGGCCTGGGGTTGCTCTGGCTGGCGCGTGGGCGCGCGCGGCGGTACTTCGCGACCCTGGGGGCCGACACCCGGCCCGCGTCGCCTCTCCTCCCCTGGTACCTGACGGCGGCGGTCGTCGCGGTCGTGGGGGTGGCGCTCGGCCTCGCGCAGAACCGGGCGCCCGCCGACTGGGTGCCGCTCGGTGTGTTCGTGCTGGTGCTCGTGGCCATCCCGTTCTTCTCGTGGCTGATCCGCCGATTCCACGCCGCCTCGAACACCACCTCCCCCGACGCCCTGCGGAACGCCGACACCAGCGACGACGCCGTCGCGGCCCGCCGCGCGGGCGATGTGCTGCTCATCCTGTGGGTGGCGCTCGCCGGACTCGGGCCGTTCAAGGCGCTCGTCACCCCCATCGCGCTCGCCTCGACGGGGGCGTTCGACGACTCGCTCTTCGCGGGCTCGTTCGGGTGGTGGTGGGCGTTCGCGGCCGGCCTCCTGGTGGTCGGCGTCGCCGCGGCGGTCGCCTTCCGTCGTTGGGCGGCCGGCGACCCGGCAGCGCCCGGCGGCACGGGGCTCGTGTCGACCCTGGGTGCGGCCGTGCAGCCGGGCGCGGTGAGTGCGGCGCAGCAGCAGTTGCTCACCCACCTCGGCATCGTGGTGCTGTGCGTCTCCGGTGCGGTGGTGCTCGCGTTCCTGATCGTGCCGATGGCGATCTCAGCGGTCGTGGGAGCGGCAGCCGTGATCGTGCTGCTGGTGGGCGCCTGGACGGGGATCCTCGGATGGCTGACCTTGAGCCTGGGCCGCCGGCTGCCCCTCGACGTGTTCCAGGTGCTGCGGCTGCGTTCGGCGCCCGTCGTGACCCTGCTCGTCGTGCTGCCGCTGGTGGCGGCCAGCGTGCAGAACGCCCCCAGCCTGCACGCGGTGCGCTTCGACGCATCCGGAACGCTCCCCACCCGCCCGCCGCTCGAGACCGCGTTCACCGACTGGTACGAGGGTCCGAGCTGCGCGACCACAGTCGCGGGCGTGTCGGTGAAGCCGCTCGTACTGGTCGCGGCGGAGGGCGGCGGCATCCGTGCGGCCACCTGGACGGTCGACGTGCTGCGCGAACTGCCGGAGGCGAGCGGATGCGCCGCCGACGCGGTCTTCGCGTCGACCGGAGCCAGCGGCGGCAGCATCGGCTTGGCCTCGTTCCGCACTGACGGCAACGCCCGCGGGGGCGGCGCCGCGCAGACCACGATCGACTTCTCCGGCGACGACGCACTCTCCGCGGATCTGGCGGGGCTGCTGGCCGGCGACCTCGTCGGCTCGGTCTCCGGCATCCGGGTGCCCAGCTCCGGCACGCCCCACGACACGGCGTGGCGGTGGCGCGATCGCACCGCCATGCAGGAGACCACCTGGGAGACGCAGGCACCCCAGTTCGCGGAACCGTTCGACGCCGACCCGGTGTCGCCCACCGGATACCTGGTGATGGGGTCGACCGACGCCACCTCGCTCTGCAAGGTGCTCGTCAGCCAACTGAACCTGAGCGACGGCGGCTGGACGGAGACCGACGGCAGCGGGGGCGTCACGGATGCGGCGGCACCGGACTGCTCCTCGCGGGATGCGGAGTTCGCCAGCACCATCGACCTGGTCGACTACCTCGGCGACGGCTGCGAGGCGAACCTCACCTGGGCGAGCGCATCCGAGCTGTCGGCACGCTTCCCGTTCGTGAGCCCGGGCGGGCGGATCGCGCCGGAGACCCTCCCGGCGGGCTGCCGTGATGTCGCCGACCTTCAGCTGGTCGACGGAGGCTCCACCGACAACAGCGCGCTCGGCACGTGGGTCGACCTGGCACCGGCGCTGACCGGACTGGTCCGCGAGACGAACGCCCAAGCTGACGGAGATGCGCGCCCCTTCGTGGTGCCGATCGTGCTGTTCGCCACCAACGAGCCCGGCAGCGATGTGCTGGTCGCCCCCGACGGCACCCGCCCCGAGGCGCTCGTGCCGCTCGCGGCGATCTTCAGCGCGAAGGGACCCCAGACCTCCCCCTCCGCCTGGCTGCGCCGCGCATCCGACGCGTACCTCACCGCCTGCCCGCCGGGGAGCACCGAGTGCCTGGATGCGGTCGACGCGATGCGCGACGGGCTGCCCGGCGGGGTGGTCGTCGCGTCACCCTCGACCGATCCGGCCATCTCGGTGCCGCTCGGGTGGAGCCTGTCGTCGTTCAGCCGCAGCCGCCTGCGGTTCGAAGCGGAAGGTCAGGCGCTCTGCGGACGCGACCCGGCGCGGGTGTCGGCGGATGCGCTGGCCGCACACGTGGACGACCCCTGCACCGCGAACGGCGAGTACGGCATGCTCGGCACCCTGCTCGACCACTTCGACGATGCCACCCCGACGCCGGTCGGGTAGCGCTCAGCTCCAGACGCGGTGGATGAGCGGCACCCCCGGCCGGTACGCGAGGTGCACGTAGCTGGGCGCGTCGAGCATCACCAGGTGGGAACGGCTGCCGGGCGTGAGACGCCCGACGTCGTCGCGGCGGAGCGCGGCCGCGCCGCCGGTCGTCGCCGCGAGCACCGCCTCGAGGGGCGTCATCCCCATCTCCCGCACCGCGAGCGCAATGCAGAACGGCAGCGACGTCGTGTAGCTCGACCCCGGGTTGCAGTCGCTCGCCAGCGCGACCGTGACGCCCGCGTCGAGGAGGCGCCGCGCATCCGGCCACGGTTGGCGGGTGGAGAACTCGGCACCCGGCAGCAGTGTCGCCACGGTGCTGCTCGCGGCGAGCGCCTCGACGTCGTCGTCGCTGAGGAAGGTGCAATGGTCGATGCTCGCCGCGTCGAGGTCGACCGCCATCCGGATGCCGTCGGAGGGCGCCAACTGGGCGGCATGCACCCGCAGCCCGAGCCCCTTCGCGGCACCCGCGCGCAGGATGCGCTCCGTCTCGTCGACGGTGAACGCTCCCGTCTCGCAGAACACGTCGATCCAGCGGGCGTATGGCGCGCACGCCTCCAGCATGTCGCCGGCCACCAGCTCGACGTACGCGTCGCGGTCGGCACCCTCGGGGACGACGTGCGCCCCGAGGAAAGTGACCTCGTCGGTCAGCTCCCGCGCGACCCGCACCGAGCGCAGCTCGTCGGCGAGGCTCAGCCCGTAGCCGCTCTTCACCTCGATCGTGGTGGTGCCCTGCGCCCGCGCTTCCGCCACCAGGCGCCGCCCGTGACGCAGCAGTTCGTCGTCGGTGGCCGCACGCGTGGCGGCGACCGTGCGCCGGATACCGCCCGCCGTGTAGCTGCGGCCCGCCATCCGGGCCTCGAACTCGTCGGCGCGATCCCCCGCGAACACCAGGTGGGTGTGCGAGTCGACGAAGCCGGGGATGACGGCGCGGCCGTCGGCGTCGATACGCTCATCGGCATCCGGAGCAGCAGACGCCTCGCCGACCCAGACGACCTGACCATCGTCGACGACCAGCGCCGCGTCCTCGATGACGGGCCGCTCGACGTCGCCGGTGACGAGCACGCCGATGCGGTCGAACAGTTCTGCGGTCATGGGAGCACCTCCGCGTTCATCGTGCCGCGAACCCCCGGATCGCCTCCAGCACGCACAGCGCCACCAGGCGCACGGTGCGCCCGTCGGCCGAATCGAGCGCCGCGTCGACCTCGGTCAGATCGATCGAGGTGACCGACGGATGCGCGCCCGCGGCCCGCGCGGCCGCCCGCAGGTCGAGCGCCGAGAACCCGCCGGGCACCGATGCCGGGCATCCGGGGGCGACGGCCCGGTCGCAGGCATCGACGTCGAGGTCGACGTGCACGCGCTCCCCCGCCACCGCGTCGAGCGCCCGCGTCATCACCTCACCCAGGTCGGCCCCCAGGAGTTCGCCGCGCTCCACCACCCGGATGCCGGCCGCATCCGCACGAGCGCGGTACGCGGTCGAGTTGGCGAGCGGCTCGATCCCGAGCTGCGCCATGCGCGTGCCCGGGATCCCCGCCTCCAGAAGTTGGCGAACCGGGGACCCGTTCGAGTCGCCGTCGCGGAGGTCGTGGTGGGCGTCGACCGTCACCAACGCGTCCGCCTGACGGCCGAGCGCCACCGGCACGGTCGCCGCGTTGTCGCCACCCAGCGCGATCACGAGCGACGCGTCGAGGGCGGCGATCGCCGCGGCCGCGTCGGCGGGAGACGCGTCCGGGTCGACGAGGTCGCCCGCATCCGCGATCGTCAGCGACGTCTCGAGCGAGTACCGGCGGAGTGCGTCGCGCACCGCCGCCGGCGTGAGGTGCGTCGAGCCGGGCGTGATCGACCGGCGCCACGTCGGAACCCCGACCAGCACCACATCCGCGTGCCCCTCGGGCGCCGCCCACCCGCCGGCGCGCGGCCACAGCGGGTCGTCGAACAGAGCCACCGTCACTCCTCCATCGGCACGCGCACGCCGCGCTCGTGCGCCGCCGTGATCGCCTCCGGGTAGCCGGCGTCGACGTGACGGATCACGCCCATGCCGGGGTCGTTGCGCAGTACCCGCGCGATCTTCTCCCCCGCGAGCGCCGTGCCGTCGGCCACGGTCACCTGGCCAGCGTGGATGCTGCGCCCGATGCCGACCCCGCCGCCGTGGTGGATCGACACCCAGCTGGCGCCGGAGGCCGTGTTCACGAGCGCGTTCAGCAGCGGCCAGTCGGCGATCGCATCCGAGCCGTCGAGCATCGACTCCGTCTCGCGGTACGGGCTCGCCACCGACCCCGCGTCGAGGTGGTCGCGGCCGATCGCGAGCGGCGCGCTCAACTCACCCGAGGCGACCATGTCGTTGAACCGCAGCCCCGCCACATCCCGTTCGCCGTAGCCGAGCCAGCAGATGCGGGCGGGCAGCCCCTGGAAGTGCACGCGCTCGCCGGCGAGGCGGATCCATCGGGCCAGCGATTCGTTCTCGGGGAAGAGGTCGAGCACGGCCCGGTCGGTGGCGGCGATGTCGGCCGGGTCACCGGAGAGCGCAGCCCACCGGAACGGCCCCTTGCCTTCGGCGAAGAGCGGGCGGATGTAGGCAGGCACGAACCCGGGGAACGCGAACGCGTCCGCGTAGCCTGCCGCGAGCGCCTCCGTGCGGATGTTGTTGCCGTAGTCGAACACCTCGGCTCCGGCTCGCTGGAAGCCGACCATCCCCTCGACGTGCGCCGCCATCGACTGCCGGGCGCGGTCCGCGAATCCGGGGTCCTTCCGGGCCTCCGCCCAGTCCTCGAACGCCACCCCGAGTGGCAGATAGGCGAGCGGATCGTGGGCGCTGGTCTGATCGGTGACGATGTCGATCTCAGCCCCCATGGCGAGCAGCCGCGGCACCAGGTCGGCGGCGTTGCCGAGCACCCCGATCGAGAGCGCGCGAGGGGCGTCGCGGGCGGCGTACGCCTGCGTGAGCGCGTCGTCGAGGTTCGCGGCCTCCACATCCAGGTAACCGTGGTCGAGGCGGCGGCGGATGCGCGACGGGTCGACGTCGATGCAGATCGCGACCCCGCCGTTCATGGTGACGGCGAGCGGCTGCGCCCCACCCATCCCGCCGAGCCCGGCGGTGAGCGTGATGGTTCCGGCGAGGGTGCCGGCGAACTTCTTCGCAGCGACCGCCGAGAACGTCTCGTAGGTGCCCTGCAGGATGCCCTGCGTGCCGATGTAGATCCACGACCCGGCCGTCATCTGGCCGTACATGGTGAGTCCCAGCTGCTCGAGGCGGCGGAACTCGTCCCAGTTGGCCCAGTCGCCCACCAGGTTCGAGTTGGCCAGCAGCACCCGCGGCGCCCACTCGTGGGTCTGCATCACCCCCACCGGCCTGCCGGACTGCACGAGCAGCGTCTCGTCGCCCTTCAACGTCTCGAGGGTGCGCACGATCGCGTGGTAGCTCGGCCAGTCGCGGGCCGCTTTGCCCGTCCCCCCGTAGACGACCAGCTCATCCGGATGCTCGGCCACCTCCGGGTCGAGGTTGTTCTGCAGCATCCGCAGGGCCGCCTCCTGCGGCCAGCCGAGCGTGTGCAGGGTGCTTCCGCGGTGTGCGGTGATCATGCGGACTCCTTCGTGAGCAGATCGTCGACGAGCGTGCCGCCCGCGACGAGGTCGACGGCGGCGGCGATGTCGGGGGCGAGGAAGCGGTCGGGTCCGGGCCCCGGGACGCGGGCCCGCAGGGCCTCCACCGCGTGGGCGGTGGCGGGCGCCGACCCTTCGCCGCGCAGTTCGATGCCGCGGGCGGCGGTCATCAGCTCGACGGCGAGCACGCGCCCCAGCCCGTCGAGTGAGCGCCGCAGCTTGCGGGCGGCGCTCCACCCCATCGAGACGTGGTCCTCCTGCATGGCGCTCGTCGGGATCGAGTCGACCGATGCCGGCACCGCGAGGCGCTTCAGTTCGCTCACGATCCCGGCCTGCGTGTACTGGGCGATCATGTGCCCGGAGTCGACGCCCGGGTCGGAGGCGAGGAACGGCGGCAGTCCGCCGTTGCGCGCCTTATCCAGGAAGCGGTCGGTGCGCCGCTCGCTCATCGACGCGACATCCGCCACCGCGATCGCCAGGAAGTCGAGCACGTAGCCGAGAGGCGCGCCGTGGAAGTTGCCGTTCGACTCGACGCGGCCGTCGGAGGTGACGACCGGGTTGTCGATCGCGCTTGCCAGCTCGATGCGCGCCACCCGCCGTGCGTGTTCGATCGTGTCGCGCGCGGCACCGTGCACCTGCGGGGCGCAGCGCAGCGAGTAGGCGTCCTGCACCCGCGTGAACCCGGTGGTGCGGTGCGCGGCGATCACCGGCGACTCTGCCAGTAGCGAGCGGATCACGGATGCGGAGGCCGCCTGCCCCGGGTGCGGCCGGAGCGCGTGCAGGTCCTCCGCGAACACCGTGTCGGTACCGGCGAGACCCTCGATGCTCATCGCGGCGGTGAGGTCGGCGGTCAGCATCAGCCGGTCGAGGTCGGCGAGCGCCAGACAGAGCATCCCCAGCATCCCGTCGGTGCCGTTGATGAGCGCGAGCCCCTCCTTCTCGCGAAGTTCGACGGGATGCAGGCCCGCCTCCCGCAGCGCGTCGGCGGCATCGGTGAGCACGCCTCCCACCCGCACCGTGCCCTCGCCCATCGCCGCGAGCGCGATGTGTGCGAGAGGTGCGAGGTCCCCGGAGCAGCCGAGCGAGCCGTATTCGCCGATCACGGGCGTGATGTCGTGTTCGAGCATGCCGACGTAGACGGCGGCGACCTCCGGCCGAACACCCGTGTGGCCGGTGGCGATGGTCGCCAACCGCAGCAGGATCGTGGCGCGCACCACCTCGCGCTCCACCTCCGCACCCGAGCTGGCGGCGTGCGAGCGCACCAGCGAGCGCTGCAGCTCGATGCGGCGCTCGGCGGGGATCTGCTGACTGGCGAGCGCACCGAACCCGGTGGAGATGCCGTAGTGCGGGCGTGTGTCCTCGGCGAGCGACTCGATGATCGCGCGGGAGCGGGCCATCGCGCCGAGCGCCTCCGGGGCGATCTCCACGTGCGCGTCGTGGCGGGCGACCGCCACCACCTGCGCCGGCGTGAGGGGTGCGGCCCCCACCTGAACGGTCTGCGGCATCCGGGATCTCCTCGCCACGATGTGAGTGGAACGTTGCGACCATTCCAGCGAGCCGCGGGGCCCGGCGGGAGAGGGATCGGCGCTAATCTGTCTGAGATCTCAGACGATTCGGAGGTGCCGGTGCCGACGATCCCCGCCGCCCGCCACGCGCTCGGCATCCTGCGCTACCTCGGCGAACGTGCAGCCCCCGCCCGCGCCTCCAGCATCGCGCGCGACCTCACCCTCCCCCGCTCGTCGGTGTACCAACTCCTGCGGGTACTCATGGACGAAGGCTTCGTCGTGCACTACCCCGAGCACCGCACCTACGGCCCCAGCACCCTGATGGGCGACCTCGGGGCGGCACCCCAGCGCGCCGCCCAACTCACCCGCCTCACCCTTCCGCTGCTCGAACGATTCGTGCCGCGCTCCCCCGTGCCGGTGGTCGCGCACCTGGCCGTCCTCAGTGGCGCCGACGTCATCTACCTCGCGCGGGTGCAGGGCTTCCGGGCCCCCACCACCGTCACCAGCATCGGCGTGCGCCTCCCCGCGCACCTCACCGCCACCGGGCGCTCGCTCCTGGCGGCACTCCCGCCGGGGCAGGTGCGCGCCCTCTATCCCGACCGCAGCGCCCTCATCCGCCGCAACGACGGCGGACCCACGACCCTCGCCGACCTGGAGCGGATGCTGGCCGACACCCGCGCGCGCGGCTGGGCCACCGAGCACGGCGAGATCACCGAGGACTACGCATCCGTCGGCGCGTGCGCCAACGACAGCACCGGCTACCCGGCGGCCGCCGTCGGGCTCACGTTCCGCGGCCCGGCGGTCGACACGGATGCGTGGGAGCCGCTCGGGCAGGCGGTCATCGCCATCGCACGCGAAGTCACCGCGCGACTGGCGGGCCGCCACTGACGTCGTGCCGTAGCATCGCCTCAGCACATCCGCGCCGACGCGCCGCGTCGGCCCCACCTCGGAAGGCGAACGTGGGCTCCCTCATCTATGGCAGCTCCGGCATCGAGATCTCGTTCGATGACCGCGTGCTCGCTCACCTCGAACTCATCGTCAACGCGAAGCTGCGTCGCCGCGAATCGTTCATGCTCAGCTGGCGCGACACCCCGCAGGTGGGCGACGGCCGCAGCTCCATCTGGCTCGACACCGCCATCCCCCTCTACTTCCGCTACTCGGGGAGCCGCATGCCGCTCATCGACAAGGAGTGGCTCGAAGAGCTGGCCGCCCAGGCCGGCTCCACCCGCGGGCTCGTGCTCGGCGACGACCCCGCCACCGAGCAGCCCGTGAAGTCGAAAGACAACAGCATCAAGCGCAAGGACCACCCCGCCCGCTGAGGCCCTTGCGAGCCGTCACGGCTCCAGGTGGTAGCCGATCCCGGCGATCCTCTCCGCCTTGTTGCGCAGCACCGCCACGGCGTAGTCGGCGCCGTCCAGGGGCGTGTCGGCAAGCGGTGTCGTGGTGACCGCCACCGGCGTCGCCGCGGTGAGCACCATCTCGGCGACCACCGGCTGACCGTCGCGGAGCGCGGGGATGACCACCCGATCCGGCGGCTGGTTCATCGGTAGCGTCTCGACGTAGTCGAGCAGTGCGTCAGCCACAGGATCGGTGGTGAGCAGTTCATGTCCGGCGTACAGCAGTGCTTTCATCGAGATCTCCCTCGACCCAGCGTGCGCCCCGCGACGAATCTGCGCGAACCCGTGGCGGGCGTCCGGCGAAAGTGATAGTGCCTAGATATCTGCCGCGGGTGCGTCGACAGCGACCGGACCCGTGTCCATGTGCTCAGCGGTGAGCTGGATGCCGCCGGTCGTGTTCGCGGAGCGCAGGATCTCCTCGATCCACTCGCGGTGCAGCACCGGAGGCTCCGTCTCGTCGAACTCGAACCGCAGCGGGATCGACTCGTGCATCCAGATCGTGGTGCGGCCGACCGGCGCATCATCCGCGTGGACCCACGAGAGGGTGAAGCTCTCCCCGCGACGCAGTTTGGTGACGACCGCGATCTTCAGGTGGGAGAGGGTGCGGTCGTCCATCTCGATGGCCTGATCCGCGTAGAAGAGTGTCCCCATGGGGTCATCGTAGGTGCAGATGGGGTTCCCGGAACCCGCCCCGGGTGGTTGGATCGCCCGCAAGGAGGCACCATGACGATCATCCGCACGCCCGAACCCGACGAGGTGACCGGCGACGCCGCCGAACTGTACGCCGAAGACCAGGAAGCGTTCGGGTACGTGCCGTCGCACACCCGCGTGATGGCGAACAATCCGGCCGCCTATCGGGCCTTCGAGAACTTGATCCGGGCCTCCCGTCGCACGCTCGACCTGCGGCGCTACGAGCTGGTCACCCTGGCCGCGGCCGGGGCGCTCCGTTCGCAGGCGTGCCGGCTCGCGCACGGCAACAAGTCGCTCAGCCTGTTCAGCGAAGACGAGCTGGCACGCATCGCCCGCGACTACCGCGATGCGGGGCTCAGCGAGGTCGAGGTGGGGATGATGGAATTCGCCGAGAAGCTGTCGGGCGACTCGTCGACGATGACGGATGCCGACACGCTGCGACTGCGCGAGCTCGGTCTCAGCGACGACGAGATCGTCGACGTGACGATCGCCGCATCCGCCCGCAACTTCTACTCGCGGGCGCTGCACGCCCTCGCCGTGCCGGTCGACGTGCCGCCGGGGTTGTCGCCCGAGCTACGCGACGCCCTGCTCAGCGGCACCTGACGGGCGACCCGTCGTCGCCTCGTGGTGGCGGGTGCCGCGGATGGTGAACACGCCCACCAGGATCACCCACAGCAGGAACGGGAACACGGCGAGCACCGCATTCGCCCACCCACCGACCGAGAACAGATCGGTCTCGTCGGTGCCACCGAACATGGTGGGAACCGCCGCCAGGTTGAGGCCCGCCGCGACGAACGCGAACACGCCCGTCCAGCGCGGCAGCACCGACGACGCCAGTACCAGGTAGCCGGCGGACGCCATCACGAGGGCCGTGAGGATGCATCCGATCGACCCGAACAGCAGCATGTGCCCCTCGATGAGCCCCCGGATGATGGCGCCGTCGCCCTCACCGGCCCCCGCATCCAGCCCTGCCGCACCCGACATCGCATCCCCGACGAGCGTCACCGCCACGTACACGAGGCCCGCCCCGAAGCCGATGTCGGCCACCCACGACAGGCCCGGCGCGCGAGTGGTCACCAGCTGACGGAAGCAGCCGAAGAACACGATGAGGCTCGTCATCAGGATCGTGTCTGCCAGCACCACCGCGAGCGTGCCCGTCGCGCTCTGCTCGTAGAAGTCGACCAGGCCGTCGTAGTCGGTGAGACCCGGACGCGCACCCTCGAGGAACTGCCGCACCCCCTCATAGCTGAGCGCCACCGCCACCACGATCGCCGAGACGCCCGTCACTCGGCGCACATCCGGCACGCGCCAGTCGCGGCGGGGACGTTTGGCGGTCATGCCGAGGTCAGCCTTCCGACCTCCGCGTACGCGGAGTCCATCAGCGGGAAGTCGATCGGCTGCGACCAGTCGAGGTCCTTCGCCGCCCCGCCCCAGTAGCGCAGGATGCGGCCCACCTCCTCGCCGGTCGCGTCTTCGCCGAGCGTGTCGAGGTCGATGGTGAGCGTCAGGATCATGGATCCACTGTGTCAGCGGGCGTCGGGGGTGTCACGTTATGCCGTGGTCGGCATGAGCGCCCACGTACCCTTGCCCGGTGATCCGACGACTCATCGCCCGCACGTTCTGGGCGTTCAGCCGCTGGACCCTCACGACCGAACCGGCCCCCACGCGCCCCACCGTCCTGATCGGCGCACCCCACACCTCCAACTGGGACTTCGTGTTCATGCTCGGCATCGCATGGAAGCTCGGGATGAGCTTCCGCTGGCTCGGCAAGAGCAGCCTGTTCCGCGGATGGCGCGGGCCGATCATGCGCGGCCTCGGCGGCATCCCGGTCGACCGGTCCGACCCGGCGCGCGTGGTCGGCGAGGTGGTCGAACGGGTGCGGTCGGGTGAGGTGTTCGGACTCGTCGTCACCCCGGACGGCACCCGCACCAACAAAGGCCCCTGGAAGTCGGGCTTCTACCGGATCGCGCGCGAGACGGGGATGCCGGTCACCCTCGGCTACGTCGACCGCACCACGATGACCACCGGCCTCGGCCCCACCTTCGAACTTACCGGCGACGTCGCCGCCGACATGGACCGCATCCGCGCGTTCTACGCCGACAAGGCCGGCTTCGCGCCCGCGCTCCGCAGCGAGCCGCGACTCGCGTCTGAAGACTGATCCCGCCCCGGCCGCGAGACCGGCCCGGAGGTCAGCGCAACAGCAGCGAGACGACGAGCACCACCGCGCCTGCCCCGACCGTCGCACCCAGGATCGACATGCCAGAGACCCAGCGCAGGCGCCGACCGCCGTGAACTGCATCGCCGGGCGATGCGCGGTGGTCGGAATACCGGCCGGCCTGACGTACGACCTTCGAACCGACGATGGAGGCGAGGTCGATCGCCTGCTCGTAGGTCGACGGAGCGAGAAGGTCGAACGGCGCGTGCCCATAGAACTGCAGCCAGTCGTCCGCGATCTCGACATCGAAGTGCGGCGCATAGTCGATCAGGCGCGCCATCAGATCCGGCCCCACCACGTACAGGGCATCACGCTCGTATTCCCGCGGCACATAGAGCGTGAAATGCGTGTCGAAGTCACCCTCGAGGCGGAGCATCTGGGAGGCATCGAAAGCGACATCGATCGGAGAATGGCCGCGATCGGTCGTGCTCACTGCCACGAGGTGAGGCAGCCGCTGGGGCAGCAGAACCCGCACATAGCCGAACACCAGGCTCACCTGCCGTCCGCTCGACATGCCCGATGTGACCAGGTTGCCGACCTCGACGAGCTGGCCCCCTCGTTCGACCTTCACCGCATCGACAACGACCGGATTGCGTGCGACCTCGAAAGGGATGCCCGGGTAGGGCGGGTCATCCAGATCGGATGTGGTCGAGACGCCGACGTTGGCGTCGGCGAACAGTCGCAGCCGTGCCCGGCGAATCCGCCCACCGAGACGACTCGCATCGAGACGTCGCACCACGACCACGATGTAGATCGCCAAGGCCCAGGCGACCGCCGTGATCGCCACACCACCGATCAGACTCGGCACTCCGGCCTGCCACCCCCGCTTCGCCGCGATCTCCGCAAAAGCCGCGCCGAAGATCACGAGCATCACCACTCCGATCACGAACACCAGCATCGCGACCGCGAGTCTCGAGCCGAGCGACCTCCTCGCCGTGGAGTCCGAGCGAGAGCGTGCCGCAGCGACAGGCGCTGGGCCCGTCAACGCGGAGAAGTCGAAGACCTCGGAGTCATCAGGCGATCCGCCATTGAGCATTTCCCAATTGTGGCGTTCGCACTTCGTTCGAACAACGCCCCCGAAGACGGGGACGACGTCATCGCGGGCGGTGTCGCAGTGCAGAGACCTGCTCCAGCACGGCCTCATCGCCCGCGTAGATGCCGTGCTCGCGGGGCCAGTGGGCCACCACATCCGTGAAGCCGAGCTCGGCGGCGCGACCCACCGCATCCTGATAGGCGGCGGCGCTCGTGAGCGAGTAGCGGTTCTCGTCGTCGAGCGAGAGAACGCGCGACACCTCGTCGGTGCGGCCGGATGCGGCGTACGCGTCGTCGAAACGCCGCGCCAGGTCGGTGACGCCCGCCCACCACGCCGCGTGGTCGGAGTCCTCGTTGCCTCCGGTGGTGATCCAGCCGTCGCCGCGCTCGGCCGCGTAGCGGATCGTCTTCGGCCCGTTGCCGGCGATCAGCAACGGCATCCGCGGCGCCCGTGCCGGCGAGCCCACCATGCGTGCATTCACGGCCGAGTACCACTCACCATCGAACGAGATGCCGCCCGAGCCGTCCGACTCGTGACGCAGCAAGCGATCGAGGTCGTCGGCGAACTCGATGAAACGTTCGTGACGCTGCCGCGGGGTCAGCTCATCCTGACCGAGCACGAACGCGTCGAACCCGGTGCCGCCCGAACCGGCCCCCACCAGCACCCGCCCGCCCGCGATGTCGTCGAGCGTCGCCAGCTCTTTCGCGAACGGCACCGGATGCCGGAAGTTAGGGCTCGCCACGAATAGGCCCAACCCGATCCGCTCGGTCACCATCGCGGCGGCCGTCAGGGTGGGGATGGTCGCATGCCACCGCTCCCCCGCGAGACCCCGCCACGACAGGTGGTCGTACGTCCACGCGTGGTCGAAGCCCAACTCCTCCGCCCGCTGCCACCGACGTGCGGCCTCCGGCCAGTCGTACTGCGGAAGGATCACGATCCCGTGTCTCATGGGTCTCCTCAGCGGCGGTCGTCGGTGGTGAAGCCCTCGCGGGCCGTGCGCTCCTCCAGTGTCTCCAACTCCTGGAAGAACGTCACCTGCCACCCGGCGGGCCCCTGGATGCGGGCGTTGAGCGAGCGGAACGGCGTCTCGACGGGCGGCGCGAGCGTCGTCATGCCCGCCTCCTCCGCAAGCGCCACCGCGGCGGGGGTGTCGTCGACCTCCAACGCGATCCGCAGGCTTGGGCCGACGGTGGCTGGCACGCCCTCCACGCGGTCGATCTCGCGCGCATGCTCGGGCGTCGCGAGTTCGATGGTGGCGACGCCCGTGTACAGGATCGACACGCGGTCGTCACCGCCGCTGGCGTACGCCACCTGCTCGCTCATCCCGAGGACGTCGCGGTAGAACCGCACCGCCTCATCGAAGTCGTCGGTCTCGATGATCAAACGCAGCTGCCGGGGTGTGTTCATGTCCGACAGTGTGCTCCCTGACGTGCGTGTCAGGGGCAAGTCCGTGTCGCCGACGCAGCTCGTCGAGAAGCCCCAGCTCCCGCTCGATCTGGCGGCGCTCATCCTCCAGGCGTGCTCGCGCCGCATCCAGCTGGACCTTCAGCGCAGCCACATCCGGAGCCGGACCGCATAACTCAGGAAGAAGTTCCGCGATGCCTTTGCTGCAGAACCCTGCGGCGAACAGTTCCTGAATCTGAACCACCGTGTCGACGTCCGCCGAGGTGAAGATGCGCTGACCGCTGCGGGAACGGGTGGGTTCGATGAGGCGCTGCGCCTCGTAGTACCGAAGCGACCGCTCGCTCACGCCCGAACGCGTCGCCAACTCACCGATCCGCACCCGTCCATCCTGCGCCGAGCCGAAGAGTTGGCGCTGGGATGGGCGGCGCGATGTTGCCCCTTGACAACATGCTTTCATTTTGAAAGTCTCTCGGTCATGAGCCTGTTCATCACCTGCCCGGTCGAAAGCGTCGAGCGCGCGACCGCGTTCTACACCGCCCTCGGTTGGAAGCTCAATCCTGAGATGTCCGACCACAACGTGTCGTGTTTCGCCATCGCCCCAGACCAGTACCTGATGTTGGGGAGCCGCGAGATGTACGCCAGCGTCGGCGGCGTCGAGGAGGTCATCGGCGGGCCGGACACCCCCTCGAAGGTCACCGTGTCGTTCGACATGCCCAGCCGGGAGGCGGTCGACGAGTTGGTCGAGCGCGCCGGTGCGGCGGGCGGGCGGGTCGGCGACATCGACGACTACCCGTTCATGTACCAGCGCCAGTTCGACGACCCGGACGGCTACCACTACTCGCCGTTCTGGATGAAACCGGAGACCGACGGAACCGCGTGAGCGACCTCGCGGCGGCCCTCGGCATCGTCGGAGCCCGGTGGGCTCTGCTCATCGTGGAGCAGCTGCTCGACGGGCCACAGCGTTACGGCGACCTCCAGCGGCAGCTGGGAATGGGAACCAATCAGCTCGCCACTCGCCTCCGCGAACTGGAGGAGGCCGGCGTGCTGCGCCGCCTGCCCCTTCGTCACAACACCCGCGCGTACGAATTGACGGATCGCGGCCTCGCCCTGCGGGAAGCGATCGCCGCACTGGGCGCCTGGGGCTCAGAACTCGGCGGGTGACCTCGGAGCACATCGCGATCTTCGCTCCGTTGAAGACGAACCGGGCGGCAGAACGGCCGGACTAGAGGATGCTGACGACCACGTGGCGTTCCGCGCTCGACGCGACGCGGAGGAACGCGAGGATGCCGTCGAACGCGGCGGACAGCTCCTGCCGCAGTACCGCCGGATCGTCCGACCAGATGTTCGGGTAGATCTCGGCCCGCGCGAAGTCCGCGAAATCGGCCCGCTCGAGGAGACCCGCCACGTCGACGGACTCCAGGGCGGCGATGATGGCGGGCAGCTCGTCGACCTCGGTGCAGCCGACGAAGTCCTCCGAGTCGAACACGTGCACGCCGACGACGGCCTCGCTCAGCGGGTCGTCCTCCGCCGGCGAGCTCGCGGAGACACCCGTCAGCAGGAAGTGCAGGCCATCCCAGGTCTTGTCGAGGTAGAGGGTGGGGTTTCCCGCCGTCTCGAGAGCCTCGATCGCCTCGACAAGGTCGTCACCCGGCAGCTCGACCAGCCGGTCGAGCTCAGCAGTGTCGACCGTCGTGTACGCCGCCTGGATACCCACGGGTGTCAGACGTTGAAGCGGAACTCGACGACGTCGCCATCCTGCATGACGTAGTCCTTGCCCTCGATGCGGGCCTTGCCGCGCGAGCGGGCTTCCGCGAGCGAACCGGCCGCGACGAGGTCCTCGAACGAGGTGACCTCTGCCTTGATGAAGCCGCGCTCGAAGTCGGTGTGGATGACGCCCGCCGCCTGCGGGGCCTTCGCACCCTTGCGGATGGTCCAGGCGCGCGACTCCTTCGGGCCGGCCGTCAGGTAGGTCTGCAGGCCGAGCGTGTCGAAGCCGATGCGGGCCAGCTGGTCGAGGCCCGACTCGTCCTGGCCGGTGGAGGCCAGCAGCTCGGCTGCATCCTCGGGGTCGAGGTCGATGAGCTCCGACTCGACCTTCGCATCGAGGAAGACCGCCTGCGCGGGGGCGACCAGCGCCGCCAGCTCCGCCTTGCGGGCCGCATCCGTGAGTACCGCCTCGTCGACGTTGAACACGTAGATGATCGGCTTCGCCGTCATCAGGCCCAGCTCCTTCAGGAGCGGCAGCTCGATGCCGGTCGCACGCGACAGCGGGATGCCCTCGTCGAGCGCCTTCTTCGCATCCAATGCCGCGGCGAGCACCGCCGGGTCGGCCTTCTTGCCCTTCACGTCCTTCTCGAGGCGGGTGATCGCCTTCTCGAGGGTCTGCAGGTCGGCGAGCGCCAGCTCTGTGGTGATCACCTCGAGGTCGTCCGACGGGTTCACGGCACCCGCGACGTGCACCACGTCGTCGTCGGCGAACCCGCGCACCACCTGGGCGATCGCATCCGCCTCGCGGATGTTCGCGAGGAACTGGTTGCCCAGCCCCTCCCCCTCGGAGGCACCCTTCACGATGCCGGCGATGTCGACGAAGCTCACCGACGCGGGCAGGATGCGCTCGCTGCCGAAGATCTGCGCCAACACCTGCAGGCGCCCATCGGGGAGGTTCACCACCCCCACGTTCGGCTCGATCGTGGCGAACGGGTAGTTCGCCGCGAGCACGGAGTTCTTGGTGAGCGCGTTGAAGAGGGTCGACTTGCCCACGTTGGGGAGTCCGACGATGCCGATGGTGAGAGCCACGGAGGTCAAGCGTACCCGGGGCGGAAGGGGCCGATCCGCAGGCATTGGCCCGCGACACGCCCGGGATGCTTGCATCCGGATGCGGGGAGTCGCTAACGTGGCAACTCGCGTCGACCGTCGGCGCAGCATCTAGACCGAAAGGAGCCGGAGTTGATGAACGCAAAGATCACCCGCCGCGATCGCATCGCAGTGCGCGCCGGCTTCGTCGGCGCCCTCACCGTCCGGGAAGGCTAAGCGTTTCTGCGCCGCCGTCCATGACGGTGGCGACGCTCTCGAAGCCCGATCACGGATGCGATCAGCATCCGCCGATCACGTCCCGTCCACGACCCCGCCATGTCGGCGGTGGTCGGTACCGTGCCCCTATCAGCGGCACCCTCCGGAACCGCCCACGAAGCGGTCTCCGACAACCACCACTCTGAGGACACCGAAACAATGAACACCACCTTGACGCCCACCACGCGTCAGTCCACCACGCAACCGACCAGTACGCAGGTCGAGCTTCCGCGCCCGGTTCGCCGGGTCGGCCTCATCGACCGCACCGCTCTGCACCTGGGCATGGCTCTCATCCGCTGGGGCCGCCGTCCCGGTCGTGAGCTCGCCCGCCACGAGCGCCGCGCCAACCGTCTCGAACTCGCCATGCTGTACCGCGAGCAAGAGCTGGCCCTCGCGCAGCTCGAACGTGAACGCGATCGAGCGCTCGCCTTCGCGGTGCTGCGCGCGCGATGACTCACCAGAAGAACGGAACCACCATCGGGGCCGTCGCCGGGGCACCGGCGACGGCCCCGCCTTCGTTCGGGCGGCCTCCTTCGCCCCATTGACGCCCGCGCGGCGCGCCCGCACCCCGACGTCGGTGCCTCGTGCGAGAGTCAACTCGTGCCACTGGACTTCACCGCGATCGACTTCGAGACGGCGAACGGGTCCAGTGCGAGCGCGTGCTCGGTGGGCCTGGTGAAGGTGCGCGACGGGCAGATCGTCGACCGCATCGGGTGGCTCATCCAGCCGCCGCCCGGCCACGACCACTTCGTGGAGTGGAACACGCGCATCCACGGCATCCGCGCCGACGACGTGCTCGACGCCCCCGGATGGGTGGAGCAGCTGCCCGACCTGATCGAGTTCGCGGGCGACGACATCATGGTCGCCCACAACGCCGGATTCGACATGGGCGTCATCAAGTCCGCGTGCACCGCCACCGGCCTCGCGATCCCCGCCTACAGCTACATGTGCAGCCTGCAGCTCGCCCGCAAGACGTACACGCTCGAGTCGTACCGCCTGCCGATGGTCGCATCCGCTGTCGGCTTCGAAGACTTCCCCCACCACGACGCCGTCGCCGACGCCGAGGCGTGCGCCGCGATCATGATCCACGCCGCCGACCGGCACGGCGCCGTCGACCTGCCCGAGCTGTCCACCCTCGCCGGCATCCGCATCGCCTCCACGGTGCCGCCCGCTGTCGCGGTCGCCTCCTGACCCGGTCCGCCACCGCCCCGTAGAGTCGCGCCATGGCGATGAGCGGAACCACCAAGTTCCTGGTGGTGATCGGTGTCGCCGCCGTCACGATCGCCGGCATGGGGTTCGGGCTGAACGCCCTCTCCGGCGGCTACGCCGAGAACGTCGCCGCCACCGAGATCGCGCCGCTCGTCGATGAGGTGGCGGGCGACGACGGCCGGGTGGTGTGCGAGCTGGGTGACGCCGGCACCACCGACTTCCTGTCGGCCAACAACATCCCGTGGGCGCAGCGCGCCATCGTCGTCGCCGACACCGCCGAACTCGACGACCGCGTCATCCGCGTCGCCGCCGACGCGGGGTACGACCTGGCCGAGGTGCCCGAGTCGACCGCCGACCAGCACATCCTCGAAGGCACCACCGACGGCGTCACCCTCACCGTCGGCGTGCTGCGTGTCGGCGACTGGGATGCCGGATGCGGCGCGATCGACCTCGGCGACGACGAGGCGGTCGTGCAGATGACGATCGACTACCCGCCGACGAGCTGACCGCGCGCGACGGCCCCGGTTGGACCCAAAAGAGGAAGGTCGGACCCGGTTGTAACCAGGTCCGACCTCACTTAGCTGGAGCTAAGTACCCCCGGGACGTCAGTCGTGCTGCGGGAAGCCCAGGTTGATGCCGCCGTGCGACGGGTCGAGCCAGCGCGACGTGACCGCCTTCTGGCGGGTGAAGAAGTGGATGGCGTCCGGTCCGTACGCCTTCGTGTCGCCGAACAGCGAGTCCTTCCAACCGCCGAACGAGAAGTAGCCCACGGGCACCGGGATCGGCACGTTGATGCCGACCATGCCCACATGCACCTCGCGCTGGAAGCGGCGCGCCGCTCCCCCGTCGTTGGTGAAGATCGCGGTGCCGTTGCCGTAGCGGCTCGAGTTGATGAGCTCGAGGCCCTCGTCGTACGACGCCACCCGCACCACCGACAGCACCGGCCCGAAGATCTCGTCCGTGTACACGGCGGATGTGGTGGGCACCTTGTCGACGAGCGTCGGCCCCAGCCAGAAGCCGTCGGCGTCGCCGTCGACCTCGATGCCGCGACCGTCGACCACCAGCTCGGCGCCGTCCGTGACCGCCACGTCGAGGTAGCCGGCCACCTTGTCGCGGTGCTCCTTCGTGATCAGCGGGCCCATGTCGCAGCCGCGGGTGCCGTCGCCCACGGTGAGGCCCGACATCCGCTCCCGGATCTTCGCGATGAGGTCGTCGGCCACCGGCTCCACCGCGACGACCACCGAGATGGCCATGCAGCGCTCACCCGCGGACCCGAATCCGGCGTTGACGGCCGAGTCGGCGACCAGGTCGAGGTCGGCGTCGGGGAGCACCAGCATGTGGTTCTTCGCGCCGCCGAGCGCCTGGACCCGCTTGCCGTGGGCGGATGCGGTCTCGTAGATGTACTTCGCGATCGGGGTGGAGCCCACGAAGCTGATGCTGGCCACATCCGGGTGGTGCAGCAGCGCGTCGACGCTCTCCTTGTCGCCGTTGACGACGTTGAAGACGCCGTCGGGGAGACCCGCCTCCTTGAGGGCTTCGGCGATCCAGATGGCCGCACTCGGGTCTTTCTCCGACGGCTTCAGCACGACGGTGTTGCCGACGGCGATCGCCACCGGGAAGAACCACATCGGCACCATCGCGGGGAAGTTGAACGGGCTGATGACGCCCACCACGCCGAGAGGCTGCTGCAGCGAGTACACGTCGACGCCGGTCGACACGTTCTCGCTGTACTCGCCCTTGGCGAGGTGCGGGATGCCGCACGCGAACTCGACGACCTCCAGGCCGCGGGCGATCTCGCCGAGGGCGTCGGAGGTGACCTTGCCGTGCTCGGAGGTGAGGATGGCAGCCAGTTCGGCCTTGCGGGCGTTGAGGATCTCGCGGAACGCGAAGAGCACCTGCGAGCGCTTCGCCCAGCTGGCGTCCGCCCATCCGGTGAGCGCGGCCTTGGCGGTCTGCACGGCGGTGTCGACGTCGGCCGTCGAGGCGAGTCGCACCTCTTTCTGCACGATGCCCTTCGCGGGGTTGTAGACGGGGGCGGTGCGCGTGGATTCGCCGGTGAAGACGGTGCCGCCGACCCAGTGGTCGAGGATTTCGGTAGCCATACGGGCGAGGTTACTCGGAGACATTTCGTTAACATTTTCTGGAGGTGACCGGGTTGTTCTCGGTGTGATGAACGGCTGGCCGGATGCGGTCCCGAGGATGTCGGCGGCCGCTGCGACACTGCTCGTATGGATGCGCTGCTCCCCCTCGTCATCGGACTCGTCGTGGGCCTCCTGGTCGGGGTCGTCGCGACGGCTCTCGTGCTGCGTGCACGCCGGTCGCCCGTGGCCGACGGCGCGGATGTCGCCCTCGCCGAGGCGCGTCATGCCGCGGTCGTGGCCGAGGTGCGTGCCGCCGAGGCAGCCGCGCGCGCCGAGGTGGAGCGCACGCTCGCCGGCGCCGAGGCGTCGCTCGCCGGGTTGCGCGAGCAGCTCGCCAGCGCGCAGGAGCAGTACCGCGAACTGCTCGAACGTCAGCAGCTGGAGACGAAGCAGCGGCAGGCCGACGCAGCCTCCGAGCACAAGGTGCTGCAAGAACTGGCTCCCGTGAAGGAGACGCTGACGGCCATGCAGCGCAAGGTCGTCGAGCTCGAGACGCAGCGCGCGCAGCAGCACGGCGAGCTGAGCCAGCAGCTGAAGACCGCCACCGAATCCGAGGAGCGCCTGCGCCAGACGGCGGAGCAGCTCGCCAGCGCCCTGCGCAACAACGCCACCCGCGGCGTGTGGGGCGAGACGCAGCTGCGCACCCTCGTCGAGTCGGCGGGCCTGCTCAACCGTGTCGACTTCACGGTACAGTCCACCATCACGGCCGAGTCCGGCTCGCGCCGCCCCGACCTCGTGGTCACCCTGCCGGGCGGCAAGTCGATCGCCGTCGACGCGAAGGTGCCGTACAACGACTACATCGAAGCGAGCGCGATCCCGGCCACCGCCACCGGCGAGCAGGAGGCCCGCCGTTCGGCTCTCCTGGCCTCCCACGCCAAGAAGGTCAAGGGCCACGTCGACGCGCTCGCCGGCAAGACCTACTGGACCGGACTCGACTCGAGCCCGGAGTTCACGATCGCGTTCATCCCCAACGAGCCCCTGCTCGCCGCGGCCCTCGAACAAGACCCCACCCTCCTCGAGTACGCGTTCTCGAAGCGCATCGCCCTCGCATCCCCGGTGAGCTTCTGGGCCGTGCTCAAGACGGTCGCCTTCACCTGGCAGCAAGACGTGCTCACCGAAGACGCCAAGCGCCTCTTCGACCTCGGCAAGGAGCTCTACTCGCGCCTGTCGACGCTCTCGGAGCACGCCGACAAGCTGCGCCGGTCGATCGAGTCCACCGTCACCAGCTACAACGCGTTCGCCAGCTCGCTCGAACAGCGCGTGCTCGTCACGGCGCGCAAGCTCGACGGTCTCGACGAGTCGAAGGTCATCGGCGAGCCCCGCATGATCGAAGACGCGCCGAAGCACCTCACGCAGAACGAGTTCGCGGCGCTCGACGAACTGGGAACCACCCGGCCCGAACTCGACCTCGGACTCATCTCGCCGGCCACCGCCGCATCCGCCGACGACGAGGTCAAGTCGGCGTAGCCGACCCCCGGCGTCCCCTGCGCCCGCGCGTCAGCAGGATCACCACGGTCGCAACCACGGCGACGCCCGCCAACGCGAACAGCACCAACAGCCACACGGGGAATCCGCCACGGGAATCCGCCACGGCGGACTCTCCTCCCGTAGTGCTCGCGTCGACGTTGACGGCGACCCACACGGCCACCCAGCTGAGCGCCGAGTTCCAGTTCACCGTCATCTCGTTCGTCGACCACGACTGGATGTCGTCCAGGTAGCAGAGCTGCGCGGTACAGCCGTCGGGCCACGCCTGCTGCGCCACCGGGTCCTGGATCGCGCTGTTCGGGCCACCCGAGACCGTGCCGTCCGCGACCCGCGGCAGCGACGCATCCAGCGACGGCGCCATCCAGCGGTGGTGCTGGTTCTGCGAGAAAGCGCTGCCGTAGCCGGTGACGTACGAGAGGTCCATGCCGTTGCGCCCGAGTAGGTAGTCCATGCCCGTCACCACGGCGTCGCGATAGTGCGCCTCGCCGGTGATCTCCGCGGCCACCGCGAGCACCACCTGGTTGTTGAGCACGATCGAGTTGGAGCCCCAGTCGTAGTCGCCACTGCGGGGTCGGTACGGATGCTCGAAGGCGTTGCCCGCCGCCTTCAGGTACGTGTCGGCCGCCTCGACGATCGACGCACGAGCGTCGTCGCGGCCCGGGTACGGCGAATCGACCATCGCGAGGTCGATGCGCCCCAACGCCGCGGTCGAGCGCCAATCGAAGCCGCCCTCCGCACCGATCGACGCGTCAACCTCGGGACTCGCGGCAAGGAAGTCCGCGAACTCGGTCTCCTTGGTGGCCAGGTACAGCTCGGCCGCCGCCCAGTAGAACTCGTCGGCCACCTCCTGGTCGTCGTACGGCCCGCCCCCCGCGTTGCCGTCGGCCGGCGACGCGAACAGGTCGGGCGTCTCGAGCGCGGCATCCCACGCCACCCGGGACGCGGCAAGCAGTTCGTCGGCGTACGCCGCATCCCATTCGGCGAACAGGCGTGAACCTTTCGCCGCCACCGCCGCGAAGTTCAGCGTGGCGGCCGTCGACGGCCGGTGCACCTGCCGCTCCTTGTCGTCGAGCCATGGCATCATCGGCAGGCCCGTCCAGCCGTCGTCCTGCACCTTGTGGAACACCATGCCCGCGTACTGTTCCCCGGCGGGCACCTGCATCCGCGTCATCCAGTCGAGCTCCCAGCGGGCCTCATCCAGGATGTCGGGCACACCGTTGGCGCCTTCCGGGATCGACAGCGCGCCATCCGCGAGCAGCGCCTCGGCCCCGGCACGCCGGGCGCTCTCCCACGCATCCAGCAGCTGATGAACGGCGATGCCGCCGTTGACGACGTACTTGCCGTGGTCACCGGCGTCGTACCAGCCGCCCTGCACGTCGAAGGTACCGTCGCAGGTCCAATCCTGGTTGTAGCCCTGCGGCGCCTGGCATCCGACCGCCAGGTCACCACGGTTGGGCTGGGCCCCGAGGTGCCCGGCGGGGCGTTCGTAGCCGGCGCCCGCGTACTGCTCCTCGAGTTCGATGCCGCTGCGCGCGAGGTAGAAGTAGTGCAGCGCGTCGGAAGCGAGCGGCGCGTAGATGCCGTCACGAATGGCGAACGGGTGGCTGGTCTCGCCGTCGGCCTCGAGGGTGAAGCCGTCACCCGTCGCGGTCACGTCGTCGAAGCGGATGCGCTGAACAGCCGACCCGACGGTGCGGTCGTCTCCCAGCGGCTCGGCCCGTCCGGTCGCGACCTCCGCGCCGCCCGCGTCGCGGAGCGTCCAGCCGATGCCCGCCGCATCCGGGTCGTCGACGAGCAGCGTCGCCCCCTTGGGGCCGTCGGGGAGGTAGCCGTACTGGTTCACGCGTACGCGTGAGTGGGTGTCGGCCTCGTGCGGCGCGGGCGGCGGCCCGGTACGGAATGACACGTCGTCGAGGCAGAACCGCCACGGCGCATCCGCCCCGCCGATCTGGAACACGAGCTGGCCGGTGGGCCAGTCGAGCGTCGAGGTGAAGCCGCCTTCGAAGAGCGTGAGGTCGTCTCCCGGGGTGGGGTTCATCTCGTAGGTGGCGGTCCACGGCGGCTCGTTCTGCTGGGCGAGCGCCCGGATGGTGACGGGTGCCGTGCCGCTGGCGCGGAACGAGAACCGGTAGCTCTCCCCGACGACGAGCGGGACGTCGTCGAGGCCGATGATCGTCGACCACGGGCTGGGGGTGCCGCCGGGAACGTCGACGCAGAGAGCTCCGCTACTCGTGTCGGCGACGACGTCGGGGGTGGTGAACCACGGCGCGTGTCCCGCGTCGAAGGTGCCGTTGGGCACCAGTTCAGGGCCGGGGTCGACTCCCGGCGCGGCGACCGCGGGTGCGGCGGCGCCGACCGCGAGGGATGCGAGAAGAGCGACGGCGAGGGCGCCGCAGGTGCGGATGCGGGTACGGGTGCTGCGTTGGTGGGGCACGGGTCTCCTAGCGGCCACGACGGTGTGGGAGCGCTCCCACGGTAGCGCACGGCCGCTCGGACCCCCAAGGAAACGGCTGGACCCGGTTGCCTACGGGTCCAGCCGCAGCTAGCTGGAGCTAACTTCTCCCCTACAACTCGGAGTTCTCGGGGGCGCCCTCCTCGGCGAGCGCCTCGAGCACGATCGCACCCGTCGTGGGGGCGGGGCCTGCGAGCGCACCGGCCATCGCGGGAACGGCCGGCACCTCCTCTTCGATGGGTGCCGCGAACTGCGCCTCGTAGAGGCGGGCGTACGCGCCGTGCGCGGCGAGCAGCTGCTCGTGCGTGCCCTGCTCCACGATCGCGCCGTTCTCCATCACCAGGATGAGGTCCGCATCCCGGATGGTGGAGAGACGGTGCGCGATCACGAAGCTGGTGCGGTCCTTGCGCAGCGCGCTCATCGCCCGCTGCACGAGCACCTCGGTGCGGGTGTCGACCGAGCTGGTCGCCTCATCCAGGATGAGCACGTTCGGCCGCGCGAGGAAGGCCCGCGCGATCGTGATGAGCTGCTTCTCGCCCGCGGAGACGTTGCCGCCCTCGTCGTCGAGCACCGTGTCGTAGCCGTCCGGCAGCGAGTGCACGAAACGGTCGACGTAGGCGGCCGTGGCGGCGGCGTGGATCTCCTCCTCCGTGGCATCCTCACGCCCGTAGGCGATGTTGTCGCGGATGGTCCCGCCGAACAGCCAGGTGTCCTGCAGCACCATGCCGGTGCGCGAACGCAGGTCGTCGCGCGTCATCCGTTGGGTGTCCACCCCGTCGAGGGTGATGCGCCCGGCGGTGGGGTCGTAGAACCGCATGATGAGGTTCACGAGCGTGGTCTTGCCGGCGCCCGTCGGGCCGACGATGGCGATCGTCTGCCCCGGTTCGGCCACCAGCGACAGGTCGTCGATGAGCGGCTTCTCGGGGTCGTAGCGGAACGACACGTGCTCGAACTCGAGACGCCCCGAGGTGCCCGCGGGCGTCTCCGCCGGCTCCGGGTCGGGCGTCTGCTCGTCGGCGTCGAGCAGTTCGAACACCCGCTCGGCGGATGCGACACCCGACTGCAGCAGGTTGGCCATCGAGCCCAGCTGGGACAGCGGCTGGGTGAACTGGCGCGAGTACTGGATGAACGCCTGCACATCACCCAGTCGCATCGAGCCGTTCGCCACGAGGAGCCCGCCGACCACCGCGATGGCCACGTAGACCAGGTTTCCGACGAACATGGTGGCCGGCATGATGATGCCGCTGATGAACTGGGCGCCGAAGCTGGCCTGGTAGAGCTCCGCGTTCTTCTCGTCGAACCGTTGCTGCACCTCGCGGTGGCGTCCGAACACCTTGACGAGCGAGTGGCCGGTGTAGCCCTCCTCGATCTGCGCGTTGAGCGCACCGGTGTGGGTCCACTGGGCCACGAACAGCTTCTGGGAGCGCTTCGCGATGACGACGGTGATGCCGAGCGTCAGCGGGATGGCGACGAGCGCGATGAGCGCGAGCAGTGGCGAGATCGAGAACATCATCGCGATCACGCCCACCACCGTGAGCAACGAGGTGAGCAGTTGACTCAGGGTCTGCTGCAGGCTCTGCGAGATGTTGTCGATGTCGTTGGTGACTCGGCTGAGCAGTTCACCGCGCTGCACCTTGTCGAAGTAGCGCAGCGGCAGGCGGTGGATCTTCGCCTCCACGTCACCGCGCAGGCGCAGCACCGTGCGCTGCGTGATGCCGTTGAGCACGTACCCCTGCAGCCACAGGAACACCGACGAGAACACGTACAGCAGCAGCACGATGCCCAGCACGAGCGCGAGCGCCGAGAAGTCGATGCCTTCTCCCGGGTTCAGGTTCATGCCGCGCACCATCTCGGCCTGGGAGGTGTTCCCCTGCGCTTCGAGCTGGGCGACGATCTGATCCTTGGTGGCTCCCGCGGGCAGCTGGGCGGAGATCGCCCCCTCGAAGATGATGTTGGTCGCCTCACCGAGCACCTTCGGCCCGATGACGCTCAGCAGCACCCCGACCGTTCCGAGGAAGATCACGAGGATCACACCGAGGCGCTCGCCGCGCAGGCGGCCGAGCAGGCGCTTGGCGGAGGGCAGGAAGTTCATCGATTTCTCGGCGGGCATGCCCATGCCGCCGAACGGGCCGCCGCCTCCCGGGCCGCGGGGGCCGGCGGGGCGGGCCGGAGCCTGTGTGCGGTTCTCGCTCACGCTGCTGCCTCCTCTGCCGAGAGCTGGCTGGCGACGATCTCGGCGTATTCCGCCGAGCTCTCCAGCAGTTCGTCGTGGGTGCCGAGGCCGACGACTTCGCCGTCTTCGAGGACCACGATCTGGTCGGCGTAGCGGATGGTCGACACCCGCTGGGCGACGATGATCATGGTCGCGTGCGCCACCTCGCGGGCGAGCGCCTGGCGCAGCCGCGCATCCGTCGCCGTGTCGAGGGCGGAGAACGAGTCGTCGAACAGAAAGATCTCCGGCCGTTTCACGAGCGCTCTCGCTATCGCGAGTCTCTGTCTCTGCCCGCCGGAGACGTTGGTGCCTCCCTGGGCGATGGGGGCGTCGAGCTTCTCGGACATCTCGTCGACGAAGTCGCGGGCCTGGGCGATGGTCAGCGCCTCCCACAGATCGTCGTCGGTGGCATCCGGGTTGCCGTAGCGGAGGTTGGAGGCGATGGTGCCCGAGAACAGGTACGGCTTCTGCGGCACGATGCCGATGCGGCTCCACAGCAGCTCGGGGTCGAGCTCGCGCACGTCGACGCCGTCGACGAGCACCGCCCCGCCCGTGACGTCGAACAGCCGCGGCAGCAGGTTCAGCAGGGTGGTCTTGCCGGCGCCTGTGGATCCGATGATCGCGGTGGTGCGTCCGGGGCGGGCGGTGAAGCTCACGTCGCGCAGCACCGGCGACTCGGCGCCCGGGTAGGCGAACGTCGCGTTCCGCAGTTCGACTTCGCCGTGCGTCGTCAGCTCGGTGACGGGCGCGAGGGGCGCGACGACCGACGGCTCCGTCTCGAGCACCTCGCCGATGCGTCCCGCCGAGACGACGGCACGCGGCAGCAGCACCGCCATGAAGGTCGCCATCATGACGGCCATCAGGATCTGCATCAGGTAGCTGAGGAAGGCGATGAGCGCGCCGACCTGCATGTCGCCGTCTTCGATCCGGAACGCCCCGAACCACAGCACCGCCACGCTCGACACATTGAGGATCAGCATCACCACCGGGAACATGAGCGCGAAGAGTCGACCGGCGCGCAGGGCGGTGTCGGTGAGTTCTTCGTTCGCGGTGGCGAAGCGCTTCGTCTCGACCTCCTCCCGCACGAAGGCGCGGATCACGCGGATGCCGGAGAGTTGTTCGCGCAGCACTCGGTTCACGGTGTCGATGCGGGTCTGCATCTTGGTGAACTGCGGCACCATCCGCCAGATGATGAGGCCCACGGAGATGAGCAGCACGGGCACGGCGACCACCATGATCCACGACAGGGTGAGGTCTTCGCGGAGCGCGAAGATGACGCCGCCGATGGCGAGGATCGGGGTGGAGACGAGCAGGGTGCAGGTCATCAGCACCAGCATCTGCACCTGCTGCACGTCGTTCGTGGTGCGGGTGATGAGGGATGCGGCACCGAATCTGGCCACCTCGCGCTCGGAGAACTCGCCGACGCGCGTGAAGATGCCGGCGCGCAGGTCGCGGCCGAGCGACATCGCCACGCGCGCACCGAAGTAGACGGCGGCGATGGCGCAGGCGATCTGCCCGAGGGTGATGAGCAGCATCAGGCCGCCGGTCATGATGATGAACTCGGTGTCACCCTTGGCGACGCCGTCGTCGATGATGTCGGCGTTGAGCGCCGGAAGGTAGAGGGTAGCGATCGACTGGATCAGCTGGAACACGACGACGCCGAGGAGCAGCAGCCAGTACGGCTTCAGGTAGCGGACGAGGATCTTGCCGAGCACGGTGGCTCCTTCGGTGGTTCGGTGTTGCGGTGGGTCGAGATGGGTCAGGCGGCGCGACGCGCGGATGCGGCGGGACGCGGGCGGGTCGGCGGCGGCTGCGGGGGCGGTGGTCCGCCGACGGCGACGCCGTGCACGACGAGCCCGGCGAGCTCTTCGGCGTCGAAAGGGCGGGGTGCGCTGAGCGGCACGATGGATGACCCGAACGACACGAGCCGCAGGTAGTAGGCCAGCGTGTCGACCGGCACGGCGAGGCGGTGCAGGTCGGGCTCGAGCAGGTCGCGCACGATGTCGAGCCACTCCTCGTGGCTGCCGTCGCGACGCGGCGGCGGTCCGTGCAGCTGGAACACGGTCATGATGGCGAACACGTCACGGAAGCGCGCCTGCAGCCCCGCGATGATGGCGGTGAGCTTGTCTTCGAGGGGCAGATCGAGCGGGATGGCCCGCAGTTCGCGCCGGAATGCGGCCGGGTCGACCAGCTTGTCGAGGCCCGCCTGCAGCAGGGAGTCCTTGTCGCCGAACGCGCGGAAGAGGGTGCCTTCCGCCACGCCGGCCGCCTCGGCGAGTTCGCGCGTGGTGACGTCGCGACCTTTCTCCCGCAGCAGCGGCAGCACCGCCGTAAGGATCGCCTCGCGGCGTTCCTCGGGCGCGAGGGGACGCGCGCGCTCACGCACGACCACGAATCCGGGGGGCACCTGCACGTCGACGATCGTAAGTGAGTGAGCGCTCACTCCGCAAGCGCGCAATCCCACTCCCCCTAGACTCGACGCGACACCACCCCCATCCCTCCAGGAGGATCCCCATGCCCGTCGCCACCCCGGATCAGTACGCCGAGATGCTCGACACGGCGAAGAAGAACGCCTTCGCCTTCCCCGCCATCAACGTCTCGTCCTCCTCGACGATCAACTCCGTCCTCCAGGGCCTCACCGAGGCCGGCTCCGACGGCATCATCCAGGTGACCACCGGCGGCGCCGACTACTTCGCCGGCCAGACCGTGAAGGCCCGCGCATCCGGCGCCCTCGCCTTCGCCGCGTTCGTCACCGAGGTCGCCAAGAACTACCCCATCACCGTCGCCCTGCACACCGACCACTGCCCCAAGGACGCGCTGCCCGGCTTCGTGCTGCCGCTGCTCGAGGCCTCCGAGGCCGAGGTGAAGGCCGGCCGCAACCCGATCTTCCAGTCGCACATGTGGGACGGCTCGGCCGTACCGCTCGGCGAGAACCTCGAGATCGCCCAGGAGCTGCTCCCCCGCCTCAAGAACATCCGCGCCATCCTCGAGGTCGAGATCGGCGTCGTCGGCGGCGAGGAAGACGGCGTCAGCCACGACATCAACGAGCACCTCTACACGACGCTCGACGACGCCATCCAGACCGTCGAGGCGCTCGGCCTCGGTGAGCAGGGGCGCTACATGTCGGCCCTCACCTTCGGCAACGTGCACGGCGTCTACAAGCCGGGCAACGTGCAGCTGCGCCCGTCGCTGCTGAAGGAGATCCAGGACGGCATCCAGGCCAAGTACGGCACCGGCCCGAAGCCGCTCGACCTCGTCTTCCACGGCGGATCGGGTTCCACGGATGCCGAGATCGCCGAGGCGGTCTCGAACGGCGTCGTGAAGATGAACATCGACACCGACACCCAGTACGCCTACAGCCGCTCGCTCGCCGACACCGTGCTGAAGAACTACGACGGCTTCCTGAAGGTCGACGGCGAGGTGGGCAACAAGAAGGTCTACGACCCGCGCGCCTGGGGCAAGACGGCGGAATCCGCGATGGCGGTGCGCGTCGTCGAAGCCACCCAGCAGCTCGGTTCGGCGGGTCACGCCATCAGCCGCTGACCCGGGTCAGGGCTCGTTCGGGGGAACCCGGAACGAGAGCCCGTCACGGCTCAGCCGCACGTCGCGCATCGCGCCCCGCAGGTTGAAGTAGTACGGGGCGAGATGCCGCACCCGCCTGCCTTCGGGTAGCTCCGTGTCGAGCGTGATGCCGACGGCCGTCGAGCCGTCGTCCTGGGGGCGCAACTCGATCAGCATCGTCGTCGCGTCGGTGGTCGGATCGTCGAGCACCGCACGCACCAGGTCGCGGATGGCGGTGCGCTGCGCCGACCGCATCGTGTCGGCGCGGCGCTCCGGGTCGACCACCACCACTCGACGGTCGTCGGCGGTCAACCCGAGCCACGCCAGGTCGGATCGCGACACGAGGTCGTCGCGCAGGTACCGCGCGATCTCCCCGGCGAGCGCCCGATCCGCCGAATCGACGGTGCCGCGCTCGGCGACCCCCCGCAAGAACGGCACCGCGCGGGACGTGACACGGGCGATGCTGGCCCGTTCGGCTTCCTCGTCGACCGGATCCAGTTCGGCGCGCTCGCTCACCATCGAACTGGAGCGGTTGTCGACGATCGGCAGCATCTGCCGCACCACCGTCAACGAGAAAGCGGTGCCGGCGGCTGTCGCCACCGCGAGCGGCGACGCGATGATGATGAATACCGACACCGAACCCCAGTCGGGCACCCGCGGGTCGACGATCACGAACGCGACCGGCACCGCGGTGACCAGCGCCACACCGCCGTAGGTCAGCAGCCGCCACGGCGCGAGGTAGGGCGACAGGCTCGCCAGCACGAGCGAGAAGCAGATCGGCGCCCACCACAGTTCGATCGCGAACACCGACTGCGAGTAGCCGAGCGCCGAGACGATGAACCCGGCGCCGCCGATCACGACGGCCGCCACCCCGATCTGCCAGTCCACCCGGTTGCGCAGCGAGGTGAGCAGCTGGATCACGAGGCACCCGATGGTGCAGATCGCCACCCCGAGCAGCTGCGTCGCCGGCCAGGCACTCACACCCCACGTCGCGATCGACATCGTGCCCCCGTAGAACAGCACGAACGCGGCGAACACCAGCGGCACGTACGGCCCGGTGAACCAGCTCATCGGGTCGACGTCGCGGGCGGCGTAGCGGAACGCCGACACCCGTCTAGTCGTCGCGGTCGACATAGTCGCCCTTCTGGTGGTCGGACGGCGCCGTGCGCTCCAGCACCTCCGACACCGGCACGCCGATGAGCACCGTCGTGCCCATCCCCGGCGACGACCACACGCGCACGCGACCGCCCACATCCGCCATCCGCGCCTGGATCGAGGTGCGGATGCCGAGGCGCTGCGGGTCGACGGCCGCGGGATCGAATCCGGTGCCCTGGTCGGAGATCATGAACGTCACCTCGTCGTCGGCGTACATGATCTCGACATCCGCGGTCGTCGTGCCGGAATGCTTCACCACGTTCTCGAGCGTCGCGCGCAGGGCGCCCACCAGCGCCTCCCCCGCGCCCTCGCCGAAGACGTAGATCCCGGAGCCGACACCCGTGACGTTGACGGTGAGCCCCCGCCAACGGAAGTCGCTCGCCACCCGCGCGATCTCGTTGCGAATGCGCGCCTGCTCCTCGTCGTGCACCGGCACCTTCTCGCTGGCGCGCATCCACTCCCCGCCCTCGAGGGTGTCGAGGTCGTCGCCGAGCGCCTGCCGCACCCGCGGGTCGAGCACATCGGGCGAGTTCATCACGACCGCGAGGTCGTTGAGCACCGTGTCGTGCACGACCGCGGTGGTGCGTCGCTGCAGGTCGGCGCTGGCCGAGAGTCGCCGCGTCGCCTGCTCCAGCTCCTCGAAACGGGGGAACCGACGCCGTTGCCGCTCCTGGATCGCGAAGAGTGTCAGGTTCATCAGGACCGCCAGCAGCAGCACCATCGTCGGACCCCAGCCCGGGCGGATGGGGGTGCCGGTGAGGAGCGCCGACGTGACGGCGACCGCCCAGGCCGCACCGTACCCGGCCACGCACCACCCGATCCCCCGGATCACGGTCGACGACGCCACCCCGATCGCGACGAGCGCCAAGGTGGGCCGGTTCACCAGGAAGAGTTCGTTGTCGAACAGCGTCGGGTCAGCGCCGATGAGCACCACCTCGTACGCGACCGCGGCGACGCTGCCCAGCACCAGGTAGGCGATCACGACGATGGGCGTCATCCGCCAGAGGCACAGCCCGATCGCCACCACGAAGAACGCGAGCAGGGCCAGTGGCACCGGCAGCGACCCCGCGAGCCCACGGGGCACCAGAGTGTCGATCAGTACCGGGATCGTCAGCACGATGATCGTCAAACCGGCCGACCAGGCCAGCGTCGCCAGCGATGCGGTGATCACCCGCGCGGCGACCTCGCGCGGGAGGAGCGTGACGCGCATCAGGCCCTCCTCGCTGCTCTCGCCCGATTCTGCCCGATGGTTCCCGCGATCCGCGGCTCAGTCGCGCGCGCGTCCACCCAGGGCGCGGGAATCGGCTTTGCCGGATGCGTCGCGGCGCAGCTCCTTCGGCAGCGAGAACATCAGGTCTTCCTCGGCGGTGCGCACCTCCTCGACGGCCGTGTACCCGGCGTCGGCGAGGTCGGCGAGCACCTCCTGCACGAGCACCTCGGGAACGGATGCGCCGCTCGTGACACCCACGGAGGCGACCCCGTCGAGCCACGCCTGCTGGATCTCGCTCGCGTAGTCGATGCGGTACGCCGCCTTCGCTCCGTGCTCGAGCGCCACCTCGACGAGGCGCACCGAGTTGGAGGAGTTGGCCGAACCGACCACGATCACCAGATCCGCCGATGGCGCGACCTTCTTGATCGCCACCTGACGGTTCTGGGTGGCGTAGCAGATGTCGTCGCTCGGCGGGTCCTGCAGCTTCGGGAACCGCTCCCGCAGGCGCCGCACCGTCTCCATCGTCTCGTCGACGGAAAGCGTGGTCTGAGAGATCCACACCAGGTTGTCGGGGTCGCTCACCTCGAGCGTGTCCACATCGTCGGGCGAGTTCACGAGGATCGTGCGCTCGGGCGCGTGGCCCATCGTGCCCTCGACCTCTTCGTGGCCGGCGTGGCCGATGAGCAGGATCTGCAGGTCTTGCTTCGCGAAGCGGGTCGCCTCGCGGTGCACCTTCGTGACGAGCGGGCAGGTGGCGTCGATGGCCTGCAGTTCGCGGTCGGCGGCCGCCTGCACCACCATCGGCGAGACGCCGTGCGCCGAGAAGACGAGGTGCGATCCGGGCGGCACCTCTCCGACCTCGTCGACGAAGATCGCGCCACGGCGCTCCAGTTCGCTCACGACGTGCACGTTGTGCACGATCTGCTTGCGCACGTAGACCGGTGCGCCATAGTTCTCGAGCGCCTTCTCGACGGCGACGACCGCACGGTCGACACCCGCGCAGTAGCCGCGGGGGGCGGCGAGCAGCACGCGCTTGGGCGCCCCGACGGGGAGGTCGCGCAGCCGGCCCCGGACGGCGGGCATGCGGGGGGCCTCGAGGGTGACCCCGATGGCTCCGTTGGTGATTCCGCTCACCCGCCGAGTCTATTCGTCACGCCTGACCGGAAGCCGGGACGGTGGCATCCCGTACCCTCGTGGCATGACCGAGACCGACGGGCCCACCGCCGACAACCCGTGGCCCGTCGCGATGCTCGGCTCGAAGATCAAGGGCTACATCGACCGGCTCGGCTCGGTGTGGGTCGAGGGTGAGCTCACCCAGTGGAACAACGCGCGCGGCATCGTCTACGCGAAGCTCAAAGACCTCGACCAAGACGTCACCGTCTCGCTCACGGTGTGGTCCTCGACCATGCAGCGCCTCACCGAGCAGTTCGCCCAGGGTGACCGCGTGGTCGCCCTCGTGAAGCCGGACTATTGGATGCGCGGCGGCACACTGTCGATGGTCGCCTCCGACCTGCGGCACGCCGGCATCGGCGACCTGCTCGCGCAGCTCGAACGCCTCAAGCAGACGCTGCGCGCCGAGGGTCTCTTCGACGCCGACCGCAAGAAACCGCTCCCCTTTCTCCCCCAGTGCATCGGCCTCGTCACCGGCAAGGACTCGGATGCCGAGAAAGACGTGCTGCGCAACGCCCAGCTGCGCTGGCCGCAGGTCGCATTCCGGGTGAGGCATGCCGCCGTACAGGGCGACCGGGCTCCCCGCGAGGTCGCGGCCGCCATCCGCGAACTCGACGCCGACCCCGAGGTCGACGTGATCATCGTCGCCCGCGGTGGCGGCGACTTCCAGAACCTCCTCGTCTTCAGCGACGAACAGCTCGTGCGCACCGCGGCCGCCTGCGCCACCCCGCTCGTGAGCGCGATCGGGCACGAAGCCGACAGCCCGCTGCTCGACCTGGTGGCCGATCTGCGCGCATCCACCCCCACCGATGCGGCGAAACGCGTGGTGCCCGACGTGGCCGAAGAGGCGGCGCGGGTGCAGCAGGCACGCGCGCGCATGGCGATGCGGGTGTCGTCGCTCATCACCGGCGAGATCGACCGCATCCAGGCCCTGCGTTCGCGTCCGGCGCTCGCCGACCCGGGCGTGATCGTGCAGCACCGCGCCGAAGACCTCATCCGGCTCGTCGACCGCGGATCGCACCTCATGCAGTTGCGCGTGGAACGCGAGCAGACGGCGGTGCACCGGCTCGCCGCCGAACTGCGTGCCCTGTCGCCGCAGCGCACCCTCGACCGCGGCTACGCGGTCGTGCGCGCGGGCGACGCGGTGGTGCGCGATCCGGCGCAGGTCGCGAGCGGCGACGCCCTGCGCATCCGTGTCGCCGCAGGCGAACTCACCGCGAGCGCCGACTGAGCACGACGCGCCGGATGCGGTAGGAAGAGCCATGCATTCTTCTCCCGTGCTCGTCGTCGGCGCCGGTCCCGCCGGCCTGGCCGTCGCCGCATCCCTCGGTCGCCGCGGCGTCCGCGCCGTCGTGCTGGAGCGTTCCGATGACGTCGGGGCGTCCTGGCGACGCCACTACGAGCGCCTGCACCTGCACACCACGCGTCGCTGGTCGGGGCTGCCGGGCTACCCGTTCCCCCGGCGGTACGGGCGCTGGGTCGCCCGCGCCGACGTCGTCGAATACCTCGAGCAGTACGCGGCGCATCACGGCATCGAGGTGCGCACCGGTGTCGCCGTGACGCGCATCGCACCCACCGGCGACGGCGGGTGGACGGTCGAGAGCGAATCCGGGGAGACCTGGACCGCGTCGCGGGTCGTCGTCGCGACCGGCTACAACCACACCCCCGTGCCGCCGGCGTGGCCCGGCGTCGAGCGGTTCCCGGGAGACCTGGTGCACGCCTCCACCTACCGGAACGCGGCACCGTATGCCGGCCGCGACGTGCTCGTCGTCGGAGCAGGGAACACGGGCGCCGAGATCGCCGTCGACCTCACCGAGGGCGGCGCCGCACGGGTGCGTCTCGCGATCCGCACCACCCCGCACATCGTCCGGCGCTCCAACCTCGGGTGGCCGGCGCAGGGCACCGGCATCCTGGTGCGGCACCTGCCCGTGCCGCTCGTCGACCGCATCGCCACCGTCACCTCCCGCCTCGAAGTGCCCGACCTCTCGGAGTACGGCCTCCCCCGACCGACGACGGGGCTGTACTCCCGCGTCATGGAGGGGTCGGTGCCCCTGCAGGATGTGGGGCTCATCGCGGGCGTGCAGGCGCGGCGGATCGAGCCTGTCGCCGCCGTCGAGTCGTTCGACGACGACGGCGCCGTGGTGCTCGCCGATGGGTCCCGGTTCACCCCGGATGCGATCATCGCCGCCACCGGCTACCGTCGCGGGCTCGAGCCGCTGGTGGGCGGGCTCGGCGTGCTCGACGAGCGCGGACTGCCGCGCGTGCACGGGCCGCACACCTCGCCGTCGGCGCCCGGCCTCTACTTCACCGGCTACACGAACCCCATCAGCGGCATGTTCCGCGAGCTGCGGATCGACGCCGACCGGATCGGCCGCGCGATCGCCCGGGACACCGGGAAACGGCCCGCCGCGACGTCCTAGACTGGAGACCATGACCGACGCCACCCCCTCGGACGTCGCCTCCCTCAGCTACGAGGAGGCACGCGACGAGCTCGTTCAGGTGGTGACCCGCCTCGAGCAGGGCGCCGAGACACTCGAGGAATCGCTCGCCCTGTGGGAGCGCGGCGAAGCCCTCGCCCGCCGCTGCGAAGAGTGGCTGGTCGGCGCGAAGGCCCGGCTCGACGCCGCGCGCGCCGCGGCCGAAGAGTCGTGAGCCCCCGCCAGCCCGGTCGCGACGACGCCGGCCGGCCGATCGTCGCCGAACTCGGCCGCGCCGAGACCCCGCAGGAGACCGCCGACCGCAAGGCCGCCGCATCCACCAAGCGCCGCACCAACCAGACGGCGGTGAACCTGGCGATCGCGACCGTCGCATCCCTCATCGCCGCGGTCGCGCTCGTGCTCACCGTGGGGCTCGTCGACAGCGGATCCCGCATCACGCCGGTCGACTACGTCGGCGAGACCGAGAACGCCCAGGCAGGATTCGGGGGCGTGCTGGTCGCGCCCGACCTTCCCGAGGGGTGGACGGCGAACTACGCCCGCGTCACCACCGACTCCGGCGACGTACGCTCGTGGCGCATCGGCTTCGTCACCCCCGAGCAGGACTTCATCGAGCTGGTACAGACCAGGGATGCGAACCCCAGCTGGGTCGACGACGAGGTGCGCGGCGCCGACGCCGGCACGGGCATCACCGTCGGTGGCGTCGCCTGGACCACCCACGACCGCCGCGACGTCGACGACCCGGGCAACGTTGCCTACGCGCTCGTCACCGACACCGGGGAATCCACCATCGTGCTCGCCGGCACCGCCGACGACGCCGAGTTCGCAGTACTCGCCGAGGCCGTCGCGAAGGAGCTCCCCTGATGCCGCACAGCAGAACCCCCGCCCAGGTGTGGAACGAGATGGTGCGCGGCAACGAGCGCTTCGTAGCCGGCGCCCCCGCCCATCCGCGGCAAGACGTCGAACGCCGCGAGGAGCTGGCGCAGTCTCAGGCCCCGCATGCGGCGCTCTTCGGCTGCAGCGACTCGCGTCTCGCCGCCGAGATCATCTTCGACAAGGGCCTCGGCGACCTGTTCGTCGTGCGCAACGCAGGCCAGGTCATCTCGGACTCGGCGATCGCGTCGCTCGAGTACGCGGTCGCCGTGCTCGACGTGCCGCTGATCGTCGTGCTCGCGCACGACGCGTGCGGTGCCGTGCAGGCCGCCATCGACCTCGACTCCCCCGACGCGAAGCCCCTGCCGCCGCACATCGCCGGCCACATCGCCGCCATCCGCCCGGCCGTCCGCGCCGCGCCTTCGCGCACCCCCGAAGACGTCGGACGTACCCACCTCGAGTACACGGTGAGCGCCCTCGTGGCCCGCTCCGAACTGATCGCCGACGCCGTCGCCGCGGGTACGCTGGCTGTCGTCGGAGCGAACTACAAGCTCCTCGAAGGCACCGCCATCCCCGACGTCGTCGTCGGCGACGTGCGCGGCACCGAGAACTGACCTCCGCGAACCCCGCACCGAAAGGCACACCCATGGGCACCGACGCCGACTACCGCATCGAGCACGACACGATGGGCGAGGTGCGGGTGCCCGCATCCGCGTTGTACCGGGCGCAGACGCAGCGCGCTGTCGAGAACTTCCCCATCTCGGGCACCGGCCTCGAGGCCGCGCAGATCGTGGCCCTCGCGCGCATCAAGCGCTCGGCCGCCATCGTGAACGCCGAGCTGGGCGTGCTGGATGCGGCGATCTCGCAGGCGATCGTCGCCGCCGCCGACGAGATCATCGCGGGCTCGCATCACGAGCACTTCCCGGTCGACACGTACCAGACCGGCTCGGGCACCAGCTCGAACATGAACATGAACGAGGTGCTCGCCACCCTCGCCACCACCAAGCTCGGCTCGCCGGTGCACCCCAACGACCACGTCAACGCGTCGCAGTCGTCGAACGACGTGTTCCCCACCTCGGTGCACGTCGCCGTCACCGGCGCCCTCATCCACGACCTGGTGCCCGCGCTCGACCACCTCGCCACTGCGCTCGAGACGAAGGCGGCCCTCTGGAAGGACGCGGTCAAGCCCGGTCGCACCCACCTGATGGATGCCACCCCCGTCACGCTCGGCCAGGAGTTCGGCGGCTACGCACGCCAGGTGCGCCTCGGCATCCAGCGCATCGAGGCGGCGCTCCCCCGGGTGGCCGAGGTGCCGCTCGGCGGCCCCGCCGTCGGCACCGGCATCAACACGCCGAAGGGCTTCCCGCAGAAGGTCATCGCCGAACTGGCCACCTCATCCGGGCTGCCCGTCACCGAGGCGCTCGACCACTTCGAGGCGCAGGGCGCCCGCGACGGCCTCGTCGAGGCATCCGGCGCCCTCCGCGTGATCGCGGTGTCGCTCACGAAGATCTCCAACGACCTGCGCTGGATGGGCTCCGGCCCCAACACGGGCCTCGGCGAGCTGCACATCCCCGACCTGCAGCCTGGGTCGTCGATCATGCCCGGCAAGGTGAACCCGGTCATCCCGGAGGCCGTGATCATGGTCGGTGCGCGCGTGATCGGCAACGACGCGACCATCGCGTGGGCGGGCGCCACTGGCAACTTCGAGCTGAACGTCGCGATCCCGGTGATGGGCACCGCGCTGCTGGAGTCGATCCGTCTGCTCGCCAACTCGAGCCGAGTGCTCGCCGACAAGACCGTCGACGGGCTCGAGGCGAACGTGGAGCGCGCCGCCGCCCTCGCCGGCATGTCGCCGTCGATCGTCACGCCGCTGAACAAGTACATCGGCTACGAGAACGCCGCCAAGATCGCCAAGCACGCCGTCGCGAAGGGACTCACCGTGCGTGAGGCCACCATCGACCTCGGCTTCGTCGAGCGCGGCGACCTCACGCTCGAGCAGCTCGACACCGCTCTCGACGTGCTGTCGATGACCCACCCCGGCTGACCGGCAGGTTCTCCCGTCTCGTCACCCGATCGGTTCGGGCGCCCGCCAGCGGGTGGGCAGGAGCCCGACGAGCGCTGCGGCGATCGCGCCACCGATTCCGATCAGTGTCAGCACGAGCCCCGACCCGGCTGCGTCGCCACCGCTCGTCATGAACGCGTCGGCCATGCCCATCCCCATGCCGAATCCGACGAACCACACGCCGCCCGCGGCGAGAGCGATTCCCAGCAGACCGACGCCGGTGAGTCGGCGCGCGGTGATGAACCGACGGATGCCCCGTGGCGGTACCAACGCAACGACCAGCAGGGCGACTGCAACGACCACCCAGAGCCCGGCCCATGCTGCGGGGATGATCGGTCCCGGTAGCTCACCGGCCGCCGCAAGGCCCGCGTAGATCTCGTCGAGCGTCATCCCGGGAAGCCGTTCCAGCGGATTCCATACGTAGACATGCAGGAGGCCCGCGGCGACGATGGCGAGGATCGCGAGGGCGAACGGTGCCGCGATGGCGATCCGCGTGCCCGGGCGGAGGGGCTCCCCCTGAGTGCGCGGGTCCTTCACCGCGAGCATCACCACCGGCGCCAACAACGCCGGCAGCAGCATCAGGAGGCTCAGGGGAACGAAGGCGACGAGCCCGAGGATCAGCAGCATCGTGGGGATCCCGATACCGAGAACGAGGCCGATCGTGCGAGACGACCGTGCCGCGCCGCGGGCTCGGATCGCGGCCAGGACCACGCCGACGAGGGCGAGAAGCGCGATCCCGCCCGCCAGAAGGGCTGCGCCGACGAGAATGCGGCTGCCCACCACCGAGACAGCCGACACTCCCCACCAGAAGTCGGCGAACAGCAGCAGCAGGGCCGTCGTCGCGGCCGCGACCACCACGCGCAGTCGGCGGAAGGCGAGGCGTTGGGCGCTCATTCCGGTGACAGCGGGGTCCTCACGATCGATCTGGACGGCGACGCCCAGCGCGCCGGTCACCACTCCCCCAGGCGAGACACCCGCCTCGGCGGCTCCCGCGAGATCCGCGAGCCACTCCTCCCGGTAGCGGACCCGCGCTTCCGGGGGAAGGGTCGACGCGATCAGCTTCACCGTGACCGATGCGATCACGACGAGGCTCCCGCGGTGCGAGCACCGGCAGTGCCTGGCGATGCGCTGCGGTGGGCGCGCTCGACCGCAACCCTCGCCGCGGGGACGGCCTCGGCGGTCAGCCGGTAGAGGCGACGGCGGGGGCCGGGGCGAGTGGGGTCGTCCTCCCAGACCGAGGTGACCCATCCGGTGCGTTCGAGACGTTCGAGGATCGGATAGACACTGCCCGCGGGGCGGTCGGTGGCATGCACGATGCGGAGACCCCAGGTGGGTTCGGTCGCGTCGAGCAGTGTCGCGAGAACGTCGACGGTGGCCGGTGTGACGCGGCTGAGCGGTTCCATGGGCTAAATCTATCTATATAGAGATAGCTCCACGTCATCCCGGAGGATGATCACCACTCCACGACGCTGAAGAAGAAGATCGTGCACAGCCCGAGCGCGATGAATCCGGCCAGGTTCAGCCAGCGCAGGTTGCGGTAGAACGAGTCGGGTTGCGGGTCCTCCGCGGGAGGCGCACCCCAGTATCCGAGCCAGCGCCACTGCATCCGGGGCAGGATCAGCCCCCACGCGGTCAGCAGCAGGCCGAGCAGCAGGGGCAGGAGCAACCATCCGGGCACGCACTCACCCTACGAGAGCGCACCCCTGAGTCGCACCCGCGCCCGGAAGTTGCGGCGCGGGTGCAACCGACGGGAGCGTCAGGCGAGCTCGTTCGACTCCAGCATCTCGGTCACGAGGGCCGCGATCGCGGAGCGTTCGCTGCGGGTGAGGGTGATGTGCGCGAACAGCGGATGCCCCTTCAGGGTCTCGATGACGGATGCGACACCGTCGTGGCGACCCACCCGCAGGTTGTCGCGCTGGGCGACATCGTGGGTGAGCACCACGCGCGAGTTCTGGCCGATGCGCGACAACACCGTGAGTAGCACGTTGCGTTCCAGCGACTGCGCCTCGTCGACGATCACGAACGCGTCGTGCAGCGAACGGCCGCGGATGTGGGTGAGCGGCAGCACCTCGAGGATGCCGCGGTCCACCACCTCCTCGAGCACGTTCTCGGAGACGAGCGCGCCGAGGGTATCGAACACCGCCTGGCCCCAGGGGCTCATCTTCTCGTCCTTGTCGCCGGGCAGGTAGCCGAGCTCCTGACCGCCGACCGCGTACAGCGGACGGAACACCATGATCTTGCGGTGCTGCTGCTTCTCCAGCACCGCCTCGAGGCCCGCGCACAGGGCGAGCGCCGACTTGCCGGTGCCGGCGCGTCCGCCGAGCGACACGATCCCTACCTCGGGGTCGAGCAGCAGGTCGATCGCGAGACGCTGCTCGGCGCTGCGGCCGTGGAGCCCGAAGACGTCGCGGTCGCCGCGCACCAGCTTCAGTTCGCCGCGGCCCGACACCCGGCCGAGAGCCGATCCGCGGTCCGAGTGGATGACGAGGCTCGTGTTCACCGGCAGGTCCTGCACGGTACGCGAGGTGAGCTTCTCCTCCTCGTAGAGGTCGGCCATCTGCTCGGCCGAGATCTCCACCTCGGCGACGCCCGTCCACCCGGAGTCGACGGCCAGCTCGGCACGGTACTCCTCCGCGGCGAGGCCGATCGAGGCGGCCTTCACGCGCAGCGGGAGGTCCTTGGAGACGACCACCACATCCAGTCCGTCATTGGCAAGGTTCAACGCCACGGCGAGGATGCGGGAGTCGTTGTCGTTCAGTTGGAGGCCCGACGGGAGCACCGACATGTTCGAGTGGTTCAGTTCGACACGCAGCGAACCGCCGGCGTCGCCGACGGCGATCGGGAAGTCGAGACGCTCATGCTCGACCCGCAGGTCGTCGAGGATGCGGAGCGCCTGACGGGCGAAGTACCCGATCTCGGGGTCGTGGCGTTTCGCCTCGAGTTCGGTGACCACGACGACCGGGAGGACGACAGAGTGTTCGGCGAAGCGGTAGATCGACTTCGGGTCGCTCAGCAGCACGGAGGTGTCGAGCACATAGGTGCGCTCCCCCTGCTTCCGATTCGCCGTGGTGTCGGTCGTGGACTTCTGCTGGGGCTTTTCGAGCGCGGGCACTCCCACTCCATCCCCGGGTGGGAGGCCACCCGGATCCTGTCGCGGATCGGCCGGGGCTCAACGGATGCGAACTTATGTGGCCGCTCCGATCAGACGCGGTGTCTGATGACCTGACGGTAAGCCCGCACGCCCGCGGCACGCGGGCACGACACGCGACGGAGTGTTACAGCCAGGTGAACGTTGAGGGGGCGCAAAGTGCTTGAGACACGCCGTGTCTCGAGCACTTTGCGACCCCTCACCGGCCGACGGCGGTGGAGAACGAGAGCAGGGCGGAGCGCAGCATCGTGAGGGTCTCCGCGCTCGTGGATGCGTGGGGCGCGAGCCGCACCGTGCCGCCGCGGGTGGTGGCGCTGACGCCGTGGTTGTGCAGAGCGGCGACGAGCACCGTCAGCTGATCGGCATCCGGTTCGAGCACCACGATGCCGGCCCGCTCGGATTCAGCGCGGGGCGAGACGACGGGCAGGGCGAACTCGTCGGCGGTGTCGATCACGTCGCTCACCCGTTCGGCGATGCGGGCGTTGAGCGTGGGGACACCCACGTCGGCGATCTCCTCGAGCGCCGCCGCGAAACGTGCCATCGCGATCGGGTCGGCATGCGAGACGGCGTACGCACGCGCGTCGGATGCGGGAACCGGCACCTCGTCGACCGGCAGCCCGTCGTGGGCGGTTCCGGTGAACCCCGACCACACCGGGGTGAGGTGCTCGAGTGCGCGGTCGGACAGCGCCAGGAACCCGGTGCCCCACCCAGCGCGCGGCCATTTCTGCCCGCCGGCGGCGATCACATCCGCCAGACCGTAGGGCGCATCCACGACCCCGAACCCCTGGGTGGCGTCGACGATCAGCAGCCGGTCGCCCACCACCTGCCGCACCCCCTCCAGGTCGATGAGGTACCCGGTGCGGAAGTCGACGAGGCTCACCGCGACGGCCACCACCGACGAGTCGAGCTGGTCGCGCAGGTTGCCGGGGGTGATGCGGCCGTGGTCGGTCTCCAACCACACCGGCGACACGACGCCGAGCGCCTGCTGCGCTCGCACGGTGGCGAAGGTGAGCGACGGGAACTCGGCCGCCGACACGGCCACGCCGCCCGTGATGCCGAAGAGGGCGTGCATGAGCCCCTGGCTGGTGTTCGGCTGGAACGCCACCTGGTCGGGGCGGAACCCGATCAGCTGCGACACGGCGGCGCGCACCCGCGCATCCTGCTCGTAGAGCGGCGAGTACGACCCGAAGCGGGCGCCCTCGTGCAGTGTCGCGAACGCCTCCATCTCCTGCCGCACGGTGTCGCCGATGGGGCCGACGCCGGCGAAGTCGAGATAGCCCGGTTCCTCATGGAACCGGGCCGCGTAGTCATCGATCGAGAGAGGCATCATTGTCCGAATCGTCGGTGCCGGGTGGCGTACGCGCGAAGCGCCCGCAGGAAGTCGACCTCGCGCAGGTCGGGCCCCAGCGCCTCCACGAAGTAGAACTCGCTGTGCGCCGACTGCCACAGCATGAAGTCCGACAGCCGCTGCTCGCCTGAGGTGCGGATGATGAGGTCGGGGTCGGGCTGGCCCTGCGTGTACAGGTGCTCGCCGATCAGCTCGGGGGTGAGGATGCCGGCGAGCTCCTCGATGGTGCCGCCGGTCTCGCCGTGGCTGCGCACGATGCTGCGCATCGCATCCGCGATCTCGCGCCGCCCGCCGTAGCCGACGGCGAGGTTCACGTGCAGCCCGGCGTTGGTGGCGGTGCGGTCTTCGGCCGCCTTCAGCACGGCCACCAGCGGTTCGGGGAGCCCCTCGGTGGTGCCCACATGCTGGATGCGCCAGTCGGCCGCCCGCGACAGGTCGTCGGCGAGATCGGCGATGATCTCGAACAGCGGGTCGAGCTCCTCCGGTGAGCGGCCGGTGAGGTTGTCGGTGGAGAGCAGGTAGATGGTGACCACGCGGATGCCGAGGTCGTCGCACCAGCCCAGGAACTCGCGCATCTTCTCGGCACCGGCGCGGTGGCCGTGCGCCGCCGTCTCGAGTGCGCGCTCGCGCGCCCACCGGCGGTTGCCGTCGATGATCATCGCCACGTGGTGCGGTAGCTCGGCGTCGTGCAACTGCCGCCGCAGCCTCGCCTGGTAGAGGCCGTAGAGCAGCCCCGTCCCGGATTCCTGCCGCGCGCTCACGGAGCAACGCTAGCCGACTCGGCGATCCGGTCGGCTCACAGATTTCGCCGACCCCGCGGTCGTAGGATCGCGGCATGACCGCGCCCGAGTCCGCCGCCGAGGTCGAGGCCGAGAATGAGCCCGCCGCGAGCCTCCCGAACCTGCCGCTGCTCGAAGACGAGCTCGAGCACCACCCGGCCGAGAAGAAGCCCACGTGGCGCGGCTGGCTCCACGCCGGCACCTTCCCGGTGGCGATCGCCGCCGGCATCATTCTCATCACGCTGGCGGATGGCGCACCCGCCAAATGGGCGTCGGCCGTGTTCATGGCCAGCTCGCTGCTGCTCTTCGGCATCTCGGCGGTGTACCACCGCTTCAACTGGTCACCGAAGGTGAAGGCGGTCTTCCGCCGCCTCGACCACTCGAACATCTTCCTGCTGATCGCCGGCACCTACACGCCGCTCGCGGTGTGCGCGCTGCCGCCCGACAAGGCCGTCGTACTGCTGTCGCTCGTGTGGGGTGGCGCGCTGCTCGGCATCGGCTTCCGCATCTTCTGGCTGAAGGCGCCCCGCTGGCTGTACGTGCCCCTCTACATCGCGCTCGGGTGGGCGGCGATGATGTACGTGGTCGACCTGGTGCAGGCGAACGTCGCCATGATGGTGCTCGTCATGGTGGGTGGCGTCGCCTACACGGTGGGTGCCGTGTTCTACGCCCTGAAGCGGCCCAACCCCATCCCGGGTGTCTTCGGCTTCCACGAGCTGTTCCACGCGTGCACGGTGCTCGCGTTCCTGTGCCACTGGACCGCGATCCTGCTGATCGTCATGAACCCGGTCTACGTGTAGCGGACGCTCAGGACTTGTCGGTGCCGTCGCGTTCTGCGGCCTCCTCCGCCGCCGCCGCCTCTTCGGCGTCCAGCCGCTCGGCGATCTGCGCCTTGTACGTGACGCGCCGGGTGCGACGGTTCATGTCGATGAGGATGAAGATGGTCGCCACGATGAGCCCCAACGTGACGACGAAGCCGACGACGCCGGGCGTCACCAGGTTCTCGTCGAACGGGGTCGGTGTGGGGGTCGGGGTCGCCGCCCAGAGGATCTGCAGCACTGTCGCCCTTCCGCGAACCAATAGCCTGGAATCCAGCTTAATCGCCCCAAGGAGCACCCGATGACCGCCAACGACCTCGACGCGAGGTACGGACGCACCCCGGAACGCCGCACCCGGCTGCGGGTGTTCGCCATCCTCGCCGCCGCGGCCGTCGCGGTGGTGGTGATCGCCTGGGTGGTTTGGGCGGGGCTGTTCGCCCCCGCCGCGTCACTGGAGGCGAAGGACCTGGGCTTCGAGGAGCTGTCGGCGTCGTCGGTGGAGGTGCGCTGGCAGCTCACCGCACCCGCCGGATCCGACGTGTCGTGCGCCGTGAAAGCGGTCAGCGAGAAGCACGCGGTCATCGGCTGGAAGGTGGTCGAGGTGGAGCCGTCGGAGCAGACGACCCGCAACCTGGCGGCCACTCTCCGCACGAGTGAACCCCCTGTGGGTGGCTTGATCTACCGTTGCTGGCTGACCTAGGCTGTGCCGAACGCATCACCCTGCAGAGACCGGCCGAGTGCCGGTCTCGATTGTTTGTAAGGAGCACCATGTCTGACGTCACGACCTGGCTCACCCAGGAGTCGTACGACCGCCTCGCCGCCGAACTGGCCGAGTTGGAGGGTCCGGCGCGCGTCGACATCGCCAAGAAGATCGAGGCGGCCCGCGAAGAGGGCGACCTGAAGGAGAACGGCGGATACCACGCCGCGAAAGACGAGCAGGGCAAGATCGAGGCCCGCATCCG
>JAEWJX010000047.1 GCA_023386365.1 Actinomycetes bacterium | reverse complement strand
CTTCTTCTCCGGCCTCTCGGGCGACATCTCCGAGGGGGGACTCTTCTTCTCGACCTACCGCCCGCTGACCGTCGGGACGCAGGTCGACGTCGAGTTCTCGCTGCCTCGCACCGAGCGCGCCATCCATGCACGCGGCGAGGTGCGCTGGATCCGGGAGCACTTGCCCGAACAGCCGCGCGGCGTCGGCATCGCGTTCGAGGAGCTCTCGGACGAGGACCGCGACGCGATCCACGCGTTCTGCAGCGCGCGCCCTCCGCTCTACTACGAAGACGTCGGGTGACTCACCTCTCGAGCGCGACGTCGATCGGCGTGGCCTTCGAAACGCGAACGAGCTCCTTCGGATCGATCCCGACGAGGAAGCCTCTGCGGCCGCCGTTGATGTAGATGCGATCGAGATCGAGGATCGTCCGCTCGACGTAGATCGGCATCGGCTTCCGGAGCCCGAACGGGCTCGTGCCGCCGCCCTGGTAGCCCGAGTGCCGTTGCGCGACGTCGGGCGAGCATGGCTCGACGCGCTTCTTCCCGATCTGCCGCGCGAGGTTCTTCGTCGAGACCTCGCGATCGCCGTGCATCAGCACCACGAGCGGCTTCTTCTCGTCGTCCTCCATGACGAGCGTCTTGATGACCGCGTGCTCCGGGACGCCGAGCTTCTCCGACGACACGCGCGTGCCGCCGCGCTCCTCGTAGTCGTACGGATGCTCGGTGAATGCGACGCCGCTCTTCTTCAAGAACGCGGTCGCGGGCGTCTCGGACACGTGGCTCGCCTTGGCCATGGGGGGCGCATCCTAGCGCCGTCCGCCGGAGGTCTGGACCGGAGGATGAGGCTGACGTCGACGTACGTTGACGTAGGTCAACGTCAACGTCAATGAGACAGTCGCCGCGTCGCTCGCGGCAAGGATCTCGGAGAGCGGCTACAACACCGACGTGCACTGGGACCTCTCGAGCATGAAGCCGGAGGAGAGGGTCATGGAACGAGAGAGGCGGCGCTGCTGATGCAAAGCCGCCTCTCGTCGATGCTGATGCGTGAGCCGCGGGTCAGTCCGTCGCTGCGAGCTCCGTCTGGCTGTCGGCGACCCGGACCTTGTCCTTCGGCGACCAGATCTGCGCGCGGAGATCGGTGACGCGCTTCTTCGCCTTCTCGAGCCGCTCGTCCTGCGCCTGGACCTCGGCCTTCGCCTTGGCCTCGTCGTGGTCGGCCTTCGCGCGGGCGTCGCGAGAGGCGTTGAGGACCTCGAGCACCTCGCGATAGAGCTCCTCACCTGCGGTGACGACCCAGGCGTCGAGCTTCTTCGCGAAGTCCTCGATCATCTCGTCGATCTTCGGGCCGACCTGCTTCGCCGCCTGGCGGAGGACCTCCGGTGCCTGTTCGACCGCGCGCTTCTTGTACTCGGCGTCGATGCGGTCGCGCAGGACGAGCGCCATGATCGGCGCCGCGATCGTGAGCAGGCCGCCGACCATCACGTTGACGAACATCATGCCGAGGCCGAGGACGAGCACGGCCGCGATGCCGGCGTCGTAGCGGAAGGTGTCGACCTGGATGTCGAGCTTCTTCACGTCGCCGCCGAGCGCCTCGCCGACGCGCTTGGTGGCGTCGTGGGCGTCCTCCTTGATGAGCGCGATCGTCTTCTCGGCGAGCGTCTCGAGCTTCTGCGCGATCTCCTTCGACTCCGCCTCCGCCCACTGGCGGAAGGTGTCCTCGAGGAAGGCCGGCAGGAACTTGCGGAGGTCGTCCTGCTTCGCCGACTCGATGACGTTCGGGAGCTGGCGGATCGTGTCCTCGACGAAGCGCTCGAGATCCTTCTGCGCGCCGACCTTGATGCCGCTGATCTCCTCGCGGATCTTCATGCGGCGCTGCTCGATCGTGCCTGCGGTTCCCTTGAGGTCCTCCTCGAGCGTCTTGATGCGGCGCTCGAGCTCCTCGGTCTTCATGCTGAGCGAGCGGCGGCGTGCGTCGACGCCCTTCGAGAGCAGGTTGCCGACGTAGACGCCTTCACCGAGCGCGTTGTCGAGCAGGATGCGCCCGCGCTCCTCGGCGAGGAATGTCGTGAGATGAGCGAGGAGCTCCGGCATGCCCGACTTGTCCATCCCGCCCCCTTGGAGCGCGGTCTCGGCGCTGATCGGGAAGACGACCGGATCCTTCACCAGGTTCGCGAGCTGCGTGCGCGCGTAGGCGAGGGCCTCCTTCTTCTCGTCGTCGTTGAGGATGTCCCACTTCGTGATGACGAAGACGATCTTGTCGCGCGCCGCCTTGAGCAGCTTGTCGTTCAGGAACTGCCGCTCGCTCTCCTTCAGGATCTGCCCGGCATCGAGCAGGAAGAGCACCGCGTCCGCGCGCGGGATGTAGCTGTACGTGATGTCCGCGCGCTGGAGCGAGAGATCGTTCACGCCTGGCGTGTCGACGAGGAGGATGCGCTCCTCGAGGAGCTTGGCGGGGTAGCCGACCTCGAGGTAATCGACCTCGTCGGGGCTCTTCCCACCGCCGACCGCGAATCGGCGCGCCTCGTCGAACGCGATGCTCTCGCGGTTTCCGGACTGGTAGACGACCGTGGCTTCGGGTTTCTCGGCGTACTTGAGGTGGTGGATCGCAGCCGTCGTCGGCGTCACGCCCACGGGGAGGACCGTCTCACCCAGCAGGGCGTTCACGAACGTCGACTTGCCGTGATTGAACTCGCCGACGACGACGAGGTGGAAGCGGTCCTCTTCGAGCTTCTTCACGAGCTCGCGGTCGAGGCGCTCCTTCAGGCTCTTCGCGCCGAGGCTGGTGGCGATCTCGCCGAGCTCCTGGAGGGCGACGGTCACGTCGTTCTTTCGTTCACGGAATCCTTCGAGCATTTTCAAGTCCCCAGTCCTCGGTCCTCAGTCCTCAGTCAAAGACGAGAGGGTCGAGCGTTGGTCTTCTACGTTCCAGCTTCGTCCTCGCTCTCTTTTCTCTTCTCTCCCTGAGGCCTGAGGACTGAGGCCTGAGGACTGCGCGGCGGAGCCGCGCTCAGGCTTCGCCCTTGAGCAGCGCCTTCACGCGGTCGTCGACCTCCGACATGGAGAGGCCGCTGGCGGGCGAGACGTTCGCCGTCTTCTTGTAGAGCTCGCTCTGCGCGAACACCCGCATCGCGAGGACGCGCTTCGGAAGGAACGGATGCGTCGCGAGCGCCTCCATGTACCGGCCGACCGACTCCTTCGCCTCCTCGTACTGCTCGAGGAACGCGTCGAGGTTGAACTCGTCGTAGAGCTTGCGCGAGCCGAGCACCAGCTTCGTCAGCGCGCGGGCGGCGACCTGCTCGTTCTTCGAGCAGAGCATCCCGGCCC
>JAEWJX010000039.1 GCA_023386365.1 Actinomycetes bacterium | reverse complement strand
CGTCTGCGCGGCCGGGGGGAGGCGGGGGTGGGGTTGCCGTGTCTTCGATGTCCCCGGTTTGAGTGTCTTCGATGTACCCGGTCTGAACCGCGCGCCAGCCCCTCCCCCACCCTCCCCGGGGGGGGGGGGGGGGGGCCGTCGTCGTTCAGCAGGTGTCAGGCGAGCGAGCCTCCGACCGCGCGGGCGCGACGCGTGAGGGCGACGGCGGTGGCTCCCAGCATCAGCAGCGTGACGGCGAGCGCACCCCCGACGATCGTCGTGACGGCGTCGAGGCCGGATGCGGCGAGCAGTGCTGCCACGGAGACGCCGGCGACGTGCGCCACCACAGCGCCCGACTCGTCGAGCAGCACGATGGTGTGGGTTCCGGCGGGGAGGCTGTCGGGCAGGGTGAGCGTGACGGTGCCGCTCGGCCCGACCCACACCCATCCGATGGTCGTGGGGGCGGAGTACCCGACCACGTAGAACCACTGGTTGGCGAACTCGGGCCCGAGGTTCAGTGTGAGGGTGCGGCTGTTGCCGGACGTACCGCCGGACGCGACCGAGGCGGGCAGGGCGTTGCCGGATGCGGCGATCGCGTCCTCCGCGCTGGCGGGCGCCTCGGGGGTGGTCGCGGGCGGGGTGCCGGGCGACGGCTCCTCGGGCGCGGCGGGCTGGTCGGCGATGAGCGCGATCATGACGGTGCCGTACTCGGCCCAGCCCGGGTCGGCGCGGAAGACGCCGGTGTCGCCGGGGGTCTCGTAGTTCGCCGCCACCGCCGAGTTGAGGTACACGCTGTCGTCGACGTCGGCACCGGCCGAGACCTGGCCCTCGAGTGCGACGTTGAGGGAGTCGTAGGGTCCGGCCACGCCGAGGGGTGACGCCCCGGAGTTGCGGGTGTTGTACGCGATCCCGACGATGACCTGGTCGCCGACGACGGGGGCCGTGGCGGAGAAGTCGAACGAGGCGGTGAAGAGCTTGCCGTTGACGCAGGCCGCTCCGTCGAACCACCGACCGCCGGTGCAGTTCACCGTGTCGGTGCTGGGGCGGTAGGGGGCACTGATGGTCTGGGTGACGGATGCGATGGCCGCGCCGACCGCGCCCGCATCGCCGACGGCGTACAGGGTCACCGTGACGGGGTGGGAGAAGGTGGCGCCGGGGGTGGTCGCGCAGTCGGCGGTGTTCCAGGCGCCCGTCTCGCACGCCCAGCTGGAGAAGCCCACCTCGACCCGGTCGACGGTGCGGCTGCTCCCCGGCGTGAGGGCGACGAGGTCGCCGAACTCGCTCGTGCGGGTGGCCGAGTAGCCGAGGCTGGCGACGTTCGACGGGAGGGGCGACGGGATCGCGTCGTAGACGACGACGTCGGCGGCGTGTGCCGGCGACGCGGCGACCGTGTCGGCGAGGGCGAGAGCGCCGGTGGCGAGCACGGCGGCGGCGATCAGGGCGACGATACGGCGCGGAGGTGCGGCGAATGCGGTGGTGAACATGACGATCCCTTCGGGCGGACGGGCAACGTCACGCTATCGGGGTACATCCACGAGCACAGCGGGGGACAGTCGATTCACCCCTCGACGGGGGCGGACAGGTCTGACCACCCGTCGGGGGCCGCCGAAGGCCGGGTCAGGCCTCGACGATGTCGATCTCGCGCACCTCGTCGGCCTCGATCTCACCGCGCACGCGCTCCAGCACCTCGTCGGGCACCGGCGAGTCGACGGTGATGATGCTGAGGGCCTGGCCACCGGCGCTGCGGCGCGCGATCTGCATGCCCGCGATGTTGATGCCGGCGTCGCCGAACTCCTTGCCGTAGATGGCGACGATGCCGGGACGGTCGGCGTAGAACATGACGATGTGGTGCGTCGCGATCGGCACCTCGATGTCGTAGCCGTTGATGCCGATGAGCTTCTCGGTCATCTTGGTGCCGGCGAGGGTTCCGGCGACCTCCACCGACGTGCCGTCGGACAGCACACCGCGCAGGGTGGTGGTGTTGCGGTAGTCCTTCGACTCCTCCGAGACGTTCAGGCTCGAGGTGATGCCGCGCTGCTCGGCAAGCAGCGGCGCGTTCACGTAGGAGACATTCTCGGTGACCAGGTTGGTGAAGTAGCCCTTCAGGGCGGCGAGACGGTAGACGCTCACGTCGTAGGCGGCCAGCTCGCCGCGCACATCCACCTCGAGGTCGGTGAGGGCACCGTGGCCGGCGATCGCGGCGAGGATCTGGCCCAGCTTCTCGACGAGCGCGATACCGGGGCGCACGAACGGGTCGATGATGCCGCCCGCCACGTTCACCGCATCCGGGACCAGTTCGCCTTCGAGGGCGAGCCGCACGCTCTTGGCGACCGAGACACCCGCCTTCTCCTGCGCCTCGTCGGTGGACGCGCCGAGGTGCGGCGTGACGACGACGTTCGGCAGCGGCAGCAGCTTCGTGTCGGTGGGCGGTTCGGTGACGAACACATCGAGGCCGGCCCCCGCGATGGTGCCCGCGGTGAGCGCCTCGTGGAGTGCATCCTCGTCGATGAGGCCGCCACGGGCGACGTTCACGATGAAGGCCGTGGGCTTCATCTTGGCGAACTGGTCGGTGCTGATCATGCCCGTGGTCTCGGGCGTCTTCGGCATGTGGATGGAGATGAAGTCCGACTGCTCGAGCAGTTCGTCGAGCGTCACCAGGCGCACCCCCAGCTGCTGGGCGCGGGCCGGGGTGACGTAGGGGTCGTAGGCGATGACCTCGACGCCGAACGCCTGCAGACGTGCGGTGATGAGCGCGCCGATACGGCCGAGGCCGATGATGCCCACCGTCTTCTCGTACAGCTCGGTGCCGGTGTACTTGGAGCGCTTCCACTCCCCCGCCGCGAGACTGGCGTGGGCGGCCGGGATGTGGCGGGCGAGGCTCAGGATGTGGCCGATGGTGAGCTCGGCGGCGCTGATGATGTTCGACGTCGGCGCGTTCACGACCATCACGCCCGCCTCGGTGGCGGCCTTGATGTCGACGTTGTCGAGGCCCACGCCGGCGCGCGCCACGACCTTCAACTGCGGGGCCGCGGCGAGCGCCTCCGAGTCGATCTGGGTGGCGGAGCGGATGAGCACGGCGCTCGCGTCGGCGAGTGCGCCGAGCAGCGCTGCGCGGTCGGTGCCGTCGACGTTGCGGATGTCGAAGTCGGGGCCGAGAGCCTCGACGGTGGCGGGGGACAGTTCTTCGGCGATCAGGACGACCGGCTTGGCCACAGATGTTCCTTCGTGCGGGGGCGGGGAGCCAGCGCGGCCGAGAGGCCGCAGGAGGGGGCGCCGAGGCGTGCGCTGGCGCGGCACAGGCAGCCTATCGGAACGCGCATGCCGTTACGGCGTGCGTCGAACGGATGTCACGCGGTGATGAGGTAACGCGAGATCTCCAGCAGGCTGAACGCGGTCGCGGCGGTCACGCCGAGACCCGCCGCGAACAGCAGCACACGATCCGTCAGCACGCGGCGGATGCCGAACCACGCCGCGCCCGCGAAGAGAACCACCGGGAGGGCGACGCCGCCGATGAGGATCGCCCACGGGATCCGGTCACCGAGGTCGTACGCCTCATAGGCGGGCGGCACCTCCAGCAGGTTGACGACCGCCAGGTACAGGAACCAGCCGTACAGCGCCGCGAACACGACGGACAGCACGATCGCGGCGACAGGCCAGGCGCGCTGGTCGGAGTTCTGAGGCTCGGGGTTCTGGGGCTCGTCGGTCATCAGAAGGCTCCCAACAGGAACGGCCACGGCAGCAGCAGCGCCGCGCCGACGAGCAGCCACACGATCCGCTTCACCGCGCGGCGGACGACGCCCTGCGGGGTGAGGGTGAGGACGGCCGCGAACCACAGCGCAGGCGACACCATCGCGAGGAACTCGGCGAACTGCCACATGACCTCGCCCGCCAAGTCGAGTCCGGCGTATGCCAGCCGCTGCACCGACACGATCCATCCGACGACGAGCCCCAGGTATGCGGCGGCGAACACGCCCGTCGCCACCAGCAGGCCGGTTTCGGCGGCGGTGCGCCGGTCGGACGCCCCGGTGTCGGCGGTCGCACGCTCGGCGGCGTCCGCACCCTCGGCGTCGACGACCTCCGAATCCGCGTCGCGAAGCCGGGGCGCCGCCTGACCTCGCGCGTCGTCACCCGCCCAGTGCAGGGCGTCGTCGTCATCCGCGTCGTCGACCGGATCCGGGGGGTTCGCGCTCACCCCTCCATCCTGCCGCAGCCGCGCCCCGCCCGGGTTCAGCCGGCCAGTCGCAGCCGGAACACCTCGGTGAGCGACTCGTGCAGCGGATGGGTCGCCGCGATCCCGCAGATCTCGGTCGCCAACTTTCCGGGGTCGGCGGTCGGAACGAGCTTGCCCTGCAACTCCACGGCCTCGGGGTCGTCGCCGTCGTCGAAACGCAGAGCCGCACCCACCGCGGTGAGCAGGTTCCACGCGTTCTGACCGCGCTCCGCGAGCTGAGCGGCCGGCTCGATGAAGCGGTCGTGCCGCCCCAGCTTGCGCAGCGGCGCGCGCCCCACCCGCACGCACGTGTCGGGCAGGTCGGGGTTGGTGATGCGGGCGAGCGTCGTCTCGGCGTAGTCGCGCTGTTCGTCGGCAGTGAAGCCGTGCTTCTCGATCAGCAGCCCCGACGTCTCGGCGAGAACCGCACGCACCTCGGCCAGCACCTCCGGCACGGCGAGCGCCTCGGCGATCGTGGCGATCCCCCGCTGGTAGCCGAGGTACGCCGTCGACGCGTGACCGGTGTTCACCGTGAAGAGCTTGCGTTCGATGTACGGCTCCAGGTCGTCCACCCAGTGCACGCCCACCAGGTTCGGCTCGTCGCCACCGAACGGGGTGCGGTCGACTGCCCACTCCCAGAACGCCTCCAACGTCACATCCAGTCCGCCGTGCTGCTCCGGCACGATGCGGTCGATGGCACAGTTCGCCCAGATGGCGCGGTCCATCATGCCGCCCAGCTCGTGCACCGCCTCGGCCAACAGGTCGGTGCCGCCGATCGCGTTCTCACACGCGATCACGATGAGCGGTTTCGCGTCCGCGGGACGCGCCGCGAGGCCCGCGACGATCAGCGGCGCCACGAACTGCAGGATGCGCGCACCCACCGCCGTGGTCACGATGTCGGCGGCGGCGATCTCGGCGACCACCTCCTCCGGATGCTCGCGGCTGTTGATCGCGCGGTAGCCGTCGATCACCAGGTCGCGGGCCCCCTCGCCCACCTCGTGGACGCCGTAGCTGGACTGCGCCTGAAGCGCGCCGATCAGCTCGTCGCTCACATCCGCGAACACGACCCCGTATCCGCTCTGCCGAAGGAACGGCGCCACGAACCCGCGCCCGATGTTGCCCGCCCCGAAATGCACCGCCGTCGCCGTCACCCCTCCATCCAACCCCCGCGGGTCGCCGGATGCCAGGGGCGCGGCTTCCGCTCCCCCGGAACCGCGGATCAGGACACGATCGTGAACGCGCCCCAGCCGGAGCTGCCGATCTTCGACTTGGCACCCCATCCGCCGATGCCGTTGCCGCGGTACAGCCACAGCGCACCGGATGCATCCCGCGCCATCACATCGACCGCGCCGTCACCATCGAAGTCACCCGGCCCGAGCAGCGCTGTGAACCCTGCCCACCCCGCACCGACCTGCTGCGACCCGGACCACCCGCCTGCACCGTTGCCCCGGTACACGAGCAGCCGCCCCGACTTGTCGCGCGCCATCACGTCGACGTCGCCGTCGCCCGTGAAGTCGCCCACCCCGAAGACGGCGGTGAAGTTGCTCCAGCCCGAACCCACCTTCGACTTCGTGCCGAACCCGCCGGCCCCGTTACCGCGGTACAGCCAGAGGCCGCCAGATGGGTCACGCCCCATCAGGTCGGTGGTGCCGTTCCCGTCGAAATCGCCCGGGCTGAAGACCGCCGTGAACGCGCCCCAGCCGCTGCCGATCAGCGTCTTCGCACCCCACCCGCCGGCACCGTTGCCGCGATACAGCCACAGCTTCCCCGCCGGGTCACGCGCGATCACATCGGCCTTCCCGTCACCGGAGAAGTCGCCCGCGCGGATGATCAGGTTCATGCCGCCCCACCCGCTGCCGATCGCCGTCGACTTCGACCAGCCGCCGACCCCGTTGCCCGCATACTGCACCAACACCCCGGCGCGGGTGCGCACCAGCACGTCGGCCTTCCGATCACCGGAGAAGTCGCGGAAGCCCGGCGAGAAAGTCGGCTTCGGCAGGCGGACGTTGAACGCCTTCGACTGCGCCTCGGTGAAGGTGATCGCCGGCGACTTCGCCCGGGCGACGCCGGCCGGCCCATCAAGCACGAACTCGAACCGGTACGCGCCGGGGCCGAGGTCGGCCACGCGGTAGCTCCCGTCCGCTGCCACCGTCCACTCCTCGCCGGTCGGGAACCACACCGCGTACGTCTCCGAGTACGCGATCACCCGCACCGAGACCCGCCCCGCGGACAGGTCGGCGGTAGTCACCCCGGTCACCGTGCCGCTCAGGTGCGCCGACGGACGCATCGTCTGATCGGCGACGCGCTGCTCCCACGCGGTCAGCACGATCGGGTCCGGCTCCTCGAACTTCGACACGTTCTGATAGCCGACGCCCACGAACTCCCCGTACGGGTCGCCGAAGTACAGCCGATAGGAGCGCCCGGCGTCGAGGTCAGCGAGACGGTATGCGCCGTCGGCGTCCGTCTCCACCCGTGCCACCTCGGAGAACTCCGCGGTCTCCGGGTCCTCGAGGTACAGGATCGCCGCGATCCCGTCGATCGGGTCCCCCGCCGGATCGGTCACCTCGCCACTGATCGACGGACGCTCCGGCACGACCAGTTCGCCCATCACCAGGTCGGCGTCGACAAGTCGCTGACCGCACCACACCGAGCAGAACGTCCACGGCACATGGACACCCAGCCACGGCATCCCGGCGTAGAACACGCCCACCTGGTACACGCCGGGCCGGAGGCCCACGAACCGGTAGCTGCCGTCGGCGGCGACGGGCACCGTGGCCAGCGGGGTACCGGTGCCGCCGTTGGTCCAGAGTCCCGCCTCGAACGTGCCGGCGGGGGCGCGGACGCCCGCGGTCGCCCACGACGCCGTGCCCGAGATCGCATAGGTCGCCGGGATGACGGCGTCGAACGTCGTCAACTGGGGGATGCGGATCACGGTCGACGGCGTCGTCGAATGCTGGAACCGGTCATCGGCCGTATAGCCCAACGTGATGCTGTAGTTGTTGCCCGGCGCGATGCCGGTCAGCCGGTACCGGCCCGCCGCATCCGTCGTCGCCACGTCGACACCGGAGATCGGCTTCCCGAGGTAGTCGACGAGCGCCACCGTCACCCCCGCGCCTGCGGGCGTCGCCGTGCTGCCGAGATAGATGGTTCCGGTGAGCTCGTTCGTCTTGGGGAGCGTGACGTTGCGAGTGGTGGTCGCAAGGTTGGGGAGAACGAGGAATGTCGACGTGTCGGAGGAGTCGGCGTATTCCCGCGACGGCACGTAGTCGACACGCATCGTGTAGTAGCCCGGCGCGAGGCCCTCGAAGCGGAACGCGCCACCCGCATCCACCGCCTGGCCCGGCAGTTCGGCGCCCAAGGTGCCGGAGCCGGTCTGCGGACGCACATAGACGACGGCCTCCCCCGCCCCGGCGCCGACGCCGAAGGTGTGGAGATAGACGTGCCCCTCGAGCACCCGCGGCGACGGCAGAAGGTCGTCGATGCCGGTGGCCGTCGTGGCACCGCCCATGCCGGCGAAGTTCACCGTCTGTGTGGGCGTCTCGATGATCGGGTAGTCGTGCCACCACTTGTCGAAGTAGTCGCCCGATCCCACATAGTCGAAGCGGATGGCGTAGTTGCCGAAGGGCAGCCCCGACAGCGAGTACCGCCCCTGGGCGTCGACCGCCACCGCCTCGCTCGTGAACGCGCCGTCTCCGGACTCGGCGTGCACCAGCACCTCGCCGGCACCCGCGGCGGTGTCGGTGGTACCGAGGAACACCTGACCCGAGATCGTGTACGCGGTGGTGGCCTGAGCGGCGGCGGGGACCAGTGTGGCGGCCAGGAGCCCGGCGACCGTCGCGGTGATGGTGAGAAGGCGGGCGGGACGAAGCTTCACTGCTCTCCTCGGGTTCGGGTGGCGAGAATCTATCAGAACCCGGGAGTCACGGACCCCCTTAACGACGGATGGACCCGGTTGCAACCGGGTCCATCCGTCGCTAGCTGGAGCTAGGTACCACCACCACTCAGCGGGCGGCGGAACCCTCGGTGTAGTCGGAGTCCTGCTGCTTCCACGCGAAGAGGGCGCGCAGCTCCTTGCCGGTGGCCTCGATCGGGTGGGCGGCACCCTTGGCGCGCAGCTCCTGGAACTCGGGCGCGCCCGCGTCCTGGTCGCCGATGAAGCGGGTCGCGAAGGCACCCGACTGGATGTCGGCGAGAACGGCCTGCATGTTCTCCTTCACGTGCGGGTCGATGACGCGCGGGCCCGAGACGTAGTCGCCGTACTCGGCGGTGTCGGACACCGACCAGCGCTGCTTGGCGATGCCGCCCTCCCACATCAGGTCGACGATGAGCTTCAGCTCGTGCAGCACCTCGAAGTAGGCGATCTCGGGCTGGTAGCCCGCCTCGACCAGCGTCTCGAAGCCGTACTGCACCAGCTGCGAGGTGCCGCCGCAGAGCACCGCCTGCTCACCGAACAGGTCGGTCTCGGTCTCCTCGGTAAAGGTGGTCTTGATGACGCCGGCACGGGTGCCGCCGATCGCCTTCGCGTACGACTTCGCCGTCTCCCACGCCGAGCCGGAGGCGTCCTTCTCGACCGCGATGATGTCCGGGATGCCGCGGCCCGCGACGAACTCGCGGCGCACCGTGTGGCCGGGGGCCTTCGGGGCGATGAGGATCACGTCGACACCCTCGGGGGCGTCGATGTAGCCGAAGCGGATGTTGAAGCCATGCGCGAAGGCGAGGGTCTTGCCCGCCGTGAGCTTGTCCTTGATCGAGTCGGCGTAGATCGACCGCTGGTGCTGGTCGGGCGCGAGGATCATGATCAGGTCGGCCCACTCGGCCGCGTCGGCGACCGACTTGACCTCGAAGCCGTCCTCGGTGGCCTTCTGGGTCGACTTCGAGCCCTCCTTGAGGGCGATGACGACCTCGACGCCCGAGTCGCGCAGGTTATGAGCGTGAGCGTGGCCCTGCGAGCCGTAACCCACGATCGCCACCTTCTTGCTCTGGATGATCGACAGGTCGGCGTCCTTGTCGTAGATGAGCTCAGCCAATTTGGTTTCCTTCGTTCTGTTGGGGGTTTCGATACGCCGCTGCGCGGCTACTCAACCAGCGGTATTAGTTCTTGAAGACGCGCTCGGTGATGCTCTTGCCACCGCGGCCGATGGCGAGCAGCCCCGACTGGGCGATCTCGCGGATGCCGTACGGCTCGAGCACCCGCAACAGCGCCTGCACCTTGCCGGAATCGCCCGTGACCTCGATCACCAGCGCATCCGGCGAGACGTCGACGACGCGGGCACGGAACAGGTTCACCGCCTCCAGGATCTGGCTGCGGGTGGTGTTGTCGACGCGCACCTTGATGAGCAGGTGCTCGCGCTGAACCGACTGCTCCGGGTCGAGCTCCACGATCTTGATCACGTTGATCAGCTTGTTGAGCTGCTTCGTGACCTGCTCGAGCGGCACATCCTCGACATCGACGACCACCGTGATGCGGCTGAGTCCCTCGAGCTCGGTGGGGCCCACCGCGAGCGAGTTGATGTTGAAGCCACGCCGCGAGAACAGCCCCGCGACGCGGGCCAGCAGGCCGGGCTTGTCTTCGACGAGGAGGGAGAGCACGTGATGCGACATGGCTTTACTCCTCTTCCCAGGCCGGCGCGTGGTCGCGCGCGTACTGAACCTGCGAGTTACCGACACCCTGCGGCACCATCGGCCACACCATGGCGTCGCGGCTGACGACGAAGTCGATCACGACGGGACGGTCGTTGGTCTCGATCGCGAGCTTGATGGCTGCGTCGATCTCCTCCTTCTTCGTCACGCGGATGCCGAGGGCGCCGTACGCCTCCGCCAGCTTCACGAAGTCGGGCACCATGCGGGTGGTGTTCTCGCCGTCCAACGCGCCCGTGTTCAGGTCGGTGAAGGAGTGACGGCCGTCGTAGAACAGCGTCTGCCACTGGCGCACCATGCCGAGGGACGAGTTGTTGATGATCGCGACCTTGATCGGGATGTCGTTGATCGTGCAGGTGGCGAGTTCCTGATTGGTCATCTGGAAGCATCCGTCGCCGTCGATCGCCCACACCAGTCGATCCGGCTGGGCCACTTTCGCGCCCATCGCGGCCGGGACGGAGTAGCCCATGGTGCCCGCGCCGCCCGAGTTGAGCCACGCGTGGGGCCGCTCGTACTTCACGAACTGGGCGGCCCACATCTGGTGCTGGCCGACACCGGCGGCGTAGATCGCCTCCGGGCCCGACAGCTCGCCGATGCGCTGGATGATGTGCTGCGGCGACAGCAGGCCGTCCTCCGGCTCGGTGTACCCGAGCGGGTAGTTCACCCGAAGCTGTTCGAGGCGCGTCCACCATTCGGCGATGTCGGGCACGATCGTCTGCTGTGTGAACGCCTCGATGAGGTCGAGGATCACCTCGCGGGCGTCGCCCACGATCGGCACGTCCGCGTGGCGGATCTTGCCGATCTCGGCCGGGTCGATGTCGACGTGCACGACCTTCGCGTGGGGCGCGAAGTCGGCCACCTTGCCGGTGACGCGGTCGTCGAACCGGGCACCGAGCGACACGATGAGGTCGGATTCCTGCAGCGCGAGCACCGCGGGAACCGAACCGTGCATGCCGGGCATGCCCAGGTTCTGCCGGTGCGAGTCGGGGAACGCGCCGCGCGCCATGAGGGTCGTCACGACGGGGGCGCCGGTCAGCTCGGCGAGCTTCAGCAGCTCCTTCGACGCGCCGGAGCGGACCACGCCGCCGCCCACGTAGAGCACCGGGCGGTTCGCGTTCGCGATCAGCTCGGCGGCCGACAGGATCTGCTTGCCGTGCGCCTTCGTCACCGGGCGGTAGCCGGGCAGCTCCACCTTCGGCGGCCAGATGAACGGCGCCGACTTCTGCTGCGCATCCTTCGTGATGTCGACGAGCACCGGGCCCGGACGGCCCGTGGTGGCGATGTGGTACGCCGCCGCGAGGGTCGCCGGAACCTGGGCCGGGTCGGTCACCAGGAAGCTGTGCTTCGTGATCGGCATCGTGATGCCGACGATGTCGACCTCCTGGAACGCGTCGGTTCCCATCGAGGTGGAGAACACCTGGCCGGTGATCGCCAGCAGCGGCACCGAGTCCATGTGGGCGTCGGCGATCGCCGTCACGAGGTTGGTGGCGCCGGGGCCGGATGTCGCGATCGCGACACCGACGCGGCCGGATGCGGCGGCGTAGCCTTCGGCCGCGTGGCCGGCGCCCTGCTCGTGACGCACCAGGATGTGGCGGATCGCGGTGGAGGCCATCAGCTCGTCGTAGAACGGCATGATGGCGCCGCCCGGGATGCCGAAGACGTCGGTGACGCCCAGCTTCTCGAGGGTGGCGAGCACCTGGCCGGAGCCGGTGAGGATGGGCGGGGAGTCGCGTTTCGCCGGCGCGGGAGCCGGCGCGGCGTTCTCGGGCGCTGGTGATGCAGCCGCGGTCATGAAGAGTCCTTCGTCGTGAGATGTCCGAACCGGCCAGTCAGGCCGGTGCGCTCGGTCATCCCGTCACAGCGCCCTCTGCAGCAGAGCGCACGAGACGGGAGTACTTCGCGAGTACGCCACGGGTATAGCGCGGAGGAAGTGGCGCCCAGCCTTCACGGCGGGCTGCCAGCTCGGTCGCATCGACGAGTAGGTCGATCGACCGGGCTGCGATATCGACCCGTATCAGATCACCATCACGCACGAAGGCGATGGGACCGGAGTCCACCGCTTCGGGAGCGATGTGGCCGATGCACAGGCCGGTTGTGCCGCCTGAGAATCGTCCGTCGGTCAATAGTAGGACATCTTTTCCGAGGCCCGCGCCCTTGATGGCCGCGGTGATCGCCAGCATCTCGCGCATCCCGGGGCCGCCCTTGGGGCCTTCGTAGCGGATGACGACCACGTCGCCGTGCTGGATCTCGCCGTTCGTGAGGGCGTCGAGCGCCGCACGCTCGCGCTCGAACACCCGCGCCGGGCCCTCGAAGGTGGCGGCGTCGAAGCCGGCCGTCTTCACGACCGCGCCCTCAGGGGCGAGCGACCCGTGCAGGATCGTGAGGCCGCCGGTCTCGTGGATGGGGTTGTCGAGGGTGCGCAGCACGTCGCCGTCGAGCGGCGGGATCGGGCCGATGTCGGCCAGGTTCTCGGCGAGCGTCTTGCCGGTGACGGTGAGCGCGTCGCCGTGCATGAGGCCCGCATCCAGCAGCGCCTTCATGAGCACGGGCAGGCCGCCGCGGCGGTCGACGTCGTTCATCACGTACCGGCCGAACGGCTTCAGGTCGCCGATGTGCGGCACCTTCGAGCCGATGCGGTTGAAGTCGTCGAGGGTGAGCTCCACCTCGGCCTCGTGCGCGATCGCGAGCAGGTGCAGCACGATGTTGGTGGAGCCGCCGAGCGCCATGCCCACCGCGATGGCGTTCTCGAACGCCTTCTTGGTGAGGATCTGACGCGCGGTGATGCCCTTGCGCAGCAGCTCGACCACGGCCTCGCCGGAGCGGTGCGCGTAGTAGTCGCGGCGGCGGTCGTAGCTGGGCGGGCTCGCCGAGCCGGGGATCGACAGCCCGAGCGCCTCGGCGACAGACGCCATCGTATTCGCGGTGTACATGCCGCCGCAGGCACCCTCACCGGGCGCGAAGGCGCACTCGATGGCGTGGGCGTCGGCCTCCGACATGATGCCGGCCTTCACGCCTCCCACCGCCTCGAACGAGTCGATGATGGTGATGTCCTTCTCGGTGCCGTCCGACAGGCGCACCCAGCCGGGGGCGATCGAGCCGGCGTAGAGGAACACGGATGCCAGGTCGAGGCGCGCGGCTGCCATCAGCATGCCGGGGATCGACTTGTCGCATCCGGCGAGCAGCACCGAACCGTCGAGGCGCTCCGCCTGCATGACGACCTCGACCGAGTCGGCGATCACCTCACGCGACACCAGCGAGAAGTGCATCCCCTCGTGGCCCATCGAGATGCCGTCGGAGACGGAGACGGTGCCGAACTGCAGCGGGTAGCCGCCGCCGGCGTGCACTCCCTCCTTCGCCGCCTGCGCGAGCCGCGCGAGGCTCAGGTTGCAGGGCGTGATCTCGTTCCACGAGCTGGCGATGCCGATCTGCGACTTGTTCCAGTCGGCGTCACCCATGCCGACGGCGCGCAGCATGCCGCGGGAGGTCGTGGCCTCGATACCGTCGGTGACGGTTCGCGAGCGGGGCTTGTGGTCGACGGGCGCAGAAGTACCCGGGAAGTCGCTGTCCGGCATGGATTCGAGGTTACTCCCGCCCGTATGCCGGCGCTGACCACCTCACTGCTCGTGGATGTCGCCCTCGCGGAAGGTGGCGAGCGTCGACAGCACGAGCGCGATCTCGTCGGGCCCCTGCACCCGGAACGGCGCCAGGGTGGGCCCGGCACCCGACTTCACGCCCACGTCGTCGGCCTGCAGCGCGTCGAAGCCGTCCTCGTCGGTGACGTCGTCGCCGGCGAAGAACACCGCATCCGCCGCCGTGTAGCGACGCAGGTGCTCCAGCGCCTCACCCTTCGTGGTGGAACGCACCGCGAACTCGAGTACGTTCTTGCCCTCGCGGATGGTGAGGTCGTCGAGCTCCGCCTGCGCCTCCCGCAACGCCACCAGGTGCGCGAGGCGCGAGTCGGCGTCGGTGGCGAGGCGGGTGTGCAGGGCGAACCCGGCGGGCTTCGTCTCGAGCCACACGTCGTCGATCGACTCCGCCACCTGGCTGAGCACCTCGTGCAGCACGTCGACCTTCTCCAACTCGGCGGTGTCGAGATTGACCCGCAGGTTCGGGTCGTCGAGGCGCAGCTCGATGCCGTGCGAACCCACCAGCAGGGCCTCGTCGGGAAGGTCGGCCACCTCGATGAGCGACCGCAGCGCCCGCCCGCTCACCAGCGCCACCCGGGTGCGCGGCACGGCGAGCAGCCGCAGCACCGCCTCCCGGGCCTCCGGCAGTGCGCGTGCCTGCTCCGGGGAGTCGACCTCGGGTGCGAGGGTGCCGTCGAAGTCGAGGGCGACGAGCAGGCGTCGCACCCGGGCCAGTTCGCGAAGCGCCCCGACGAGCGGGTCCGGCAGTGGAGCGGTCACCGGTTCGGCGCTCGCTCGATCGTCCACTCCACCTCGGGCGGAAGCTCGCTGCCGCCCCACGCCTGCCCGCGCACGCCGCGCAGCGTCGACAGGAACGAGTCGGACCAGTGGGTGACGTCGTTCTCGGCCACCCGTCTGCGCAGAGACCGCATCCGCTTGCGCCGCTCGTGCCGCGGCATGTCGATGGCACGCAGGATCGCATCCTTCACACCGTCGATGTCGTGCGGGTTCACGAGCAGCGCCGCCCGCAGCTCGTCGGATGCGCCGGTGAACTCCGACAGGATGAGCACGCCGTCTTCGTCGGAGCGGGCCGCGACGTACTCCTTCGCGACCAGGTTCATGCCGTCGCGCAGCGCGGTGACGAGCATCACATCCGCAGCCAGGTAGAGGGCCGCCATCTCCTCACGCGGGAACCCGTGATGCAGGTAGCTGATCGCCTGGTGGCTGATGGTGCCGTAGTCGCCGTTGATGCGACCCACCGAGAGTTCGATCTCGTCCCGCAGCTGGCGGTAGCTCTCGACCCGCTCACGCGACGGTGTGGCGACCTGCACGAGCGTCACATCCTCGACCGACAGACGCCCCTCGGCGAGCAGTTCGCCGAACGCCTTCAGCCGGTGGGTGATGCCCTTCGTGTAGTCGAGCCGGTCGACGCCGAGCATGATCGTCTTCGGGTTGCCGAGGTCTTCGCGGATCTGCCGCGCCCGCTCCTGCACCGCAGGCGAATCGGCGAGCGCCTGGAAACCTTCGACGTCGATCGAGATCGGGAACGCCTTCGCGATGACCCGCCGCGACGGCTCGCCCTCCGCGCCCGGCACCTCGATGTAGGGCGTCTTCGTCGTGTAACCGCGCAGACGACGGACGGCGCGCGAGAAGTTGCCCGCATCCGCCACCCGCTGGAAGCCGACCACGTCGGCGCCCAGCAGCCCGTCGATGATCTGCCCGCGCCACGGCAGCTGCGAGAAGATGCCGTACGCGGGGAACGGGATGTGGTTGAAGAAGCCGATCAGCAGGTCGGGGCGCTGCTCGCGCAGCATGGCCGGGACCAGCTGCAGCTGGTAGTCCTGCACCCACACTGTGGCGCCCGGGGCGCTGATGCGCACCACCGCCTCCGCGAATCGCCGATTCACCTGCACGTATCGCTCCCACCAGACGCGGTGGTAGCTCGGCTGGGCGATCACGTCGTGATACAGCGGCCACAGGGTGTCGTTGCTGAAACCCTCGTAGTAGAGCTCGAGGTCGGACTCGCTGAGCGGCACCGGGACGATGCGGATGCCCCCCTCGTCGAAGGGCTTCAGGTCGAGGTCGGCCTGCCCGGCCCAGCCCACCCAGGCGCCGTCGGCGGCGCGCATCACCGGTTCGAGCGCCGTGACGAGGCCCCCCGGTGACTGCTTCCAGCTCGCATTGCCGGCGTCGTCGACCACGCGGTCGACCGGGAGACGATTGGACACGACGACGAAGCTGTAGCTCTCGTCGGGCATACCTCCACGGTACACGGGACGCGGGACGGGAAGTCGCCCAGCGGCCGGTGAGCGAATGCTGAGACTTCATGCGTACGACATATGGAGGAACTAACGTAAGCCGTGATGATCTCCCTCGGCATGAGCACCACCTGCGTCTACCCGTTCGCGGTGGAGCACGCGTTCCGGATCGCACGGCTCGCCGGGTTCGACTCCATGGAGATCATGGTCACCAACGATCCGGTGACCCAGGATGCGACGAAGCTGCTCGAGATCAGCGCGCGCTACGACCTGCCGATCACCGCCATCCATGCCCCCGTGCTGCTGCTGACCTCGTTCGTGTGGGGCCGCGACCCTCAGGTGAAGCTGGAGAAGTCGGGCGAGCTGGCGGCCGCGGTCGGCGCCGACTCGGTGGTCGTGCATCCGCCGTTCCGGTGGCAGTCGGGCTATGCGCAGAACTTCGAGCGGATCGTGCGGCAGACGGCCGCGAACTCGGGCGTCGAGGTGGCGGTCGAGAACATGTTCCCGTGGACGGTGCGCGGGCGGTCGATGAAGGCGTACGCGCCGTCGCCCGACCCGCTCGACCTCGACGTCGACCACATGACGCTCGACTTCTCGCACGCCTCCCTCTCGGGGCGCGACAGCCTCGAGATGGCGATGGCGATGGGTCCGCGGCTGCGCCACATCCACCTGTGCGACGGCCGCACCTCTGCCGCCGACGGCGCCATCCTCGACGAGCACCTGCTGCCCGGTGAGGGCACCCAGCCGGTCGCCGAGACGCTGCAGTATCTGGCGAGCATCGGCTGGGACGGCAACGTCGTCGCCGAGGTGAACGTGCGCCAGGAGAAGGACGAGCAGTACCGGCTGGAGAAGTTGGTGCAGACCGTGGCCTTCGCGCGCGAGCACCTCAGCCAGGAGCACGCCACCCGCGAGCCGTTCGCCGTCGGCACCACGCTGCCGCTGAAGATCCGCCAGGCGCGTCGGGCGCAGAAGAAGGCCGACAAGGCCTAGGCGGTTCGCGCCTCCCGCGCCCGGCGACGCGTGCCGACCCGCGCACGCCACCAGCGCATCGAGCACAGCGACGCGAGCACGGCACCGACGGCGTTCACCAGCACGTCGTCGACCGACGCCACCCGTCCGAGCGGCAGCACGAACTGCAGGGTCTCGAGCACGGCCGACGTACCCGCCGCCACCAGACCGACGATCAGCGGCACCCGGCCGGCGCCGCCCATCCGGAAGCGGATCGGGAGGAAGAAGCCGAGGGCGGCGAACACGAGCAGGTTGCCGACGATCTGCACGAACGTCTGGTCGCCCTGCAGGACAGCCGAGAGATCGCGGAACGGCACCAGCTGCACTCCCCCGGACCCGCCCGCGGGTCGGAGGATCATCCACACCCACGGCAGCGTGCCGACGACCATCGCCAGTTCGGCGAACCCCGCGCGGCCCGCCCAGGCGGCGTCCCATCCGCGCCTCACCCGAGAGTGGAAGACCAGCGCCGCGATCCCCGCCGCGAGCGGGAGTCCCAGCGCGAGCGTCGCCAGCATTCCGTAGTCGTGACCCATGCCTTCCATCCTCGGGAAGCCGGGTCTCGCGCGCGTCAGCCTCCCGGACGACCCAGGTCGCCCGGGAGACCGAAACGCCTACGCGGCGGCCGGCAGCAGCAGCCCGAGCGCGTTCGCGCGACGGGTGCGGCGGATGGCGAGGCGGCTCACCAGCAGGCTCAGCAGGCCGAAGGCGGCGAGTCCGAACGCGGCACCGATCGCCACACCCGCCTCGCCTCCCGCGATGATCTGCTGCAGGCCTGTGGTCGCCCAGCCGAGCGGCATGATGCTGCCGAGCCAGCTGAACGGCCCCGCGAGCGCCTGGCTCGGCAGGATCGCACCGATGGCGGCCAGCTGCAGCGAGATGAACAGCAGCGAGATCACGAGCCCCGCACGCCCCAGGCCGATGGTCAGCAGCTGGTGGAACGCGGTGAACGCGAACGCCGCGACGAGCGAGAACCCGAGGGTGGCCGGCAGCAGCGCCCACGACACGCCCGCCGCGAGGTGCAGCAGCGCCACCATGAGCAGCGCCTGGATGCCGGCGATCGCGGAGGCGCGCGCCAACTCGGAGCCCAGCACCCGGCTCGAGGTCGCCGTCGAGGCGAGGACCCGACGGCTGAGCGGCGGGATCACGAGGAAGATCGCGAGCGCGCCCACCCAGAGTCCGAGCGGCACCAGGTAGGTGCCGACGATCTGCCCGAGCTGTGTGACCGCGTTCGCGGTGGAGACCTCGAGGCCCACCGGGTCGGCGGCGACGGCGGCCGCATCGTCACCCGTGACGTCGGCGGCACCCGCGATCTGGTCGGCACCCGACTGCAGGCCGGTGGCAAGCTCGGAGGCCCCGGACGCTAGCTGGGCACTACCGTCAGCGAGGCTCGACGCTCCGGAGGCCAGGGCCGGGCCGCCGGCGGCGAGCTTCGCGGCGCCGGATGCGCTCTGCGAGATGCCGGAAGACAGCGCGGCGAGACCGGACCCGCCCGCTGCGAGACCGGAGCTCCCCTCATCGATCGTGCTGAGACCGCCGCTGAGCTTCGTGAGGTTGTCGAGGTACGGCTTCAGTGTGGGATCGGCGGCGAACCGCGGGTCCTTCTGCATGGCGGCGACCAATTGCTCCAGGCCGCCCGACACCTGGGTCACGCCGCCGGTGTAGCCCACGATTCCGGCACCGAGTTCGGGAAGCTGCGCAGCTCCCGTGTTCAGCTGCCCGAGCCCCCGCGAGAGCGACGAGACCCCGCCCGTGTACTGGGCCACGCCGTCCGCGTACTGCGCCGAACCGGTGGCCGCTTGGGCTGCGCCGTCGGAGAGTTGGGTAGCGCCGTCGGCCGCCTGCGTGAACGCGCCGCCCACGGTGCCGAACTGGGCGTAGATGCCCGAGATGTACTGCTTCGTCAGTTCGGAGCCGAAGGTGCGCACCATGCCGTCGCCGAGCGACTGCGCGACCGTGCCCGCCAGGTACGAGTGTGCGTCGTCGGTCTGCAGCGACAGTTCGGCCTGCACCGGGTCGGTGCCGGAGAGCGACACCACCGAGGCGGAGAAGTCGGACGGGATGGTGAGCACCGCGTACACCTCGCCGTCGGCGAGCGCCTTCTCGGCGTCGTCGGCGTTGAACAGCTGCCAGTCCATGCCGGGCGAGTCGGTGCCGGTCAGCTCGGTCACCAGCAGACGTCCCGCGAGGATCGGCGTCTCGGTGCCGTCGTCGGCGGTCTGGGTGACCATCTCGTCGGAGTTGACGATCGCTGCGGGGATGCGGTGGATGCCGTCCTCGGTGTCGGCGAGCGCCGCCATGGTGAGGCCGGCGAACGCGAGCGGCACGACGGCCGCGGCGACGATCGCGAGGACCCGCACCCAACGGCGGCGGGTGAGGGGAACCGGGGTGACCTGGCTCATCGGAGTGCTCCTTCGGAGGATGCGGCGGGTCGGTAGTGCGCGACGGGCCGGGAGAGTTCGGGGGTGGCGACCCGGTCGGCGTCGGCGGCGCCGATGACGACGGTCGTGGATGCCGGGGCGAGGCGGTCGGCCGCGGCGAGGAAGGCGGCGCCCCGGTCGTTGCCGGGCAGGGGGGCGACCGAGTCGATGACGACGACGGGCGTGCGTTCGCTGAGCGCCACACCGAGGGTGGCGATGGCGCGTTCGACGGGCGGCAGCGACGCGAGCGTCGTACCCCAGCCGATCGGCACGGCCGACCCGGATGCGGCGACGGCGTCGTGAATGCGACCCACCCACGCGCGGGCGCGGCGGGCGGCGCCGAACGACCGGTACCAGCGCCCGGTGAGGCGCAGACGTTCCGCGAGCAGCTCGCCGAGCGGCAGGTCGCCGTCGCGCACCGCGTCGCCGAACTCGGCGAACGACACCTCGCGGGCGACGTGCGCCGCCTCGCTGGGGAGCGGACGCCCGGCCACCTGTGCGCGGCCGCCGACGGCGGGAAGTCGACCCGCGACGGTGGCGGCGAGCACCCGGCGACGCGCGGCGTCCCCGCCGACGAGGGCGATCGATCCGCTCGTCACGGCGCCGTCGTACGGCCCTGCGTCGTGCCCGTCCGCACCGACGACGATCCCCTCGAGGGTGATCGCCTCACCGGCGGCGACCCGACCCTGCGCCCACGCGAGGTCGTCGAGGTGGGCGCGCAGGCCCTCCCCTTCGACGTCGACGTTCGGCAGGATGCGGTCGAGCCACTTCGGCAGGTACCAGGCGTGCTTGCCGAACAGCGCCATCACGGCCGGCACCAGCGTCATCCGCACGAGGAAGGCGTCGATCGCGACACCCACCGCGAGTCCCAGCGCGATGACCTTGATCATCGACGCCCCCTCGGGCACGAACGCCGCGAAGACGAAGAACATGATGAGCGCGGCGGCGGTGACGACGCGCGCCGCCCCCGAGAACCCGCGCGAGATGGCCTGCTTCGGGGTGGCGCCGTGGATGTACGCCTCCCGCATGCCCGACACGAGGAACACCTCGTAATCCATGGCGAGTCCGAACAGGATCGCCATCAGCAGGATCGGCATGAAGCTGAGGATCGGCCCCGGCACGGCGTGGAAGAGCTCAGCCCCCCACCCCCACTGGAACACGGCCACGACGATGCCGAACGAGGCGAGCACCGAGAGCAGATAGCCGAGGGCCGCCTTGATGGGCACCACGATCGAGCGGAACACCATCATCAGCAGGATGATCGACAGCCCCACCACGACGAGGCCGAACGGCAGTAGCGCACCGTCGAGCTGGCTCGACACATCGATGGCGACGGCCGTCGAACCGGTCACCGCGATGGCGGTGCCGTACTCGTCTTCGATGGTGGGGGCGAGGTCGCGGATGTGCTGCACGAGCGCGGTCGTCTCCGGGTCCGAGGGGCCCGTCTCGGGGATCACCTGGATGATCGCGGTGTCGACGGTGGGGTTCGGGATCGGCGTGCCCACGGATGCGACACCCGGCACGTCGGCGAGCTCGTCGGCGATCGCATCCAGGTCGTCGAGCACGTCGGTGGTCTGGGTGATGTCGACGGTCACGACGAGCGGACCGTTACGGCCGGGGCCGAACGCCTCCGCGGTGATGTCGTAGGCGCGACGCGACGTCTCCTCTTCGGAGAGCGAGCCGCCATCCGGCAGTGCGAGGGCCAGCTGGGTGGCGGGGATGGCGGCGACGCCGAGCAGGGCCACGACGGCGAGGATGAACACGATCGGCGCCCGCAGCACCAGCGCCACCCAGCGCTCGCCGAGCGTCTTGCGGCGCTTCGCGGTGCCGTCGTCGGTCTCGTCGTCGTGCGCGTGGGCACGCAGCGCCGCACGCGACCCGGGCTTCGGCGCCAGCTTGCCCTTCAGCAGGCCCATGATCGCGGGCAGCAGGGTGATCGCGGCGAGCATCGCCAGCAGCACCGCGAAGGCGGCCGTCACACCCATCATCCCGAGGAACGGGATGCCGACGATCAGCAGACCGGCGAGCGCGATCATCACCGTGACGCCGGCGAACACGACCGAACCGCCCGCGGTGGCGACGGAGGTGGCGGCCGACTCCTCCGGATCCATCCCGTGCGCCAACTGGTTTCGATGCCGCGACAGGATGAAGAGCGCGTAGTCGATGCCGACCGCGAGGCCGATCATGAGCGCCAGCATCGGGGTGGTGGTCGACAGGGTCGTGAAGGCGGCGAGCGCGAGTATGCCGCCCATCGAGGCGCCGAGCGCGAACATCGCCGAGATGAGCGGCAGGCCCGCCGCGAGCAGCGACCCGAAGGTGATGACGAGCACGAGGCCCGCGAACAGCACGCCGATCACCTCGATGACGGTGATCCCCATCGAGAACTGCTGGAACACCTGGCCGCCGTACTCCACCTGCACGGTGTCGCTCGCGAGAGTGTCGCCCGCCTCCTGCACGGCGGCGAGGGTCTCGTCGGTGACCGATTCACTCGCCCCGGTGAACTGCACCTGGATGACGGCGGTCTGGTGGTCGTCGCTGACGGCATCCGTCGCGTACTCGCTGGAGGGCGAGATGGCGTTCTCGACGCCGTCGATGTCGCCGAACTCGGTGGCCAGGTCGTCGATCTGGTCGGCGAGGGCGCCCTCGTCGACGGGTACACCGGTGGAGTGGATGACGACCTGGGCGCTCGCGCCGGCCGTCTGCGGGAAGACGGCCGCGAGCCGGTCGATGGCCTGCTGGGATTCGGTGCCGGGGATCTTGAACGAGTCCTGCATGGTGCCGCCGAGAGCGAGTCCGCCGAGCACGGCGCCGGCTGCGATCAGCACCCAGGCGATGAGCACCGGCACGGCGCGACGGTAGGCGAACCGCCCGAGGCGGGAGAGGAGGATGGCCATGGTGATCCTTTAGGCGTTGGTGGCGACGGGGGCGAGGAGTTCACCGAGGACGCGCACGAGCGAATCGCGCAGCACCTCGTCGGTGGGGGCGTCGTCGACCCCGTAGGCGCCCGCTTGCGCGAGCAGGTAGGCGGCGCCGCCGAGAGCCACCGCGAACCGCACCTGGTCGTCGACCGACTGGTGGGGTCGCGCCTCGGCGATGCGCTGGATGAGGTCCTGGGCGCGTGCGACGACGGGCACGTCGATGAGCGCACCGGACTGGGTGATGAAGATCTGCGCGGCGAGGCGGTGCTCCATCAGCAGGTCGACGAAGTCGGTGAGGAACGCGCGGCCCTCGTCGGCGGAGCCGGACAGTTGCGCGGTGCGCGGCAGGATGCGTCCGATCTCGTCGATGGCGGGGCTGAGCGCCGCATCGAGCAGCGCCTCCTTGGAGGCGTAGTGGTAGAGCACGCTCGCCTTCGACACGCCCGCGCGGTCGGCGACGGTCTGGATGGAGGTGCCGAGGTATCCGGCGGACGCGAATTCCTCGAGGGCCACCTGGCGCACGTCGGATGCGGTCGTCTGCATGCAATCGACGGTAGTTGACCGCTTGGTCAGTTTCTGACCGAGTGGTCAAACTGGGGGTGAACGCTCAGCCAATGCCCATCTGCGGGAGGCGCGGCCCGCATCCGCGGGGTAGCGTGGTCGGAGGCCGAAGGAGGGTCCCGTGCGAAAGTTCATCTTCAACACGAGCGTTCTCAGCTCCCTCTTCGGCGCCGTCGGCGTCGTGCAGGCCACCCGCAAGGGGCCGCGCGACTGGCGACTCATCCTGATGTGGATCGCCTGGGGGTGCTCCGTCGCGATCGCGGTGGGCACCGTCGTGGAGGAATCCAAGAAGAACGAACTGGAGTGGTGAACGTGGACGGATTCGGCTGGGGCTATTCGCCTGTGTTCTCGTTCTTCGGGGCGCTCATCCAACTGATCGGCACCGTCATCGTGGCGTCGGTCATCATCGGGGTCACCGTGCTCCTGGTGCGCTTCCTGCTCGTGGCCACCAAGGCCGCCCAGCTCTACGTCGACAAGAACGGCCCGAAGGGTGCCGACCTGCCGCCGCAGTCCGTGTACACGCCGCCCGCCCCGGCGACGCCGGCGCCCGCCGCCCCTGCCGCGACG
>JAEWJX010000020.1 GCA_023386365.1 Actinomycetes bacterium | reverse complement strand
TAGGACGACGGGGCGGGCGGACGCGCGGCTGCGGGCCACGGTGACTCCTCGGGGCGAGCGGGGGCGGGCGCGTCGGGGCGCGCAGGGGGCGGGCGCACGCGCGCGGCGTGCTGCGCCGAGCCTACGTGGGGCGGGGCGGGCCGCGCACGAGGCTCCCGCCCTCGGCGGCGAACCCGCAGGTCAGGCGCGTGCCACGGGGCGCGGGAGGTCGCACGGGGGCCTCGTCGCAGACTAGCCACGACCGGCCCGTCCAGCACCTCCGCCACGCGGCGTGTCGGATCTCTGACACAGCACGCAACGCTCTGACCTGCGCAAACGCCGGGGATCTCCACCAAGTCCCCCCGAGTCCGCGTGGTAGACTGGCCCTCCGCGAAAGGGGACACCTGCAGATGACTTTCACTGTTGGGGAGACGGTTGTCTACCCGCACCACGGTGCAGCGTTGATCGAGGAGATCAAGACCAGGACCATCCGCGGCGAGGACAAGATCTACCTCAAGCTGAAGGTCGCCCAGGGTGACCTGACCATCGAGGTGCCGGCGGAGAACGTCGACCTCGTGGGCGTGCGGGACGTCGTCGGCGCCGAGGGCCTGGAGCGCGTGTTCGACGTGCTGCGCGCCCCCTACACCGAGGAGCCGACCAACTGGTCGCGCCGCTACAAGGCCAACCTCGAGAAGCTCGCCTCCGGCGATGTCATCAAGGTCTCCGAGGTCGTCCGCGACCTGTGGCGTCGCGACCAGGACCGCGGCCTGTCGGCGGGTGAGAAGCGCATGCTCGCGAAGGCACGTCAGATCCTGATCTCCGAGCTGGCGCTCGCCGAGAAGACCGACGAAGAGAAGGCCTCGACGGTCCTCGACGAGGTCCTCGCCTCCTAAACGCCTCTCGGCGGTCATCCGGCCGGGTGCCGGGCCGCTCTAGGCTCGACGCATGACTTTTCTACCGGATGGCGTGCGCATCGCGGTCGTCGTCGTGGCGGCCGGCAGCGGTACGCGCCTCGGCGCCCCGGAGCCGAAGGCGTTCGCGCCCGTGCACGGCGTCACGATCCTCGAGCACGCGTTGCGCGGGGTGTTCGGCGCCGTCGAACCGGCGCAGGTGATCGTGGTGGCGCCGGCGGCGCTCGTCGCCCGCGCGCGTTCGATCGCGGAACACGCCGCGGGGTCGGCATCCGGGTACCTGACCGTGGTCGCCGGTGGCGACACCCGCCAACGCTCAGTCGCCGCGGGACTGGCGGTGCTCGGCGACGGCATCGAGGCGGTGCTCGTGCACGATGCGGCGCGGGCGCTCACCCCCTCGGGGCTCATCGACCGTGTCGCGCAGGCGGTGCTCGGCGGTGCTACCGGCGTGATCCCGGCGTTGCCGGTCAGCGACACCATCAAACGCGTCGACGGTGAGCGGGTGATCGAGTCGGTCGACCGCAGCGAGCTCGTGCACGTGCAGACGCCGCAGGGGTTCCCGCGTGCAGACCTGGTGGCCGCGTACGCCTCAGCAACCGACGACCACACCGACGACGCCGCCCTCTTCACCGCGGCCGGCCACGAGGTGGTGACGGTTCCCGGCGAGGCACGGGCGTTCAAGATCACCACACCCTGGGACCTGCACCGTGCCGAGCAACTGCTGGATGCGGGCGCCCGTATCCGCACCGGCGTCGGCATCGACGCGCACCGGTACGACGACACCGTGCCTCTCTGGCTGGGTGGGATCTACTTCCCGGATGAGCCCGGGCTGGCGGGCCACAGCGACGGCGATGCGGTCATCCACGCCGTCTGCGATGCGCTGCTGTCGGCCGCCGGGCTCGGTGACATCGGCGGACGCTTCGGCTCGTCGGCCCCCGAGTACGCCGGAGCGGCCAGCGGGGTCTTCCTGCGTGAGACGCTCGCGCTCGTCGAGGGCGCCGGATTCCGCGTGGGGAATGTCGCCGTTCAGGTGATCGCGAACCGCCCGCGGCTGGCGTCGCGCCGCGTCGAGATCGAGGCGCACCTGGGCGAACTCGTGGGGGCGCCGGTGAGCATCGCGGCCACCACCTCCGACGGTCTCGGATTCAGCGGCCGTGGGGAGGGTCTCGTGGCGGTGGCGACGGCGCTGCTGACGCGCTGACCTCAGCCCGGAGACGCGAAACCGCCCGCCTGCCCGGGGTGCGCCGGGGCAGGCGGGCGGGGTCTCGATCCGGTCAGGCCTTCCGGCGGCGAACCAGGAAGACGACCAGAGCGGCGATCGCCAGCAGCACGAGCACGACGATGAGGATCGTCGCCCAGAGCGGCCACCCGTCGGCGGTCGGCTGGGGCTCGACGGTGTCGTCGGTCGCCTCGGGCGTCGGTGTGGCGGCGCTTCCGCACGCGCTGTCGACCGTGGCGACGATCGTCAGCGGGTCGAGTGCTTCGCCCTGCGGGTAGGTGCCGAAGGCGTCGGCGCCGGCCGCGGACAGCGTGGCGGGTACGTCCGCCCAGGTGACGGTGTCGCCCTCGCGGGCGGCTTCGACACCCGACAGGTCGAGTTCGGCGAACTCGACCGCGGTCGCCTGCACGGGGTCGCCGGCCTGGGTGGTGCCGGTCACGTCGAGAAGCAGCACGGCGCTGTCGCCGTCGACCACGAGCCGCGGGTTCGCGACGGTGGTGTCGAGCGCGCCGTCGTGTCCGGTGAAGCGCACCGAGCCCGGGAACTGCAGGTCGAGGTCGCCCGCCTCGAGGTCGGCACCGCCGGTGCCGCCCGCCCAGGTGAAGACGGGGGTCTCGTAGCTGGCGCCGCCCTCGGCGGTCCACTCGCCGTTGGCGATGGAGCCGTCGATGTAGGCGCGGAAGCTCTCCTTGAAGCCCCACACGAGACTCGCGTCCGACACCGTGCACTGCAGCTCGGCGGCCGACTGGATGTCGAGCACGATGCCGCGGTCGACCGACCCCTGGAAGGTGAGCGTGTGCTCGCCGGTGAGCCCGCGGGGGAGCACGCCGGTCCAGCTGACGCGACCGTTCGCATCCGCCGTGAGGCCTTCGGCCAGCACGGTCGGCGTCGAGTAGATCACCGCGAGGATGTCGGTCTCGCCCGGCTGGAAGCCGTCGGCCTCGGCGGTGATGGTGCCGCCTTCGACGGCGTCGCCGGTGACGGTGATCCCGTCGGTGGCGGGGGGCGTCGCATCCGGAGTGTTCGCCGGGGTGACGTTCGACGCGGATGCGCGCACGATCGTCCCGCCGAGCGGGGCGCCCGCGGCTCCGATGGTGAAGGTCACCGGGTCGAGGGCCGTTCCGGCGCCGTAGAACGACTCGAAGGCGTCGGCACCGGCCGGGGTGAGGGTGGCGGCGGCGTTGGTGTACTTCACCGAACCGTCGGTGAGGGTCGAACCGGAGCCGAGAGCGAGCGCGGCGAACCCGATGCGCTCCCCACCGTTCACCCGCACGAGGAGCGTGCCGCTCGTGGCGGATTCGATGCGCACCTGCGGGTCGGAGAGACGCAGGTCCAGCGCGCCGCCGTGTCCGGAGAACCGCACCGAACCGGAGTACGCGACGGTGCCCAGTCCGCCCGAGATGCTGGCCGCTCCCGCCTGCGGGAACACGTAACCGGCGATGCTGGTGCCGGTGCCGCTCGTGGTGATGGCGCCGCCCGCGATCGGTCCGGTGACGTACGAGCGGAAGCTGGCCTTCACGCCCCAGACGAGGCTGCCGGCTCCGAGACTCGGGGTGGTGGGCGTGGTAGGGGTGGTGCCCGGCCCGCTCGGTGCGGGGAAGAGCAGTGCCCACTGCGCCGCGGTGACGCTCACGTCGGCACGGGCATAGATGGTGCTCGCGGTGGGCGTGCTGTGCGCCTGCCAGACGATGACCTCGTACTGCTTGGTCTTATCGAGCTTCGCGGTGGCGGCGACGATGTCCTTGTCGAACGCGCCGCCGGTGATGCTGCCGGGGGTCGCCCAGAAGCCGAACCCGGCGTAGCCGCCGCTCGCGGTGACCTGCGACTCGGTGCCCTTCTCGATGACCGCGGCGTACGCGGTCGAGATGCTGCCGAACCGCGTGCCGATGACGTTCACCGTGAGGCCGTCGGCCTTGCTGGCCGCGGTCACACCGGCGGTGATGGTGGGCACCTCCGGGAAGATCGCGGCCCACTGCTCGTCGCTGACGGTCACGTCGGCACGGTCGTAGAGGGTGCTCTCGTTCGGGGCGGAGTGCCCCTGCCACACGATCACCTCGTACTGCTTGGCGGCGTCGAGTGCGGATGCGGGTGCGACCAGGGTGCGGTCGAACGCGCCACCAGTGATCCCGGCGGCGGGCGGCATCCAGTACCCGAAGGCGGCGTAGCCGGAGGAGGTCCCCACCGAGCTCTCGGTGCCCTTCTCGATGAGGGCCGCGTAGACGCCGGTGATGCCGTCGAAGCCGCTGCCGACCACGCGCACGGTCAGGCCGTCGGCCGCGGTGGCGGCGGTCGCCTGGGCGGTGATCGTCGGGACCGGCTCGGGTTCGGGGGCCGCGAAGGTCACCGGCACGAAGCGGTCGTAGGTGTAGGTGGCGCTGGCGCCGGCTCCCGAGTTGTGGTCGAGACGCACGGCGATGCCGCACTGCACGCCGCCGTCGCCGGCGGTCGTGGCGTCGAGGCAGGCCTTGGTGCCGAACGTCTCGGCGACGGCGACGGTGGTGGTGAACGTCCAGACGCCTCCGCTCACGGTGCCGATCTGGGTGGTGCCGGGGGTGGCGGTGATGCCGGGCTGCACGACCCACTTCTGCGCGGGGCTGTTGCAGTTGCCGGTGCCGCCGGCGCGTCCGGTGGCGCCCGATCCGGGCTCACCCGCCGGCTGCACGCAGTACATGAGGTACACGCCGGTGGTCTGGGTGCTGCCGTCGGTGGCGACGTAGCTCGTCGGGAACTTGCCGGTGACCTCGACGGTGCCGTCGGCGATGTTCGCCTGGTCGACGGTGATGCCGTAGGCGGGGGCGGGCACGTCGACCGGCACGAAGCGGTCGTAGGTGTAGGTGGCGTTGGCGCCGGCTCCCGAGTTGTGGTCGAGGCGCAGGGCGATGCCGCACTGCACGGCGCCGGATGCGGCGGTCGCCGCGTCGAGGCAGGTCTTGGTGCCGAAGCCGTTCGGCACGGTGACGGTGGTGGTGAAGGTCCACACGCCGCCGTCGACGGTGCCGATCTGGGTGGTGCCGGGGGTGGCGGCGACGCCGGGCTGGATGACCCACTTCTGCGACGCGCTGTTGCAGTTGCCGGTGCCGCCGGCGCGTCCGCTCGCGCCCGATCCGGGCTCGCCTGCGGGCTGCGCGCAGTACATGAGGTAGACGCCGGTGGTCTGGGTGCTGCCGTCGGTGGCGACGTAGCTGGCGGGCAGCACGCCCGTGACCTGCACGGTACCGCCGGCGACCCCGGAGCTGTCGACGGTGATGCCGTAGGTGGGGGGAAGGACGGTGTTCCACTGGGTGCTGGTGATGGTCACGTCGGCGCGCGCGTACATGGTGGTCGCGTCGGGGGCGGTGTGGCCCTGCCACACGATGACCTCGTACTGCGCGTTGCGGTCGAGCGCGGCGGTGGGAACGGGGATCGTCTTGTCGAAGGCGCCGCCCGTGATCGCACCGGGTGTCATCCAGTAGCCGAAGCCGGCGTAGCCGCCGCCCGCCGAGACGGACTCCTCGGTGCCCTTCACGATGACGGCCGCGTAGGCACCGGTCACGGCACCGAAGTCGGAGCCGACGACGCGCACGGTGAGCCCGGATGCGGCGGATGCGGCGGTCACCTCGGTGGTGATCGTCGGCACCGGTGCGGGCGGCGGGAAGATCGCATCCCACTGAGCGGCGCTCACGGCCACGTCGGTGCGGGCGTAGATGGTGGTGGCGTCGGGCGCGCTGTGGCCCTGCCAGATGAGGAACTCGTACTGGGTGTCGCGATCGAGGTTCGCGGTCGGCACGGTGAGGGTGCGGTCGAAGGCGCCGCCCGTGATCCCGGCGCCCGGCGGCATCCAGTACCCGAATGCGGCGTAGCCGCCTCCGGTGCCGACGGACGCCTCGGTGCCCTTCTCGATGATCGCGGCGTAGACGCCGGTGATGCCGTCGAGGCCGGTGCCGGTGACGTGCACGGTCAGGCCGCTCGCTTCGGATGCGGCGGTCACCTCGGCGGTGACGACGCCGGTGGCGGCGTTCGCGACGGAGCCCGGTGCGAGCACGGTCGCGAGTGCGAGCAGCGGGACGAGGAGGAAGGCGGTCCACGGCGCGCGGGAGCGCACGCGGGCAGGCGCGTATGACAACGGATTCTCCGAACGGGTTGGAATGTTCTCGGTCACGCGACGCGCACCATCGCGGGTGACTCAGGTAAGGCTTACCTTATCCACCTGTCGCGACGTTTGTCTAACCGATGTCACCTCGGCCGTCGCCACATCCCGCGCCGCTAAACTCGCCAGGTGACCGTCCGCCTCTACGACAGCCGCGCCCAGGCGCTGCGCGACTTCGAGCCGCTCCAGCCCGGCAAGGTGGGCATGTACGTCTGCGGACCCACCGTGCAGTCGTCGCCGCACGTCGGCCACCTGCGTTCGGCGCTCGCCTACGACCTGTGGCGTCGCTGGTTCTCGTACCGCGGATTCGACGTCACCTTCGTGCGCAACGTCACCGACATCGACGACAAGGTGCTCGTCAACGCCAGCGACGCGGAGCCGTGGTGGGCCGTCGCCTACCGGGTGGAGCTGGAGTTCACGGCCGGGTATCGCGCCATCGGCATCCTCCCGCCCACCTACGAACCGCGCGCGACCGCCAGCATCCCGCAGATGCAGGAACTCATCGACACCCTCATCGAGCGTGGGCACGCCTACGTCGCCGACGACGGTTCGGGCGACGTCTACTTCGACGTGCGCACCTGGTCGGAGTACGGCGCACTCACGCGCCAAAAGATCGATGACATGACGGAGTCGCCGGATGCCGCCACCCGCGGCAAGCGCGACCCCCGCGACTTCGCGCTCTGGAAGGGCAGCAAGCCCGACGAGCCGGAATCCGCATCCTGGAACTCGCCGTGGGGCGCTGGGCGACCCGGATGGCACATCGAATGCTCGGCCATGTCGAAGCGCTACTTGGGGCCCGAGTTCGACATCCACGGCGGCGGGCTCGACCTGCGTTTCCCCCACCACGAGAACGAGCTGGCCCAGTCGACGGCGGCCGGCGACGGCTTCGCCCGCTACTGGGTGCACAACGGGCTCGTCGTGGTCGAGGGGCAGAAGATGTCGAAGTCGCTCGGCAACTCGATCTTCGCCGCCGAGTTCCTCGCCCTCGCCCGCCCCATCGTGGTGCGCTACTACCTGGCGAGCGCCCACTACCGGTCCACGATCGACTACCACGACGGCGCGCTCGAAGAGGCTGAGGCAGCCCTCGACCGCATCGCCGGGTTCCTCGAGCGCGCGGGTCGCGCCCTGGAATCCGCGCGGGTGGCGGGCCCCGGCGACGGCCGCGTGCCCGACGCGTTCGGCGACGCGCTCGACGACGACCTGGGCGTTCCGCAGGCGCTCGGCGTGCTGCACGAGACCGTGCGCGCCGGCAACACCGCGCTCGACGCGGGCGACTTCGGCGAGGTGGCGCTGCTGCGCGAGCAGGTGCTCGCCATGACGCGCGTGCTCGGCGTCGACCCGACCGCGGCCGAATGGGCCGACGGCGGATCGGATGCGGCGAGCATCGCGCTCGGCGCGCTCGTCGAGAAGCTGCTCGCCGACCGCACCGCGGCCCGCGCATCCAAGGACTTCGCATCCGCCGACCGCATTCGCGACGAGCTCGCCACGGCGGGCATCGCGATCGACGACACACCCGCAGGCGCCCGCTGGAGCCTCGCGTGACGACCCAACGAGGGAGCTCATCATGACCAAGCCGGGACGCCCGGGGGCGCGCAAGACCAAGAAGGGCGCGACCACCGGAACGGGAGGCCACGGCCGCAAGGCGCTCGAAGGCAAGGGGCCCACCCCGAAGGCCACCGACCGCAGCTGGCACGTCGCCGGCAAGCGCAAGGCCGCGAACGACAGGCTGGAGGCCGCGCGTGAGCGGCACGGCAAGTCGGATGGCGGCGCCCGCCGCGCGCCGCGCCCGCGCAAGACCGACGATTCCGAGCTGGTCACCGGCCGCAACTCGGTGGTCGAGGCGCTGCGCGCGCGCATCCCCGCCTCCACCCTCTACATCGCGGCCCGCGCCGACATGGACGACCGCATGAAGGAGGCGCTGTCGATCGCGACGAAGCGCCAGATCCCGGTGCTCGAGGTGATGCGCCAGGAGCTCGACCGCATGACCGGCCCGGATGCGGTGCACCAGGGCGTCGTGCTGAAGGTCCCCGCGTACGAGTACGCGCACCCCACCGACCTGCTCCACGAGGCTGTCGCGGCGGGCAAGACCCCCCTGCTGGTGGCGCTCGACGGCGTCACCGACCCGCGCAATCTGGGTGCGATCGTGCGGTCCGCGGCGGCGTTCGGTGCGCAGGGGGTCATCGTGCCGCAGCGTCGCTCCGTGGGGATGACCGCATCCGCCTGGAAGACCTCGGCGGGGGCCGCGGCCCGTGTGCCGGTCGCGATGGCGGCGAACCTCACGCAGACCCTCAACGCCCTCAAGAAGGAGGGGGTGTTCGTGCTCGGCCTTGACGGCGGCGGCGACACCCCGCTGCCGGGCATCTCGTTCGCCGACCGCCCGATCGTGATCGTCGTCGGCAGCGAGGGCAAGGGCCTGTCGCGTCTGGTCACCGAGGCGTGTGACGCGATCGTGTCGATCCCGATCAGCGCCGACACCGAATCGCTCAACGCCGGCATCGCCGTCTCGGTCACCCTCTACGAGGTGGCGAAGCTCCGCGCGGAGTCCTGAACGGGGCCGCGCCGCTAGTCGCGCAGCGCGTAGCGGGCGTGCAGCCGTTTCATCCAGCGCGGCGCCCACCACATGATCCGGCGCTGCCAGGTCATGAAGGCGGGCACGAGCAGGCACCGCACGAGCGTCGCATCCAGTAGCACCGCCACCGCCAGCGCGGTGCCCAGCTGTTTGATCACCATGAGGTCGCCGGTCGCGAAGCCGGCGAACACGACGATGATGATGAGCGCCGCGGAGGTGATGATGCGGCCGGAGCGTTGGATGCCGCGGGCGATCGCCTCCGCATCGTCGACCCCGCGCTCCACCTGTTCGGTGATGCGCGACAGGATGAACATCTCGTAGTCCATCGCCAACCCGAATCCGAAGACGAGGGTGAGCAGCAGCACGAGCACGTCGACGCCGATCACGTCATCCGGGTCGAAGCCCATGGCGCCGGCGAAGTGGCCCTCCTGGAAGCCCCACACGAGCACGCCGATCGACGCACCCAGTGAGAGCGCGCTCGCGACGAGCGCTTTCAGCGGCACGACGAGCGACCCGGTCATGAGGAACAGCAGCACGACGGTGCCGAGCGCGATCACGAGCGCCGCCCAGGGGGCGCCCTCCGCCAGTGTGGCGGCGAAGTCGGCCGTGCGGGCGTCGGCGCCCGTCACCCAGCTGTCGCCCGGCGGCCGCACGTCGCGGGCCTCGCGCACCACGTCGCCTCCGGTCTTCGGCTCCACCTGCACCGCCACCCGCCACACATCGTTCACCCGCGCGGGGGTGCTCACCTCGGTCACCTGATCGAGAGCGGCCACGTCATCCGCCCACGCCTCGGCCGCCTCCTCGGTGCCGGTGACCAGCACCACGCGCGGGTCGGCGGCCGCGGGGAAGTGATCGCGCAGGGCGGTGATGAACTCGTACTGCGTCGACGATGCGGGCAGCGAGTCGACGCTCGTGTTCGCGAGCCGCAACTGCAGCACGGGACTCGCGAGCAGCAGCAGAACACCCGCGCACGCGAGGGTGACCGCCGCCGGATGCCGCTGCACGCGCCGGGTGAGCCGTGAGAAGAACCCCTCGTCGGGGGCGACGTCGCCGAAGCGGGTGAGCGCGCGCCCGACACCGGGGATGCGGGTGAGCAGCCCCGGCTTCAGCAGCGGCCCGCCGAGCAGCGCGAGCAGGGCCGGCAGCAGAGTGAGCGCGGAGGCGATCGAGATGACCGTCACCGACAGGGCACCCAGCCCGATCGCCCGCACGATCGCCGAGTCGAAGAGCAGCAGCCCGAGCGACGCGATCGCGAACACCGTGCCGGAGTACACGACCGTGCGCCCCGCGGTGTCGGCCGTGCGCGCGACGACGTCGACGCGAGCCGACTCCGGCGACGCCCGCGACTCCTCCCGGAACCGGCTCACGATCAGCAGCCCGTAGTCGATCGACAGGCCGAGGCCCACCGCCGTCACCACGTTCACGACGGTGGTGTTCACATCCAGCAGGTAGGTGAAGCCGAACAGTGCTCCGAGGCCGCCCACGATCGACACGACCGCCCCGAGCAGCGGCAGCCCGGCGGCGAGGAACCCGCCGAACACGACGAGCATCACCAGCAGCGCGATGGGCAGCGCCACCGTCTCGCCCCGCCGCAGGTCGTTCTCGGAGGTGGTGATGATCGAGTCGACGAGCAGCGCCGAACTGCCCACCTCGGCCACGGCATCCGGATGCTGCGCGCGGATCGTGTCGGCCACCTCGGCGAGGTGCTCGTCGACCGCATCGACGGTCGCCGCGTCGACGGTCCCGTCGTCGGCGAGCACGGTGGCGGTCAGCAGGAAGCCGTCGCCGTCGTCGGCGAACAGCGCGGCAGCCCGCGGCGGCACCGACCCATCGGGCAGCCGGGGGATCGCGAGCGGGTCGACCACCTCCACGCCGGGCAGCGCGGCGAGTTCGGATGCGGCGTCCGCGGTGATCGCCGCCAGTTCCGGGTCGGCGGGGTCGACGCCGTGCACCAGCAGTGTGGAGGTCTCGTCGTCGCCGCCCGCGAGCAATTCGTCGGCTTCCGTTGATTCGGTCGACCCCCACGACCACTGCGACCCCAGCCGGTCGAAGAGCCCCTCGCCGGTGACGCCTGCGATCGACACGGCGACGACGCCGGCCAGCAGCGCCGCCCACGCCGCGAGGGTGAGCAGCGGATGCCGCGCCGACGCGCGCGCGATCCGCCCGGTCGTGCCGATGGTGGTGGTCACGGCACCATTCAAGCGGTTCGGAGCCCGGTCAGACCTTCAGACGCCAGTCCTCTTCGCCGTCGTCGATCACGGCGATCGGCAGTGTGATCGACGACGTCGCCGGCCCCACGACGGTCATCTCGTCGCGGCGGTGCCGGAGCACCGTGTCGAGGTACGAGGTGAGCGCCTCGGCGAGCGGCACGTTGCGGCCCTGGTTCTGCGACAGGTACCAGCGGTGGTCGAGCAGCTGGTGGAACACCTCCGCCGGCTCGAGCTTGAGGCGCAGGTCTTTCGGGATCGCGCGGATCACCGGCTCGAACACCTTCACGAGCCACTCGTGCGCCACCATCTCCTCGTCCTCGTCGGGCTTGCCGCGCAGCGCCCGGAACGAGTCGAGGTCGTTGAGCAGGCGCCGGGCCTGGTTCTCGCCCGCATCCAGTCCGGTGAGCCGCAGCAGCCGTCGCGAGTGGTGGCCGGCGTCGACCACCTTCGGCTGGATGCGTACGTGGGTGCCGTCGCCGCCCTTGCGGATCGACAGCTCCTCGATGTCGAAGCCGAGGTCGTTGAGGCGTTCCACACGCTCGCGGATGCGCCAGCGCTCCGCCTCAGGGAACGTCTCGGATGCGGTCAGCTCGGTCCACAGCGACCGGTACGCGGCGACGATGCCGTCGGCGATCTCCACCGGGTCCACGCCGTCGTCGAGGCGCCCGCCCGACTGCAGGTCGAGCAGTTCGCCGGCGATGTTGATGCGGGCGATCTCGAGGTCGTTCTCGCGCTGACCGTTCGAGAGACCGCCGTCGTAGAGCTTGCCGGTCTCGGCATCCACCAGGTACGCGGCGAACGCTCCCGCGTCGCGACGGAAGAGGGTGTTCGAGAGCGACACGTCGCCCCAGAAGAACCCGATGATGTGCAGACGCGCGAGCAGCACGGCGAGCGCGTCGACGAGGCGGTTCGCGGTGTCGGGGCGCAGTGCCTGCGAGTAGAGCGCGCGGTAGGGGAGGGAGAACTTGAGGTGCCGGGTGACGAGCGCGGGGGAGAGCTCCTCGCCGTCGTCGGAGAGCCGACCCGTAACCACGGCCACCGGCTCCACGCACGGGATGTCGAGACGCTGCAGGGTGCGCAGCATGTCGTACTCGCGGCGGGCCAACTCGGCGGAGGTCTCCTTGATGGCGACGACGAAGCCTTCGAGGTGCACGAAGCGCACCAGGTGGCGCGAGATGCCCTTCGGGAGGGCGGCGATCGTCTCGTCGGGCCACAGCTCGAGCGGCAGCTCCCACGGCAGGTCGAGGAGGGCCGGATCGGGCACCGCAGAGGTGATGGAGAGTGCGGAGTTCACGTGTTCGAGCCTACGGCCGCCGGGCCCCGCACAGCGAACAGGCCGCGACCCCCGAAGGGATCGCGGCCTCTCTGGTGAAGCTGATTACGCGACGGTGGTCGCCGCGGCGATCGGAGCCGAGTTGAGGCGCTCGCCCGACTCGACGTCGAAGGCGTGCACGTGCTTCGGAACCGGGGTGACGACGACCTTCTCGCCCGCATCCGGGTGGTTGCGGCCGTCGACGCGCGCGATGATGTCGACACGGTGGCCGTCGACGTCCGCGTGGCCGTAGAGGTAGCCGTCGGCGCCGAGCTCCTCGACGACGTCGACCTCGACCGTGAGGCCCTCGCCCGACTTGGCGATGACCACGTCCTCGGGACGGATGCCGACGATGACCTTGCCGCCCTTGGCGTTCGCGAGCACGTCGCGCTCGACCGCGGTGACGGCCGATCCGAAGCGCACGCCGCCGTCGACGATGTCGGCCTGGAACAGGTTCATGGCCGGGCTGCCGATGAAGCCGGCGACGAAGACGTTCTTCGGGGTCTCGTACAGGTCGCGCGGGGTGCCGACCTGCTGCAGGACGCCGTCCTTGAGCACCGCGATGCGGTCACCCATGGTGAGGGCCTCGGTCTGGTCGTGCGTGACGTAGACGGTGGTGACACCGAGGCGACGCTGCAGCGACGCGATCTGGGTGCGGGTCTGCACGCGGAGCTTGGCGTCGAGGTTCGACAGCGGCTCGTCCATGAGGAACACCTGGGGCTGACGCACGATGGCGCGGCCCATGGCGACGCGCTGACGCTGACCACCCGAGAGGGCCTTCGGCTTGCGGCCGAGGTAGGGCTCCAGGTCGAGCAGCTTGGCGGCCTCGAGCACGCGGGCGGCGCGCTCCTCCTTGCCGACACCGGCGATCTTGAGCGCGAAGCCCATGTTCTCGGCGACGGTCATGTGCGGGTAGAGCGCGTAGTTCTGGAAGACCATCGCGATGTCGCGGTCCTTCGGCGGCACGTCGGTGACGTCGCGGTCACCGATCAGGATGCGGCCGTCGTTGACCTCTTCGAGGCCGGCGAGCATGCGCAGGGTCGTGGACTTGCCACAGCCCGAGGGTCCGACGAGAACGAGGAACTCGCCGTCGGCGACCTCCAGCTCGATCTGGTCGACCGCGGGGCGGGTGGAACCGGGGTAGACCCGGCTGGCCTTGTCGAAAGTGACGGATGCCATGGCTGTTCTCTTCTCCTTCACCGGCAGGTACGTGCCGGACGATCCGTAGTGAATGGAAAGACCGCCGGCGTCTGTGCCGACGATCTCGAACAGTATGACACGGCGCCAGGGTGCCCATTGTCTTCAGGATCTGTCCGGACTGTTCCCAGATTCGCTGCCTAGCATCGTCGAGGCGAGTTCAGCGTTTGCCGCTGCTCGCCTGCGCGTCGTATTGTTCCCAAGCGCGCTCCCCACACCCGAAAACGAGGATCGATGACGTACGGCGAGTCCGATCGCCCGGAGCCCGGAGGCAGTGAAGCCCGGGTCGCCGCGAAAGAGCGCGCCCGCGAGATGCGCACCCAGCACAAGAAGCAGGAGCGCCGGCGCAAGCTCGTGCTGCAGCTGAGCGTGCTCGGCGGTGCCCTCGTCGTGCTCGGGATCGTCGCCGTGACGCTCGTCAGCATGAACCAGACGCCCGCCCGCGGCCCGCTCAACATGGCCAGCGACGGCATCAAGATCGGCGCGGAACTCGCCGCCGAGCGCACCCCCGGCCTGAAGGCCGGAGCGGCGCAGCCCATCGCATCCAAGACCAACGCCGACGGCGTCATCGACATCCAGCTCTACGTCGACTACCTCTGCGCCAACTGCGGAACCTTCTCCGAGAACAACGCCGAGCAGCTGCGCCAGTGGGTCGAGTCGGGCGCCGCCACGCTCGAGATCCACCCCATCGCGCTGCTCACCACCAAGTCGGCGGGCACCCAGTACTCGTTGCGCGCCGCCAACGCGGCCGCCTGTGTGGCCGAGTACTCGCCCGACACCTTCTTCGACTTCCACAACTCGCTCTTCGTCGACCAGCCGCAGGAGGGCAGCGAGGGTCTCAGCGACGAGCAGCTCGTCGACCGTGCCACCGGCGCAGGCGTCGACAACATCTCGAAGGTGCGCACCTGCATCGAGAAGAAGCGCTTCAGTGCGTGGGTGCAGGCCGCCACGGTGCGCGCCCTCAACGGGCCCATCCCGAACGCCGACATCCCGGCGATCACCACGGCGCCCACGATCATCGTCGACGGTAAGCAGTTCGCCTACACGAAGGACTTCGACCCGCAGGAGCTCGCGCTCTTCGTGACCGACGCGTCGGGCGACCAGTACACGGGCACCCCTACCCCGGCGCCCAGCGAGACGCCGAAGCCGTAGGCTGGGGGCCGGAGCTGAGGCTCCCGTCAGCCTCCTTAGCTCAGTTGGCCAGAGCACCGCTCTTGTAAAGCGGGGGTCGTCGGTTCGAATCCGACAGGGGGCTCCATGTCCACGCAGCGCCCCCTCGTCACCGCATCCGCTGTCGTCGCCGCCGTCCTGATCGGCGCGGTCATCGCGCTGCAGCCGCGCGTCAACGGCGAACTCGCGGTCGAACTCGACGACGGGTTCCTCGCCGCGTTCATCTCGTTCGCGGTCGGAACCCTGGCCCTCGCCGCCGCGCTGGTGGTGTGGGCGCCCGGCCGCCGCGGGTTCGGCCGCGTCCGCGAGGCCATCACCGACCGGCGGATGTCGCCCTGGTTCCTCGCCGGCGGGCTGGCCGGCGCGTTCCTGGTGCTGTCGCAGGGCCTCACCGCCGCAGCGCTCGGTGTGGCGCTCTTCACGGTCGCCCTCGTCGGCGGCCAGTCGATCGGCTCGCTCCTCATCGACCGTGTGGGCGTGGGAACCATGGCCCCGCAGCCCTTCACCCCGACGCGGGTGGCGGGGGCGTTGCTCGCCATCGGCGCCGTGGGGTGGGCGGTCTCGGACCGGCTCCACGGCGACGTGCCCTGGTGGATGCTCGTGCTGCCCCTGCTCGCCGGCATCGGCACCGGATGGCAGCAGGCGGTCAACGGACAGGTGCGGGTGTTCTCCGGGTCCGTACTCACCGCGAGCTTCGTCAGCTTCCTCGGCGGCACCATCGCTCTCGCCATCGCCGCCGGGGTGCACATCGCGGTCGTCGGACCGCCCGAACCGCTGCCGACGAACCCGTGGCTGTACACGGGCGGTCTGCTCGGCGTTGTCTTCATCGCCGGATCCGCGGCGCTCGTGCGCACCACCGGGGTGCTGCTGTTCGGGCTCGCGACGATCGCCGGGCAGTTGACCTCGGCGGTCCTGCTCGACCTGCTCGCGCCCGTGTCGGATGCCGGAGTCGCGTTCCCGACGATCGGCGGCGCCGCGCTCGCTATCGTCGCCGTCTGCATCGCCGCCATCCGTCCCTGAACATCACCCAGACCGCATGATCCGTCCGCCGGGCGGTCGTTCTAGCCTCCAGTCATCGGCTCGCCACCCGGGTCAGCCGTCTGTGGAAAGGCCGACCATGTCATTCTGGGATTTCATCGTCTACGCGTTCTGGTTCTACATCTGGTTCTCGTGCATCTTCATCCTGATCACGGTCTTCATCGACGTATTCCGGGATGGCAGCCTGAACGGCTGGGCGAAGGCGGCGTGGGTCATCTTCCTGATCCTGGTGCCGTTCCTCGCGGCCCTCATCTACTTGATCGCGCGCAGCAAGAGCATGAGCGAGCGCAAGGCAGCAGACATCCAGGCGGCGCAGTCGGCGCAGGCTTCGTACATCCAGTCGGTCGCCGGGTCGTCCGCCTCGTCGGCCTCCGATGAGATCGCCAAGGCGAAGGGCCTGCTCGACTCGGGCGCGATCAGCCAGGCGGAGTACGACAAGCTGAAGGCCACAGCGCTGGCCTGACCGCCATGAAGAAGTGGTTCGTCGTCGGGATCCTCGGCGCGGCGCAGTTCGTGATGGTGCTCGACGGCACCGTCATGAACGTGTCGATCTCCACCGTCGTTGAGGATCTCGACACGACAGTCGCGGCCATGCAGACCGCCATCACGTTCTACACGTTGACGATGGCGGCCTTCATGCTGCTCGGCGCCAAGTTGGGCGACGTCTGGGGGCGGCGCCGTACTTTCGTGATCGGCTCGATCGTCTACGCGATCGGGTCCGGCTCGACCGCTCTCGCCCCCGACTTCGCGGTGTTGTTCCTGGGCTGGTCGGTGGTGGAGGGTCTCGGCGCGGTACTGGTGATCCCGTCGATCGCGGCACTCGTGGCCGACAACTACCAGGGCAAGGACCGCATCACCGGGTTCGCGGTGATCGGCGCCGTCTCGGGCGCGGCGGTGGCCGCCGGCCCTCTGATCGGCGGGTTCGTCACCACCTACCTCAGTTGGCGGTACGTGTTCGCCGCCGAGGTGGTGATCATGGCGGCGGTGGTGCTCACCGCCCGCTTCGTCACCGACAGCACGCCGCGTCAGAGCATCCGCATCGACCTGCTCAGCGTGTTGCTCTCGGCGGCAGGTCTCGTCTTCGTCGTCTCAGGGATGCTGCAGAGCAAGGCCTGGGGGTGGGTGCAGCCGCTGGTGTCGCCCGAGATCAACGGCGTTCCGATCCAGCCGCTCGGCATCTCGCTCACGGCCTGGTTCATCGCCGTCGGGGCCGGCCTGCTGTACCTCTTCGTGCGGCGTCAGTCGGCGCTCGTCGCCCGGGGGCGGCCCCCGCTCGTGCACGTGTCACTGTTCTCGATCGAGCGTCTGCGCAGCGGCCTCTCGGTGCTCGGCGCCCAGTACACGATCACCGCGGGCCTCTTCTTCATGGTGCCGGTCTACCTGCAGATGACCCTCGGGCTCGATGCGCTCGAGACCGGCATCCGCATTTTCCCGTTGTCGGTGTCGCTCGTGCTCTTCTCGATCGTCGGCACCCGCTTGTCGAACCTCTGGTCGGCCCGGCGGATCGTGCGGGTGGCGCAGTGGGTGCTGGTCGCCAGCTCGATCGTGCTGCTGTCGGCGGTGGAGCCGAAGCTCGAGGGCCCGGCGTTCGGGCTGGGCATGTTCTTCGCCGGCGCCGCGCTCGGTCTGCTCGCCAGCCAGCTCGGCAACGTCAACATGTCGGCGGTTTCGGAGAAGCAGACCAGCGAGGTCGGCGGTCTGCAGGGGGTGTCCCAGAACCTCGGCTCGTCGCTCGGCACCGCCCTCATCGGGTCGGTGCTGATCGCGGCGCTCAGCGCCTCGTTTACGAGCGGGGTCACCTCGAGCGACCTGCCGCAGGATGTGCAGGATCAGGTGGTCGAGCTCTCGCAGGGCGGCATCGAGATCGTGCCGGCCGCGAGCGTGGCACAGATCGCGTCCGACGCCGGCCTCAGCGACAGCGACGGTGAGCAGCTGACCGCCATCTACACCGACTCGCAGCTGTCGTCGCTGCGCACCGCGTTCTTCGCACTCATCGCGATCGCGCTCGCGTCGCTCATGCTGTCGCGCGGTATCCCCAGCGAGGTGCCCGCACGCGCCCTGGGGCGACGCACCCGCAGACGCCGGCGCTCGCAGAAGTGACCGTTACAGCGAGGTGAGGTGCTTCTTCGCCGCGATCGGCTTGCGGCGCCCGCTCTTGCGCGGCGGCTTCGACCCCACATAGAGCCACCCGAGCAGACGCTCGTCGGGGCCGAGGTCGTGCGCGCGATGCACGGCACCGGATCGGGTGTAGTGCCCGGTGCGCCACATCACACCCCAGCCGCGCTCGTCGAGCAGCAGGCTGATCGCGTGGGCGACACCCGAAGCCACCGCCTCCTGCTCCCAATCGGCGACCTTGCCGCTCGCCTTCGGCGACACGACCACCGCGAGCAGCAGCGGCGCCCGCATCGGCTTGCGGGCGACCTTGTCGGCATCCGAACCGGATGCGCCCGACGCTTCCGCGATCGCACGGCCCAGGCGCTCGCGCGCCTCGCCGCGAATCGCGATCACCCGCCACGGGTGCAGCGAGGCGTGATCGGCGACCGTGCCGGCCGCCTCGATCACCTTCAGCAGCTCCTTGTCGGTGGGCGCCTCATCGCCCACCGA
>JAEWJX010000118.1 GCA_023386365.1 Actinomycetes bacterium | reverse complement strand
TGGGGCCCGCCGGGGGGGGGGAACCCCCGGGGTCCCCGCGCACGGAAGTCCACGTCCCTGCGCCGGGCGATCCTCGCCGAGAAGATCGCCCCCTACACGTTCCTTCTCCCGTGGCTGATCGGCTTCTTCGTCATCACCCTCGGGCCCATGCTCTACTCGCTGTATCTGTCGTTCACGGACTTCAGCATGCTGGCCCCGCCGGAGTGGGTCGGCTTCGACAACTACATCAAGCTGCTCACCAACGACCCCAAGTACCTCGATGCGGTGCGCGTCACGCTCGTGTACGTGCTCGTCTCGGTGCCGCTGCAGCTCGCATTCGCCCTGCTGGTGGCGATGGTGCTCAACCGCGGGCTCCGCGGTCTGTCGCTCTACCGCTCGATCTACTACCTGCCGAGCCTGATCGGCGCGAGCGTCGCCGTCGCCGTGCTCTGGCGTCAGATGTTCGGCTCGAACGGCCTCATCAACCAGATCCTCGCCTGGTTCGGGATCGAGGGCATGAGCTGGATCGGCAACCCCGAGACCGCCCTCGGCACCCTCGTGATTCTGAACGTCTGGACGTTCGGCGCGCCGATGGTCATCTTCCTGGCCGCCCTGCGCCAGGTGCCGCAGTACCTCTACGAGGCCGCCGCGGTCGACGGGATCGGCAGGTGGGGCGCGTTCCGCCACATCACGTTGCCGATGCTGAGCCCGATCGTGCTCTTCAACCTGATCCTGCAGATGATCGGTGCGTTCCAGGCCTTCACGCCGGCGTTCGTCGTCTCGGGAGGCACCGGCGGGCCGGTCAACTCGACGCTCTTCTACACGCTGTACCTCTACCAGCGCGGTTTCACCGGATTCCAGATGGGCTACGCGAGCGCCATGGCCTGGATCCTCTTCCTGGTCATCGCGATCGTGACGGCCATCAACTTCTGGTTCTCGAGGTACTGGGTGCACTATGACGACTGACGTGAAGTTCGACCAGACCACGGTCGCGATGACGGTCGGCACGAAGCGCAGCCCGGCACGCAGCTCGTTCAAGCACGCGCTGCTGATCGCGGGCAGCCTGGTGATGCTGTACCCGCTCATCTGGATGCTGGGTGCGTCCTTCAAGGAGGCGGAGGACATCTTCTCCGAGGTGTCGCCCATCCCGAACCCGATCACCTTCGAGAACTACGCGCGTGGCTGGGAAGGCGCCGGCGTCGGCTTCGGCACCTTCATCCTCAACTCGACGGTCGTCGCGCTGCTCTCAGTCATCGGGAACCTGGTGGCGTGCACCCTCGCGGCCTACGCCTTCGCGCGCATGCAGTTCCGGGGGAAGACGATCTTCTTCGCCTGCATGATGGGCATGCTGATGCTGCCCCACCACGTGCTGCTCATCCCGCAGTACGTGCTGTTCGCGAACTTCGGCTGGGTGAACACGATCCTCCCGCTGGTCGTGCCGAAGTTCCTCGCGGTCGACGCGTTCTTCGTGTTCCTGATGGTGCAGTTCCTGCGGGGGATCCCCACCGAACTGGACCAGGCGGCGAAGATCGACGGCGCGGGACCGTGGCGGACCTTCTTCTACGTGATCCTGCCGCTGCTGAAGCCCGCCCTGGCGACCTCGGCCATCTTCACGTTCATCTGGACCTGGAACGACTTCCTCACCCCGATGATCTACCTGCAGGATCCGCGCAACTACACGGTCCCGCTGGGGCTGAACGCGTTCCTCGACGCCAGCGGTGACAGCGCCTGGGGCGCCATGTTCGCCATGGCCGTCATCTCCCTCGGCCCGCTGTTCGGCTTCTTCCTCGTGGGGCAGAAGTACCTCGTGCAGGGCATCGCCACCACCGGACTGAAAGGCTGACACCACCAGCATGTCTCGAGCACGTATCGCCGTCATCGGCGCGGGCGGCATCGGCGCCGCAGCTCACCTCCCCGCCATCGAGGCGCTCGTCGACGACGTCGAGCTGGTCGCGATCGTCGACCCGGATGCGGGCCGTCGCGAGGCGGCGGGCGAGCGGTTCGGCTGCTCCGCGCTGTTCGCGGATGCGACGACCATGCTGGCCGAGGTCGCACCCGACATCGCCGTGGTCGCGACCCCGCCGCACCTGCACGAGCCGCTCGCGATCGAGGCGATGCGGGCCGGGTCGTGGGTCTTCTGCGAGAAGCCGCTCACCGGTTCGCTCGCCTCCGCCGACCGGATCGCGGCCGCGGAGGCCGAGACGGGTCGCTGGTGTGTGACGGTGTCGCAGTTCCGCTACTCCGGCGGCTCGCGGCAGGTGGAACGCGACCTGCGTTCGGGGCGTTGGGGCCGGCCGCTGGTGGGCATCTCGCACACCAACTGGTTCCGCGGGCCCGAGTATTGGGACATCCCGTGGCGCGGCAAGTTCGCCACCGAGTTCGGCGGCTCCACCACCACGCAGGCGTACCACGCGGTCGACCTGATGCTGTGGCTGATGGGCGGCGACTGGGAGAGCGTGAGCGGCATCGCCGAGACGGTGTCGCGGCCGATCGAGGTCGAGGATGCGAGCGTCGCCAGCGTGCGGTTCGCGAGCGGCGCGATCGGAAGCGTAGTGACGACGGTGGTGAGCCACGACCCGGTGACGACGCTGCAGGTGATCGCCGAGAAGGCATCCGTGTCGTTGGAGACGCTGTACCTGCCGCTCCTGTCGGAGTGGTCGGTGCGCACCATCGGCGAGAACGACGAAGCCGTGACGGTGGAGGACTGGGCCGCCGACGAGCCGGAGATGCTCGTCAACGCCCACCGGGCGCAGCTCGCCGAGCTGGTCGCGAGCTGGCGAGCGGGCGAGAAGCCGCAGTTGACGACCGCCGAGTCGCGGGCCACCCTCGAGTTCCTGACCGCCCTCTACAAGTCGTCGTCGGTCGGCCGGGTGGTGGAGCGCGGCGAGATCGCCGCCGGCGACCCGTTCTACGAGGCGCTCGACGCGGCCGGACCCGCACGGGAGGAGGCGCGTCGTGGCTGAGCTGGAGCTAGTCGAGCTGCCGGGTGGGGAGCGCGAGCTCCGCATCGGCGGGGAGCCGCGGGCGCTGCTCGCGACCGGCGCCGGCATCGACGCGGTGAACACACCCAAGCCGCACATCCATCCGCTGCGCACCCCCGCGGGTGTGGTGGTGACCGGGTTCGCGCCCGACGACCACCCCTGGCATCACGGCCTGCAGTTCGCGATGCCGCGGGTCGACGCCCACAACCTGTGGGGCGGCGGCACCTACTTCAGCCCGGAGGAGGGGTACCGGGTTGTCGAGGATCAGGGCCGCATCGAGCACGTCGGCTGGACCGACGGCCGCGACGGCGGCTCGGCACGCATCTCGGAGTCGCTGCGGTGGGTGGGTCACGGCGGCGAGCCGCTGCTCGACGAGGACCGGCGGTGGACGTTCGGTCTGCTGCAGGTCGACGGTGCCGATGCGCTCGTGATCGACTTCGCCACCACCCTGCTGAGCGCCACCGGTGCCGACGTGAGCCTGCAGACCCCCGCGCAGCGCGGGCGTCCGGATGGCGGATACGGCGGCCTGTTCCTGCGTCTCGCGGAGGGCTTCGGGGCGGTCGACATCGACGGCGACGGGGTCGACCTCACCGAGTCGGGCGGCGTCTCGCGCACCATGGTGGTGCACGGGCTCACCGCATCCGGCGAGCAGGTGACCCTCGGTCTGGCGTTCGGCGACCAGCCGCAGCAGGGCACCCATCATTGGCTGCACCGCTTCGACCCGTTCTCGGCCATCGGTTGGGCGCCGGCCTACGTCGACGCGCTCACCGTGCCGGCGGGCGGCTCGCTGTCGTTCGCGCACCGCCTGCTGGTGGCCGACGGCCACCTCGCGCCGGAGGCGGTGCGCGCCGCGCTCTGACCCGCCCACCTGGCAGGCCCCACCTGCCTCGCGCACCTGCACAAATCAAGGACTCGAGCTCTCGAATCAAGGAACCCGTGTGGCCTATGTGGCCGAAGAGCCTCAGGGGCCACATTCGCCCCACCACCTCCTTGACTTGCGAGCCCGAGTCCTTGAGTTGAGAGGGGAGGGGAGGGAGAGACCGCTAAGCGGACCGGGATGCGGTGCTCGAGCCGCGGGCGAGCAGCTCGGGCGCGGGGTCGTCGACCACCAGGTCGTCGAGGTCGGCGCCGTCGAGGTGGTCGAGCAGCATCGTGGCAGCGCGGTGGCCGGCGTCGGCCATCGGCATCCGCACGGTCGTGAGTTCCGGCACCGTGTAGGAGGCGATCCACGCGTCGTGGATCGACACGATCGACAGCTCGTCGGGCACCCGCACGCCCAGCGCGGCGGCCGCGTGCAGGGCGCCGACCGCGGCGTTGAGCGACGCCACGACGATCGCGGTGGGCCGGCGGTCGAGGCTCAGGATGCGCGTCATCGCGTCGTGACCGGCGGGCGCCTCCCAGCCACCCGACTGCGTCCACTCGGGGTGCGGCTCGTCGCCGGCGGTCAGTTCGGTGAACGCCTCGAGTCGGCGGGCCGCGGCGTCGTGGTGTGCGGCACCGGCGATGAAGCCGATGTGCCGGTGGCCGAGTCCGCGCAGATGCTCCACCGCGATCCGCACCGCCGCGGGGTCGTCGAGCACCACCGATCCGACCCGTCCGGGGAGGCGCGAGTTGAACAGCACGGTCGGTACGGAGATGTTGAGCGCCGCCTGCAGCGACGCGTCGTCGTAGTCTTCGGCGCGCTGCAGGATCACGCCGTCGACGCGCCCGTTCCCGATGAGCCGCGACAGCGAGTCGGCGGAGCGGTCGGATGCGTTCAGCTGGCCGAGGAGCACCGCGGTGCGGCGGGTCTGGCAGGCGTCCTGGATGCCGGAGTGCAGTCCGCCGAAGATGGCGTTGTTCACTTCGGGCACGATCAGCGCGATGGCGCCCGACCGGGAGAGCCGCAGCGCGCGAGCACGGTGGTCGGGCTGGTAGCCGAGTTCGGTGGCGGCTGCGGCGATGCGGGCGCGCGTCTCGGGGCTGATGCGCGCGTGCGCGTCATCGGTGAGGGCGCGCGAGGCGACGGATACCGAAACTCCGGCGAGGGCGGCGACGTCTTTGAGTCTCACCATGTCTTGTTACCCGATTTCCGATCACAGAGCGCTGCCTGCGCGCCGCATTGTCCGGCGCAGCTCGGCGACATCGATGTCGCGCAGCGCGCGATCCGAGGCGAGCGACAGAATAGCCGCGCGAGCGGCCGCATGACCATATTCGAAGCATTGTGCCGTCACGCGCGCCGACGCGAGGGCTTCGTGTTCGGCGCCGAGGCAGCGTCCGGCGACGATGATGTCGTCGAGTCCGGCGGGCAGCAGGCTGCCGTACGGCACCTCGTACCAGTCGTCGAGCAGCCAGTGCAGTTTCGGTCGGGCGCCGTCGTGCAGTTCGATCGGCCACGGCGACCGGGCGATCGCGTCATCGCGTTTGCGGCACCCGACGACGTCGTCGTTGGTGAGCGGCACGTCGGCGACGATGCTGCGGGTCTGGCGGATGCCGGCCTCCACACCGGTGTCGACGACGTACGCGTCCGCGCATCCGGGCATCGTGTCGCGCAGGAACCCGGCGTAGGCGCGCACCTGCCGACGTCCGGCGATCTCGGCGATGGTGAAGTCTTCGGGGTCGATCACGTTGAGCACGCGCCCGTCGGCGGCGGCGAGGCGGGTGGCGTTGACGAGCAGTTCGCCGGGCCGGGTGGTGCGGAAGATCCACACCTTCTCGCGCGGCAGGTCGCTGCCTCCGTCGCGGGCGGTGCGGATGGCGTCGGTGAGCCAGGGCGGGCAGATGGTGTCGTCGCCGTAGGCGGCCCAGAAGGCGTCAGTGTCGACGCCGCCGAGCCGGAAGAACATGGTGGGGTTCTGGATGCGGCCCCCGTCGCCGAAGAAGTACTCGCCACCGGCCCGCGCCACCACCGCGGCGTCTCCGGATGCGTCGATGGTGCGTTTGGCGTGCACGGCGGCACGCCCGGCGCTCGACTCGATGATCGCGCCGCGTACGCGCGATCCGTCCATCACGACGGCGCTGACGGTCGCGTGGTACATGACGCGCACCCCGGCGGCGGTGAGCAGCGCATCCGCCGTCTCGCGCCACACGAGCGGGTCGTGGGCGACCGTCCAGGTCTTGCCGTAGCGCTGCGGGGCGGTGAGGCCGCCGCGGGATTCGAGGCCGGCGCGGAAGCGTTCCGTGAACCCGGCGACCACCTGGGTGGGGCCGTCGTCGGGGTCGTCGGTGGCGAGGTAGAGCCCGCACACGGTGCCCGACATCCCGGCGACGGCGGCGCCGCCCGCGAATCCGTACCGTTCGACGGCGAGCACGCTGAGGCCCTCTTCGGCGGCGACGGTCGCGGCGGCGACACCCGCGGCGCCCAGCCCGACGACGAGCACGTCGACCTCGGCCAGCACGGGGATGCCGTGGTACGGCGGCACGGCCGGTTCGAGGCGCCAGGTGTCGAGGTGGGGCGAGGTGTGGGCGGGCAGCATGCGTCTCCTCAGGCTCCGGTGAAGTGGGGGCGGCGCTTGGCGATGAACGCGTCGATGCCTTCGGCGCCGTCTGCGGTGGCGAACAGGGCCAGAAGTTCGACGGTTTCGCGGGCGGCTCCGACGGTGGGCCAGGCGGGGGTCTCGGCGGCGCGGATGGCGCGCTTCGCGGCGGCGAGGGCGAGGGGGGCGCGCTCGAGCAGGTCGGCGGCCACGCGTTCGAGTTCGCCGGCCAGCTCGTCGGAACCGACCACGCGCGCGACGACTCCCCACTCGGCGGCCTGTGCGGCGCCGACGAGTTCGGCCGTGAGGATGAGGCGCCGGGCGCGCGGGGCGCCGATCGCGGCCGTGAGGCGTTGCGTGCCACCCCACCCGGGGATCAGGCCGAGGCGGGTCTCGGGCAGGCCGAACCGTGCCGTGTCGGCGGCGATCACGAGGTCGCAGGCGAGCGCGAGCTCGAATCCGCCGCCGAGGCACGGGCCGTCGACGGCGGCTACCGTCACCGCATCCAGTGTCTCGAGCGCGCGGCACAACTCTCGTGCCTTGCGGGTGAAGGCCTCCAGTTCGGCGGGCCGTCCGTGGGGTTCCGCGTAGGAGGTGATGTCGGCGCCCGCGCAGAAGAAGCCACCGGCGCCGGTGATCGTGACCACGTCGGTGCGCTGCGTGCGCGCATCCGCCACCGCTGCGACGAGCGCGTCGAGCATCGCAGGCGACACCGCGTTGCGCGCGTGCGGGCGGTTCAGCACCAGCGACAGTCGGGTGCCGTCGCGCGTGACGAGCAGCTCGTCGGTGCCGGCGGCCGTCATCTAGCCGACCGCCCCCGACGCGACGAGCGCGTCCCCGGCCTCGTCGTCGTAGCCCAGGGCGGCGAGCACCTCGCGGGTGTGCTGCCCGAGCTCGGGCGGCGCGGTGCGGATGCCGGGGCGCTCGCCGTCGTACATGACCGGATGCTTGAGGGTGCGGATGGTGCCCGCCGTCGGGTGCTCGAACGCGTCGAACGAGTCGTTGTGCAGCACCTGCGGGTCGGTCATCACCTGGTCGTAGCCCTGCACCGGCGCGAACCACATCCGGTGCTCGCCGAAGTGCTGTTCCCATTCGGCGGTCGAGCGGGTGCGCATGTGCTCCGCGACACGGTCGTTCACGGCGTCGCGTTCGTCGTACCGCGCCGACGTGTCGACGTCGGCGAACCAGGTGTCGGCGAACACCCGCTCGAGGGCGTCGAGGCCGGTGAGCGAGATGCAGAGGAAGCCGTCGGCGGTGGCGAACACCCCGTAGGGGGCGGTGTAGAACGGCGACGACACCCCGCTCGCGGAACGGTTCGACGGGAACCCGTTGAGCGCGTAGGCGAGCGGTTCGATCTGCAGGTCGAGTGCCGCGTTCAGCAGGTTCGATTCGACGAGCGAACCGCGACCGGTGCGTTCGCGGCCGTGCAGCGCGGCGAGGATGCCGAACGCGCCGAGCACGGCGGCATGCTGGTCGACCACGCAGGCGCCCACGGGTGTCGGTGGGGCGTCGGCGCGGCCGGTCGCCATGGCGAGGCCCGACAGAGCCTGGATCAGCACATCCTGGCCGGGGCGGTCGCGGTACGGGCCGTCGGAGCCGTAGCCCGACAGCGACGCGTACACGAGCCGCGGGTTCGCCGCCGAGAGCTCTTCGTAGCCGAGGCCGAGCTTGTCCATCGTGCCGGGGCGGAAGCTCTCGATCAGCACATCCGCGGATGCGAGCAGCCCCCGCACCACCTCGATGCCGTCCGGGTTCTTGAGGTCGGCGACGATGCTGCGCACGTTGCGGTTGCCGAGTGCGAAGAACGGCGAGTAGCCCTCGACGAACCGGTCGGGTCCGGTCCATGAGCGCTCGAACGCGCCGCCCTTCGGCTCGACCTTCACCACATCCGCGCCCAGGTCGGCGAGCAGTTGGCTCGCCGACGGGCCCTGCAGGAAGTGGGTGAAGCTGACGACGCGGACCCCGTCGAGCATGCCCGCCATCAGAAGATCCCGTCCCGGATCTGGAACTTGCTGGGCTTGCCGTAGGTGGGCATGTCGTTCTGCACCCAGTCGGCCACCCAGTCCACCATCCGCTCAACCGGAACCACCGGGTTGCCCAGTTCGGCGGCGGCGCGGTCGCAGTTCACGAGCAGCGCGAGGTCGCTCTCCTGACCCTCGAACACCGGGGCGATGCCGAAGCGCTCGCCGAAGGACTCCGCGATGCGGCGCACCGACACGTTCTCGGGGCCGCCGATGTTGATGGGCGTCGACGGGGTGTCGACCCGCGTGAGCAGGCGCGCGAAGTGGTTGATGGCGTCCCCCTGCCACTGCACGTTGACGTTGCCGGTGGCGAGCGGGATGGGGGTGCCGTTCTTCACCCACGTGGCGATCTCCTGCAGCACGCCGTACCGCATGTCGATCGCGTACACGAAGCGCACGACCCGGCCGGGGGTGCCGTGGATGCGGGAGTGGTACTGGAAGGTGCGCTCACGTCCGACGACCGAGTTCGCGTACTCGCCGCTGCGGGCGAGCGGCGGGGAGTCTTCGGTGACGCCCCCGCGGCGCGGGTCGCTCCACGGGTACACGTGGATGGTCGACAGCGCCACGATCCGCGAGTCGCGGAACGCGTCGCCCACGTACGCCGGGACGAGGGTGTTCATCGCCCACAGGAAGTCCTCACGCCCGCGGTAGTCGAACTTGAGGCCCGCCATGTAGATGACGTTCGGCAGCTTCGGGAGCGCATCCACCTGGTCGCGGTCGAGCAGGTCGGCCTGGATCGCTTCGACGCCGGCCTCTTCGAGCTTCTCGCGGGTGCCTTCCTCGCTGAACCGGGCGACGCCGACGATGCGCTTGTGGGGGGCCGCGCGCTTCAGCAGGCGCGCCAGGCCGATGCCCATCTTTCCCGCGACTCCGAGCACGATGATGTCGCCGTCGAGGTCGGCGAGCTCGCGCACGGTGTCGGGGGTGGGCCTCGACATGAACTCGTCGAGCGCGTCGACGGTGGCGAAGCGCTCGGGGAGGGTGTCGAAGGTCAGCAGTTCGTCTGTCATGGTGTCCTGTTCGGTGCGTGTGGTGGTCAGGCGAGCCAGCGCTCGAGGCCGGCGGCCACGAAGTCGTCGTCGGTGAGGTCGGGGTGGTCGCGGATGACGCGGTCGATCTCGTCGAGCTGCCCGGGGGAGAGGGTCTCGGTCGGGTCGAGGCACCACGTCCCGGCGAACAGGCCCTGCCTGCGGAGGATCTCGTGGCATCCGGGGATGCATCCGGCGAAGTCGTTGCGGGCGTCGTAGACGGCGCCGTTGGCGTCGGTGACGGCCGCGTCGAGGGCGAGCAGGTCGACGGGCACGGGCGCGTCGTCGGGGAGCGCCCGGATCAGCTCGAACTGCTCGACGGCCCGCTTCGTCCACACGCTCCAGTGCCCGAGCAGCCCGCCCCGCACCCTCACGGTGACCTGCTCGCCGTCTCGGGGGATGCGGAACGGCTGCAGCAGGTCGAGCACGATGTGGTCGTCGTTGCCGGTGTAGAGGGTGATGCGGTCTTCGGCGTGCGCGTCGACGACGCCGCCGACGATGTCGAGGGTGCGGTACCGGTTGAACGGCGCCATCTTGATGCCGATGACGTCCGGGATGGCGGCGAACTCGCGCCAGAACGCGCGGGACAGGTGGAACCCGCCCACTTCGGGCAGCAGCGCGAATCCGACGATCGGCATCACCTGCGCGACCGTGCGCACATGGGCGAGGATGTCGGCCTCGTCTCGCCCCTTCCAGGCGGCGACGTTGAGGAGCGCGGCCGTGTAGCCGAGGCCGGTGGCGGTCTCGGCCTCGGCCACAGCTTGGGGGGTGTCGCCGGTGACTCCGGCGATGAGCGCGAGGGGGCGCGCGGTCCAGTCGCGGGCGGTTTCGGATGCGAGGCGCAGCACGTCGGCGTACATGCCGGCGGCGCGGATGCCGAACTGGGTGGTGTGCACGCCGACGGCGAGCCCGCCCACTCCGGCGTCGAGGTAGTAGCGGGTGAGGGCGCGCTGGCGGCGTTCGTCGATGCGCAGGTCTTCGGTGAGGGAGAGCACGTGCGCGGGGATCACCGTGCCCGCTCGGAACACGTCGAGGGGGGTGCGCGCAAGGTCGTGAGTCGTCATTGACAGGCCTTTCATTGGGGTCGATCCAACCACGGATTCACGCGATGCGCAACCGATTGCTCAGCAGTAAACGACGAGAGCACGCTGCCGCGGTCCCGAGGCCGCGCGCGCCAGCCTCCGAATACCGCGAGCGAAACATACAATGGCCGAGTAGAGGCCCGAGCGGAGGAGCATCGTGAAGCTCAAAGGACAGCCCGACACCGATCGCGTTGAGCGAGAACAGCGTGTTGCGGAGTCCTTCCACAGTGGCGAGATGGAGGGGCTACGGGCGAGTGCTCACGCGCGCAAGGACGGGCGGGACTACATCGCCGGTCGTATCACCTCCGATGACCTCGTCGAGAGGGCCCGCAAGCGATACGGCCTCACCGACTGACGCCTTCGCATCCGTCTCGGCATGAGCCCCTTCGAACCGATCGACGACCCCTATGTCGACCCCGTCAGCGGGGTGCTTGTGAACCTGCTCGGTGTGGAGACGAGGGAAGCACTCCGGCTCGCAGAAGCCGACCTCGTGTGGGCGCGAACCAATCAGCTTCTCGAGTCGCCGCCGCCGACCACGGGTGACCTCGCCCAGCTGCGAGCTATCCACCGTCACCTCTTCCAGGACGTCTTCGAGTGGGCGGGCCAACTGCGCGCGGTCGACCTCACGAGAGACACACCGGGCAGCCAGCCGTTCCTCCTCGTCTCGTTCATCGAACGCGCGGCGGAGAGCGCCGCGGCAGCGTTGCGCGAGGAGGCCTTGCTTCGGGGTCTCGAGCGGCGCGAGTTCGTCGAACGGTTGGCTTTCCACTACGACGCGTTCAACTACATCCATCCGTTTCGGGAAGGCAATGGCCGCACTCAGCGGCTGATGTGGAGCCAGATTGCGCGCGAGGCGGGCTGGGTGCTCGATTGGCGAAGCGTCCAGGGCGAGAGAAACGACGAGGCATGCCGCGTCGCCGCCGTGGACCTCGATTTGACTCGGTTGGAAGCGATGTTCGACGACATCGTTTCGGAGCGAGCTCCTCGGGCGTAGCGAAGCTCACGCGAGCGCGGCGGCGGCCTCCGGGGTGAGCGCGTCGAGCCCGTCGGGCGCCGGCTCCGGCGCGAGACCGAACGGCGCATCCAGCAGCGTCCCGAGCTGCAGCAGCCCGCCGTCGATCCGCAGACGCGGGCGTCCCTCGACCGTGCCGAACGCATCCGGGTGCGCCGCGAGCGTCCGCTCGGCGAGCGTCGGATCGATGGGCGCGAACCGCGCGAAGTAGTGGTGACCGTTGCGCTCGATGTGGCCGAGACCCATCGCGGATGCGACCACCAGATCCTGGTTCACCGTGAGCGGCGGGATGGTGCTCAGGTCTTCGGCGGTGAGCACCGTGCGCGTCCCGTCGGCTCCGCGGTGCGCCACGAGCGCCGCATTCGCGAGGCCGCGGAAGACGCCCTTGCACCCCTTGTAGGTGCCGCCCGCGTAGCCGAGATCGATCGCCCGGCGCACCGTGTCGAACGCGTCGTCCGACTCGTCGATGATCACCGGCGCCAGCGAGCCGACCTCGGCGAGAGCGGCCGCCGCCTCGTCGCCGAGCGCCGCATCCCGGTACATCGGCTGCTCCACCGCGTCGAGCCGGGCGCGGAGGGCGTCGGCGACGGGGCTCGCGAACAGCCCCCGCATCCACCCGGCGAGGTGCTCGGCGGTGCGCATCGACTCGTTGCCGTCGATCGTGAACCGCGGGTCGACGCCGGTGCGCTCGCAGAGGGCCAGCAGGCCGGCGATGCGGGCCACGTCGGCGTCGACGTCGCCGACCGTCTTCAGCTTGAAGCGCGTGACGCCGTACCGGCGGATGGCCGACTCGACGCTCACCGGCAGACCGTCGCCTGGGTCGTCGGTGACCTCGGCGTCGGTCAGCGGATCGGCGAGACCCACCGTGTGGCGCACCGCGATCGTGCGACCCCGCGCCGCGCGGAACGGTTCCGCACCCTCCAGCTCCGGGTGCACCTCGGATGCGTCGAAGCCGAGCGTGCCGTCGTCGAGCGCGTCGGCGAACGGGGTCGCCGTGTGGCGGCACACCGCATCGATGAGCGCGCGCTCGACGAGCGCCACCCCGAGTCCCGCGACCAGCCCCGACACCCCGGCCTGCTCCGCCCACACGACCTGTCGGCGGTCCAGTTCGCGCACGAACGCGAACGCGTGATCCGCTTCGATCCGGGAGGCCTCGTCGATCGCCGCCAGCACCGCCCGCGACAGGATCGCGACCTCGTCGGCGAACGGCAGCTCCGCATCCTTGATGAACCACTTCGGCGGCAGATGCTCGCTCGCCCAGCCCGACGCGCTGCCGGTCGGCGTCGCGATGCGCACCTCCACGAGCACGTGCGGGGCGCGGGTCATCTCCGCGATCCCGTACCGGAACGGGATCCGTGTCGCGACCGGCACCACGTGCGCCGTCGCCTCCACCACTCTCAGCACGTTCACTCCTCCCGCTCCGTTCCGAGCGTAGACACGGCATCCACCGCGTAGCGGCGAAGTGCCGCCGCCAACACGCTGAACCCCTCCACCAGTTGCCCTTCGTAGCCGCTCGGCGTGCCGTCGGCCATCCGCCAATCGCGCCCGCTGCCGAGCCCGCCGAACGAGCTGTCGTCGGCGATCGTCGCGCACAACTGCTCCAGCACCCGGTCGGCCTCATCGGTCATGCCGCAGCGCTCGAATGCCTCCACCAGCACGCGCGCTCCGTGGTGCGAGTACCCGCCCTGCTGGTAACTGCCCATCGGCAGCCCGAACACGACCCCGCCGAGCTCGTCCTCCGGGATGCGCCACAGGTTCAGCGGGATGCCGTTGCGCAGGTCGTCGAGGCCGGCCTCACGCCAGGCGGCCAGCAGCGCCCGCATGATCTCGCGCGCGGTGTCGACGGGCACCGCATCGGTGGCGCACGCCTGCGCCACCACGATCGAGAAGCCGTGGTCGTGCAGTTCGCCGTCGCGGGAACGCCACCCGGCGATCAGGCCGGTGTCCGGGTTGTGGAACGTCGGCAGGTAGTGCGCCACGAGGGAGGCGCGGGATGCGGCGATACGGTCGGCAAGCGCCTCCTCGCCCTGCGTGCGCAGCACCGCATCCCACACCTTCCACGCCTCGCACAGCACCGCGTTCGCCCAGGCGTCCTTCCAGCCGAACGAGATCACGTCGGCCCAGGCGGTGCTCCACTGGTGATCGCCCCGGTTGCCGACCCGGATCGTCGACTCCACGAGCCCGTCGCCGTCGACGTCGCGTGCCAGCATCGTCTCCAGCTCCCGCACGATCTGCCCGCGATTGCGCGCGAACCACGCGGTGTCACCGGCCACCTGCACGTACCGCCCCATCGCGAGCAGGGTGTTCGCGGCCATGTGCACGTACTCGTCTTCGAGTCGGTGGCTGCCGTGCGAGGTGGCGCCCGAGCCGTAGCTGGGCGCTCCGTCGAGCCACCGCTGCAGCGAGTCGCCCACCCAGGCGAGCGGACGGATGCCGGGGGCGGTCTCCAGGTGCGCCGCGATCGCCGACACATCGGCGAGCGAGGTGGTGCAGTGCATGGAGGCACCGTTGTTGGAGTAGGTGGTGGTGTCGGCGCGGAACGGCAGTGCGGTCAGGGTGTGCCGCTCGAGTGCGCGCCGCACCGGCGCCGGGGTGTGCGTCGCGAGTTCCGCGAGCCGGGGTGCGCCGACCCGCATCGTGATCGCGGCGCGGTGGATGCCGGCGGGCAGCAGGTAGTCGCCGTACGGGGTGGGGCGCTCGCCGAGTTTCAGTTCGAGTGTGTTGGTGTCGAGGGGACGCACCGAGTCGCTGCGCCACAGCACGTCACCGCCGTCGCTGGTCAGCTGCAGGGTGCCGTGGCGCGGGAAGTGCCAGGCGACGGGTCCGCTCATGAGGCCCGTCTCGCCGACGTAGGTGGGCTCGCCGAGCGCGCACGACGGGGTGACCCGGTTGTCGAGGGCGACGTGCCAGGCGGAGCTCTGCCACGCGCGCCGCTCGGTGGAGGCGTGGCGCTCCGCCACCAGCTCGACCCGGTCGGCATAGACGGTGAAGGTGAGCACGTACCGCTGACCCGCATCCGGGATCTCCACGTCGTAGCGCACCGTCGAGCCCGAGACCTCCGTGGTGCCGCGGTACCCCCGGTGCAGGAACCCCATCGGGAGGGTCCCGTTGGTGGCGGCGAACCGCGGCCCCTGGGCCAGGTACTCGGCGTTCTGGTCGCGCAGCACCGGGTACACACCCGACGGGTAGACGCCCGAGCGCACGATGTCCATCGAGCGCGGCAGCTGCAGCAGGTTGTCGTGGGTGCGGCCGTCGCCGTCCTCGTCGATGCCGAGGTGCGACCAGGCGGGACTCTTCAGGCGGAACCCGACCGACAGGTGCGGGGTGTCGAACCGCACCTCGGTGGCGGTGCGGGTGGCGGTCACCCCGGATGCGGCGCCGCTGGTGTCGATACCGCCCACCTCGAGCCAGCCGTCGGGTCCGGGCGTCCAGGTGCGGTCGAGCTCGCCGGTGAGGCGCAGCCCGGCGGTGGCGAGGTTCCAGCCGGGCCACCAGCCGTCGGTCGCCGCGCGGCGCACTTCGGCGACGAGCGCGGTCGTCTCGATGCCGCCCAGATCGAGGCGCGCACCGGTGGCGCCGAGCTCTTCCGCGGTGGTGCGCAGGCGCCCCACCTCGCGCCAGCCGTCGCGGTCGCCGCGCGACACCACGACGTCGAGGGCCGCATCCCGCTCCTGGCCGCTCGCGCACTTGTGGTAGCCGGGCCCCCATCCCACGTGCAGGGCGTCGAGCACCGCCGGGTTGTGGGTGAAGAGGGCGCGCTGGTGGATGATGCGGCGGGCCGGCGCGTGGGTCTCGCCGTCGCCCGGGGTCGTCCACAGCGAGCGGGTGGCGAGGCGCACGGCGGCGGCGGGTTCCGACTCCCAGGCGGGTGTCGCGAGCGGGTGGACGAACAGGTCGTGCGCCATGGATCCTCTTCGATCGGGCGATGAAAAATCGATTGCGCATTCATGATAGGGGCATTCCCACGCCGATTCCAGCCTGGCGGTGATAGGCCGGGTACATGGGAACGAACGCGAGTGGAAACCAGTCCGGCGACTCGGCACAGACCTGGGATGTGGTCAACAGCGGCCAGTCGGAAGACATCGAGAACAGCCTCACCGGTCAGGGCACCTCCGACCGCGAGACGCTGATGGACATCATCAAGGCGAACGGCGACAGCCCCATCCCGCCGGCCGCCAACGAACCGGAGTGACGTCCGCGGTACTCACACCGCCCACCTGAACTACTCCATTTCCCCGCCGCGACTACTCCAATGCGGCCGAAACGGCATCCCGCGCCCGTCCGCTAGGGGTGAATGGTGGTCTCCGAGAAAGGCGGCCCCATGGCGGAGACCATCTCCTACACATCCGATCTGCCGATCGTGGTGCCCGTCACCCGCTGTCCGGCGTGCGTCTCCACCAACATCGGCATCCGTTTCTGCATCGACTGCGGCCGGATGCTGCACGTCAGCTGACCGGCGGCTCCGGGTTGCGCCGCAGCACCCAGGTGCCGTTGCCGTTCGGCTGCCAGCTGTAGCGACCGCTCGACATCCGCGACGCCACCACGAGCCCGATGATGTCGATGATCGCGTGCAGCACCACCAGGCACACGGCCACGATCGACGGCAGACCGAACGCGGCGATCAGCCACACGGCGCCCAGGATCGTCACGTGCAGCACGATCACGCGGCCGTACGCCTTCGCGATGCCGCCCACCGGCGGCGGGTCCGCCCGCAGCGTCAGCCACCACTGCACGAGGGTCGTCGCGATCCACACCAGCACGATCCACAGCGGGTTGAAGGGCTGGGCAGGCGTCTCGGTGATGACCGGCACGAGCCCGATCATCACGATCACGAACACCCCGTGCACGAACGTGAAGATGCCGTAGTGCGCCAGGAAGAACGCCGCCGGCATCCCCGCCGCCGCACCGTCGCCCGCTCGCGCCCGGCGCACCAGCGCGATGAACACCACTCCGCCGAGGGTGATGTTCTCGAGCCAGTAGAGCAGCACGATCGGCCGCCAGTCCCAACCCCACACGAACAACCCCACCAGGGGCAGCACGATGAAGACCGCGAGGTCGAGCCACAGCGCCAGAGAGCGCAGCGGGTGAGGGCTCACGCGGCGATGCCGCGCTTGTCGAGCGAATCCTCGATGATCGTGAGCCCCGCCATGCCGGGCAGTTTCGCGATGTGCGAGTCGACGTCGCGCACCAGCTTGCGGCCATCGGGGCCGGCGAAGAGGTGGTTCATCACGTGGGTCACCTCGGCGTCGTCCTGCACGCCCGAGCCCACCGGACCCCAAAAACGGCTCAGCGCGAACCGGGTGATCTTCTGCGCCTTCTTCGATGCGTTCAGCCGGTCGCGGGCCTGGGATGCGTAGAACGCGACGTGCCGCGTCTCCTGCTTCGCGATCCGCTTCAGCAGCTCGGCGAGCACCGGGTTGCCTTCGAGCTCTGCCATGCGCAGGTAGGCGGCGTTCGCCGACCATTCGTTGGCGGCACCCCAGCTCATGTGCACGGCGACGAAGTCGTTGCCGACCAGCCCGCCCATCACCGACTGCTTGATCGGGTCGAGGCGGTCCTTCCACCCCAGCTTCAGGCGGGTGGCTTTCAGCACGTCGTAGTCGACCGTGATGCCGTGCTTCGCGAGCACCGCCGCGAGCGCCTCACCGTGCCAGAACTCCTCGCGGTTCCACATCGTCATGAACGCGCCCACCTCGGCCTCGTTGTGCGACGGGGTGGTCAGCAGGTCCCGCAGGTAGCAGGTGGTGTGGTACTCGATGTCGCACATGTAGCGCAGTGTGCGCAGCGTCTCGGGAGGCAGCGGGTGCTCGTCGAAGATGTCGAAGTCGAGGTCACTCCAGGCGACGGCATCCGAATTCGTCGTGTACTTGTCGATGTCGAATGCCATGGTCGTCCGGGCGGGGCGTCAGTGCCCGCCCGCTCCTTCCTCGGGGGTGGTTCCGGATCCGGCGGTGCGTGCCGCTATCAAAGCACGGTTGGCTGAACGCGAACCGCTCTTCCAGGTGTCGATCCGCCAACGTCTGCGGCCCGCCTCACGCGCGAGTCGGCTGTCGGGGTTGACGGCGTGCGGGTGCCCGACGAGCTCCAGCCACACCAGGTCGGCGTGGCTGTCGCCGTAGCCGTAGGAGGCCTCGAGGTCGTAGCCGCCGCGTTCCGCATACTGGCGCAACCAGTTGGCGCGGGCTTCGTCGACGAGCGGCGGGCGGCCCAGGTAGCCGGTGAGCTGCCCGTCCTTCACATGCATCTGGCCGGCGATGACCTCGTCGAACGCCGCCGCGACGGGCGCCGCGAGCGTCTCGATCGACCCGGAGACCAGCACCGTGCGGTGACCGGCGGCGCGGTGTGCGGCCACCCGTTCGAGGGCTGCGGTGGCGGTGTGGCCGAGCATCGTGTCGGCGTAGCCGCCGTCGACGATCTTCTCCAACCGCGCAGCAGATACGCCTTCGTACCGCCGCAGGAAGGTGCGGATGAACTCGCCGCGGTCCCGGCGCTCGGCGCGCAGGTAGCCGGGCAGGTGGGCGAGGATCGACGCGACCGAAGCCGGCCACGCGGCCCACCCGAATCCGGCCGAACGTACCCACAGGTACTGCTGCACCAGGTTCGTGTCGACGACGGTGCCCTCGAGGTCGAAGACGGCCACCACATCCGTGCGCTGCGGCAACTGCTTGGCGGGTCGGCCCTCGGTGGAGGTGGCTTCGGGGCGCCGCGAGAACGCGCGCGTGAGGGTGGTGATCGCCGGGAAGTGCACCCGCTGGAGGTAGTCCTCCCAGTCGATCGCCGTGATGTCGAAGCCGCGGTCGGCCTGCAATTTCTTGGGGATCGCGGCGTGGAGGGCGCGCGTGTTGGTGTCGTCGAAGATGATCTCGGTCTGCACGTAGGCGCGGTACAGCTCGGCGAAGTTCTCGAGCGTCTCGAGGTCGCTGCGCTTGGTGGCGAGTTCGGCGAGCTCGGCTCGGGTGCGGGCCGTCGACCGGCCCCGCGACAGCTGCCGCTCGCGACGTTCGAGTCGGGTGCGCGCGTGGCGCAGCGCGCGCTCCACCTTGCGTCCGCCGGGGAAGCGCCACGTGGGCACCCGGATGTCGCCGCCACCCGGCGACGGCATCGGGTTGGCCGTGAAGTACTCCTTCACGTTCTCGTACATCCGGTGGAACGGCAGCGGGTTCGAGGCGCCCGAGTTCACGTGGAAGTACTCGGGTTCGCCGGCCGGCGGGTTCGCGGCGGCGGCCAGGATCGCGTTCACCACGTAGTCGACGGGGACGAGGTCGAGCACGCTGTCGGGGAGGCCAGGGAACTCGGGCAGCAGGCCGCGACCGTACGCCATGATCAGCGGGTCGGCCACCTTGAAGCCGTCGATCCATCCGGGGAACGGGTGCGCGATCGCCGACTCGATGATCGCGGGCCGCACTACGGAGAGGCTGCCGCCGGTGCCCGCCCACAGCTCTTCGGCGGCGCGTTCCGCGAACGCCTTCGTGAGCGTGTAGACGTCGGTCCAGCCGAGGCTCTCGGCGCGGGTTCGGCCGGCGTCGACGAGCGCGGCGGTCACCCACGCGACCCGCGCCTCTTCGCTGGCGCGGGCCACCGATTGGGGGCCCTCCTTGCCGTGCTCGGCGCGGGCGCGATCCATGAAGGTGCGCAGCTGGTCCGGCTGCCGCGACAGCAGCTCCACCCGCTCGCGGGCCGACTTCGCAGCGGCGTACTCGGCGCGCCAGTCCACCTCGTGCCCGAGTCGGGCCTCCGGGACCACACCCTTGCGCAGCCCGCCGACGTAGCAGGTCGACACGTGCACCACGTGCGGCGTCGAGCCGGATGCGCGCAGCGCGCTGTACAGGCCGATCGCGCCACCCACGTTGGTGTCGAACGCCTGATCGATGGGCGGGTCGAACGACACCGTCGAGGCGGAGTGGATGACGACGTCGATGTCACCCGGCAGCTCCGGAACCGACCCGAGGCCGCCCTCGACGATGCGGATGCGGTCGCGCACCGCCGCCTCGACGCCCTCGTCGCCCACCTGCTCACGCCAGGCGCGGAACACCGGCTTGCGCAGCAGCGTGCGCAGCCGGTCGTCGCCGCCCGCCGAACCCTTCGTGCGCACCAGCAGCGAGATCGTGGTGCCCGGGTGCGACGACAGCAGCCGCTCCAGCACCGCCTGGCCCACGAACCCGGTGCCGCCGGTGAGGAAGACGTGCGCGTCGCCGAGGTCGGTCGTAGCGCGCTTCGGCGTCACGGGGCGAGCCTCGCCGTCACGGTGGCACCCTGCGTCGCGAGCCCGGGGAGCGCGGAGAGCCGCTCGCCGATCCGCGTGGCCGCGTCGCGGCCCTCGGTGTCGCCGAACACGAACGACTCGAAGAAGGTGCGGTCGGCCGCCGGGATCTCGGTCGCGCCGATCGGCCAGGCGGCCTGCGCGATCGCCTTCCGGGTGAGCTTCACGGCGCGGCTGGAGGCGGCGAGCTTGTGCTCGGCCTCCTCGACGAGGAAGTGCACGTGGCGGTCCTTCACCTCGATGAGCGTATGCACGAGCGACGACAGCACCGCCGCCACCTCGCCCACCTTGCGGTAGGCGACCTGCGTGATCAGTTCGTCGACCAGCCCGGTGGTCACGTGTGCCGCCACCAGCTGCTCGCCCGCGATGTTGCCGGCGATGGCGCGGCGGATGGGGCCGCGACGTTCGGCGCGCTCCGACGCGGTGCGGCGCTTCGGCCCCTCCAGCGGCGCCAGGTCGGCGCCCGCGGCGGTCAGCACGGTGTCGAGCGCATCCGCCACCCAGAACTTCTCGAACGCCCACGTCGCCAGGAAAGCCGTCACCCGCGCATCCTTGTGGGTCGCGGTGACCAGGAGGTTGCGCATCCGGTCGAGGGTGCCGCGTTCCAGGTCGCGCAGCACCCGGATCAGGTGCACGACGTCATCGCTCAGCCCGGCTTCCGCGATCGAGTCGCCGTCGATCTCGGAGCGGTGGCTGCCCCGTGCGGTGCGGGCGAACTCCCGAACATCGAACGGCGCAGTAGCCGTGTCGTCGGGGCGGGTCATGAGGTGGTGGACCTTCCTGGGGGACACCCGCGGGGGATCGGGTTCGCTGCACCGTATCGTAACGTCATGCCCATCGCTCTCGTGACGGGAGGCACCGCCGGAATCGGCGCCGCCTTCGCCCGAACCCTCGCCGCGCGCGGCTACGACCTGGTGCTCGTGGCGCGCACCGCATCCCGTCTGGAGGAGTTCGGAGCCGAGCTGCGAACGGATGGGCGCCAGGTGGAGGTGATCGCCGCCGACCTCGGCGACCCGGCCGGCATCGACCTCGTCGCGGCGCGTCTCGCCGACCGCGAACGCCCCATCGACCTGCTCGTCAACAACGCCGGCTACGGCATGAAGACGCGCCTCGCCGACCCCGACCTCGACGAGGCGGCGCACGCCCTCGAGGTGATGGTGCGCGCACCGCTCGTGCTCTCTGCTGCCGTGGTGCCCGGGATGCGCGACCGCGGCCACGGCGCGATCATCAACGTCGCCAGCGTCGCCGGCTACCTCTCTATGGGCCTGTACTCGGCGATCAAAGCCTGGATGCGGGTCTACAGCGAGAGCCTCTCCAACGGCCTGCACGGCACCGGCGTCACCGTCACCGCGCTGATGCCCGGCTGGGTGCACACCGAGTTCCACGACCGTGCCGAGATCCGCAAGTCGTCGATCCCCGGCTGGCTGTGGCTCGACGCGGATGCGCTGGTCGCCACCTGCCTGCGCGACGTAGAACGCGGCAAGCCCATCTCGACACCGTCGGTGCGGTACCGCTTCCTCTCCTGGCTGTTGCGCCACCTGCCCCGCGCCACCGTGCGCTGGGTCTCGCGCAAGCTCTCCAGCTCGCGCCACAAGTAGCGGTCGGTACCCGAAGGGGCATGGGGCGGGACTAGCCTGGAGCGCATGGTGACCACCGGCGCGGACCAGCCCGCGCCGAGACGCGACCGCTTCACGTCGAGAGGTCAGGCGTCGGCCCGTTTCGTGGCCCAGCGGATGCTGCTGAAGCCCGTCGCCTGGTCGACCGTGCGGGTGACGGTGGTCGGCACGAAGCTGCTGAAGAACGTGCCGAAAGCGTTCGTCGTGATCGCGAATCACTCCAGCCACCTGGATGCGCCGCTCATCATGGGGGCGCTGCCGCGCAAGCAGGCGCGCTACCTGGCGGCGGGCGCCGCCGCCGACTACTTCTTCGACGTGTGGTGGCGCCGCGGCCTCACCGCCCTGTTCTTCAACGCGTTCCCGGTGGACCGCAGCGGGTCGAACCCGCGCAGCGTGTCGGCGAAGTCGCTGCTCGACCGGGGGGTGCCGCTGCTGGTGTTCCCGGAGGGCACACGGTCGAAGACGGGTGAGATGGGCCGGTTCAAGCCGGGCGCCGCATCGCTGGCCATCGCATCGGATGTGCCATGCGTGCCCGTGGCTCTGATCGGTGCGGGCGCCGCTCACCCGCGCGGGTCGAACTGGCCGAAGCCGGGTCGTCTGCCGGTGGGTGTGGTGTTCGGCGCCCCGATGACGGCCGAGGCGGGTGAGACGGCGGCGGAGTTCACGGCCCGTATCCGCGCCGAGATCGTGCGCCTGCATGAGGCTCACGCACCCCGTATTCTGGGCGCGTCGCCCGAGGCGCTGCCGCCCGAGCAGCAGAACCCGTCGCCCGAAGGAGAAGCATCGTGACCGACGTCGAGCACATGAAGTGGTGGGGCTGGGGCGTCGAGGGCGTCGGCTTCCACCACGAGGACAAGCCCGGTTTCGCGCCGTTCGTGCTGAAGGCGGTGGGCCTGGATCTGTCGACCGCGCAGAAGGCTGAGCAGCCGGCGTTCGACGATGTCACCCTCGCCGCATCCGCCGCCCGCCCCGAGTTCGTGGCGGCGCTCGCCGGAATCGTCGGCGAAGACAACGTGGCCACGGATGCGATGGAGCGCGTGGTGCACACCTACGGCAAGAGCCTTCGCGACCTGGTGCGCATCCGCGCGAACCAGATCGCCCGCGCGGTCGACGTGGTCGTGTACCCGGCCGACGAGGCCGAGGTGCAGCGGGTGGTGGATGCGGCGGTCGCCGAGGACGCGGTGATCATCCCGTTCGGCGGCGGCAGCAACATCGCAGGCAGCCTGGAGCCGCGCGCCGACGAGTCGCGCGCGGTCGTGTCGCTCGACCTCGGCCGGCTCAACCAGGTGCTGTCGATCGACGCCGATTCGGGTCTCGCGCGCATCCAGGCCGGTGCCCTCGGCCCGCACTTGGAGGCGCAGCTCGCCGCCCAGGGGTGGACGATCGGGCACTTCCCCGACAGCTTCACCCACTCGACGATCGGTGGGTGGGCGGCCACCCGCTCGTCGGGCATGCAGTCGGACAAGTACGGCGACATCGCGCAGATCGTGCGCGGCCTCCGTGTGGTGCGCCCCTCGCATCCGGACCGCGACGGCGTGCTGGTGATCCCGGCGATCCCGTCCGCATCCACCGGCCCGAGCGTGCGGGAGATGATCGTCGGCTCGGAGGGGCGACTCGGCGTCATCACCGAGGTGACCGCGCAGGTGCACCGGGTGGCGGAGGTGCGCGAGATCCAGGCGTACTTCTTCCCCAACTGGGCCGCGGGACTTGCGGCCATGCAGGCGATCTCCGAGTCGGATGCGTCGCCGATCATCACGCGTGTGTCCGACTACCGCGAGACCGGCTTCTCGATGGCGACCAGCAAGGAACGCCACGGCATGGATGCGCTGCTCGCCGGCAAGGTGCTGCCCGCGCTGATGAAGTCGAAGGGGTGGAACCTGGAGGACATCTGCCTCTCGTTCATCGGCTTCGAGGGCGGCGCCGAGCATGTGAAGCGGCAGAAGAAGCTGGTCGGCGCGATCGTGAAGGCGCACGGCGGCATGGGCGTGGGCACGGGTCCCGGCGTGCTGTACGACCAGAAGAAGTTCGACACCCCGTACCTGCGCGACTTCCTGCTCGACCGGGGCGCCGCGGGCGACGTCTCCGAGACGGCGGCACCGTGGTCGAAGTTGGCGGGCGTGTACGACGCGACGATCGCCGCAGCCGAGAAGGCGTACGACGAGCTCGGCACGAAGGGGTGGATCATGGCCCACCTCTCTCACTCGTACCATTCGGGCGCGTGCCTGTACTTCACGTTCGCGTTCGTGTTCGGTGATGAGCCGCTGCGCGAGTACGACGTCGTGAAGTCGGCCATCCAGCAGGCGTTCGTCGACAACGGCGCCACCATCTCGCACCACCACGGTGTGGGCGTGGAGCATTCGCCGTGGATCGAGCAGGACATCTCGTCGGAGGGTGTCGCCGTCATGCGGGGCCTGTTCGCATCCGCCGACCCGGGCGAGAACTTCAACCCCGGCAAAGTGGTGCCCGAAGTCCGGGTTAACGTGGAGGGATGACCGCCTTCCACGTCTCCTCCGAGGTCGCCGACGCGCTCGCCGCCGGCCGACCGGTCGTCGCTCTCGAGTCGACCATCATCAGCCACGGCCTGCCGCGTCCCCGTAACCACGAGGCGGCGGTCGAGTTCGAGGAGATCCTCCGCGAGAAGGGTGTGACGCCCGCGACGATCGCCGTGCTCGACGGGGTGCCGCAGATCGGTCTCGACGCGGATGGCGTGCGCCGCATCGCCGAGGAAGACCTGACGAAGGCCTCCGTGCGCGACCTGCCGATCCTGGCCGCTCTCGGCCGTTCGGGTGCCACCACCGTCGCCGCGACCGCCCACCTGGCGGGTCTCGCCGGGGTCCGCGTGTTCGCGACCGGTGGGCTCGGCGGTGTGCACCGCGGCGCATCCGACACGTTCGACGAGTCGGCCGACCTCACCACCCTCGCCTCGTCGCCGGTCACCGTGGTGAGCGCTGGCGTGAAGAGCGTGCTCGACATCGCCGCCACCCTCGAGCGTCTCGAGACCCTGTCGGTGCCGGTGGTCGGATACGGCACCACCGCGTTCCCCGCGTTCTGGCTGCGTGAGTCCGGGTTCGAGCTCGACTGGAAGGTCGACACCGCCGACGAGGTCGCCGCCGTGATGGCCGCGCGCGACGCGTTCGGTTCGCGCACCGGCATCGTGCTGGCGAACCCGATCCCGCTCGAGCAGCAGTGGGATCCGGCCGAGCACGACCGCGTGCTCGCCACCGCGTTCGCCGCCGCCGAGGCGGCGGAGGTGCGCGGCAAGGCCGTCACCCCGTTCCTGCTCGGCTACATCGTCGAAGCGTCGGGCGGCAAGAGCCTCGAGGTCAACCTCGACCTGGCGCGCAACAACGTGCGTGTGGCGGCGGATGTCGCCACGGCCTGGTCGCGCATCGGGCCACGTCCGTGACCGGCTCCCGGATCGTCCTCGTCGGCGACGTCATCAACGACATCGTCGCCGTGCCCCGCATCACGGTGCGGCCGGACACCGACACCCCGTCGAGCATCCGCCCGCGTCCCGGTGGGTCGGCGGCGAACACCGCCGCGTGGCTCGGGTCGCGCGGCGTGGCCGTCGACTTCGTGGGCGCCGTCGGTGCGCACGACGCGGCCGAGCACGAGCGGGTCTTCCGCGAGGGCGGGGTGGAGCCGCACCTGCAGGTGGAGGACGCCATCCCCACCGGCACGATCATCATCGTCGTCGACGGCGAGGAGCGGTCGATGCTCACCGAGCGCGGCGCCAACGCGGCACTGCGGGTCGACACGGTCACCGACGACCTGCTCGCGGAGGCGGCGGTGCTCCACGTGAGCGGCTATTCGATCCTCGACGGGTTCGGGGCCGCGAACACCCGGGCGCTCATCGAGCGCGCGAAGCGGGCGGGCGTGCCGGTGTCGGTGAACCCGGCATCCACCGGCTACATCTCCGACTTCGGTGTGGAGAAGTTCTCGGAGGCGATCGACGGCACGACGCTGCTGTTCCCGAACCTGGCCGAGGCGCGCCTGCTGTCGGGTGTCGACGATGCGGAGGCCGCCGCGCGTGCCCTCGGTCGCCGGTTCCCCGTGGTGGCGTTGACGCTCGGTTCGGACGGGGTACTGGTGGTGACCGATGGCGGCGACCCGGTGCATGTGCCGGCGCCCGCCGCGCGCATGGTCGACCCGACGGGTGCGGGCGACGCGTTCACCGCGGGCTTCCTCGAGTCGTGGGTGGGGCGCTGGGATGCGGTCGAGGCCGCCCACACGGGTGTGTTCGTCGCCGCCTGCGCGGTGACCGTCATCGGCGGCCGCCCTCTCTTCGCTGGTTGAGTAGCCGCGCGCAGCGCGGCGTATCGAAACCCACCGTCAGCGTCGCTTGATGGTCTCGTAGGCGGCCAGCGCCGCCTCGCGCGTCTCCTTCAGGTCGACGATGGGCTCCGGGTACGCGTCGGTGTCCAGCTCGGGGATCCACCGACGCTGGTAGACACCGTCCGGGTCGAAGCGCCCGGCCTGTCGCTCGGGGTTGAAGATGCGGAAGTAGGGGGCGGCGTCCTGCCCGCTGCCGGCCACCCACTGCCAGTTGCCGGGGTTGGAGGCTTCGTCGGCGTCGACGAGGGTGTCCCAGAACCACTGCTCACCCACCCGCCAGTCGATGAGCAGGTTCTTGATGAGGAAGCTGGCGGCACTCATCCGCACCCGGTTGTGCATGGTGCCGGTGTGCCAGAGCTCCCGCATCCCCGCGTCGACGAGCGGGATGCCGGTGCGCCCGTGCTGCCAGGCGCGCAGCTCGTCGGCGTCGGGTTCGGCCCACGGGAAGAGGTCGAACTCGGGCCGCAGGTTGCGGGTGGCCAGCTGGGGCTCGTGGAAGAGGGTGTGGCGGAAGAAATCACGCCACCCGAGTTCCCGCAGGAATTCGTCCGACTGCGTGCCGCCGGCGGCGCGGATGCGGTGCCACACCTGGCGGGGGGAGAGCTCGCCCCACCGCAACCGGGGGCTGAGGCGGGAGGTGGCGTCGACGGCCGGCAGGTCGCGGTCGGCGTAGCCGGCCAACTCCTGGGCGAACGCGTCGAGGCGTTCGCGGGCGGCGGCTTCGCCGGGCGTCCACGTGGCGCGGAGCCCGCCGGCCCAGTCGGGGGCGTGAGGCAGTAGCCCCCACGCGTCGAGCTCGTCGGAGTCGGGCGCGTCGGATGCACCCCGGATGCCGTCGGGCGCCGGCAGGGGCGACGCCACAGGGTAGCCGCGCAGCGAGTTCCAGAACGGGGTGAACACCTTGTAGGCGGTCCCGGATGCGGTGCGCACGTCCTGCGGTTCGGCGAGCACGTCGCCCGGCAGGGACCGCGCGTCGACATCCGCCTCGCGGAGTCCGCTCTTGAGCCGGGCGTCGATCGCGCGTGCTGGGCTGTAGCGCCGGTTCCAGAGCACCGCGTCGGCGCCGGTCTCTGCCACGAGTGAGGGGATCACCTCGGCGGCGAGCCCGCGACGCAGCACCAGGGGCACGCCGAGCGCGGCGAGCTCGGTGCCCAGCGCGGCGAGCGAATGGTGCAGCCACCAGCGCGCGGCCGCACCCGGTGCACGCACCCCGTCTCCGTGCTCGTCGTACACGTAGACGGCGATCACGTCGCGGCCGCTGTCTGCGGCGGCGTGCAGCGCCGGGTGGTCGGCGACCCTCAGGTCGTCGCGGAACCAGACGAGCGTCGGTGCGTCGCTCACCCGGGGGAGGCTCCGGCGCGCAGCTTCTCGGTGAGTCGCGCGAGTTGCTGCTGCTCCTCGCGGCTCAGCACCGACATCCGGGCGATGATCGAGCGTCCGTGCTGGGCCCCGACGCGGCGGAACACCTCGGCTCCGCGATCCGTGAGGGTGACGATGGTGCCGCGCGCGTCGCGGGGGTCGGGGGTCTTCGTGACGATGCCGCGTGAGGCGAGGCGGTCGAGCAGTCGGCTCACGCTCGGCTGGGTGAGCAGCAGGTGCCGGTTGAGGTCGCGGATGCGGAGGGCGCGGTCGCTCTGCCGGTACAGGTTGAAGAGCACGTCGTACTCGGTGAACGAGACCTCGTCATCCGGGAACTCGGTCAGCAGCTGCCGCAGCACTGCGACCTGCGCGCGGTAGAGCGATTCCCAGGCGTCGACGGCGTCGGTGCGTTCACTCACGAGGATCACTCTACGGACGACTGCTCTTTAAGGTGATTGAGGGCCGGCCGCAGAGGCGCGCGGCCGACCCTCTCCCTTGCACCAAGAGTGTCCTGCAATCACATTCCGCTTGGTTCGCCACAGCAAACGAATCAAGCACTTGAAATGTATAACGGGAAGGTAACGCTGTCTAGTTATCAGACCGTTATTTTTCTGCGAGTTCGTTGAGAGCGGTGCCAGAGTGTCAGGGTGGGGTTCGTTCACCTGATCGCCCGGTACCCGGTCGTGTGGATCACCGTCGTCGTCCTGGTCGTGGTGCTGGGCCTGGATCTGGCCGGATTCGCGCAACCGTCGAAGTGGATCGCCATCGTCTACGTGAGCGGGGTGATCGCCTGGACGCTGATCGGGATGGTGCGCGACGTGCTGCGCGGCCACGTCGGCCTCGACATCCTCGCCGTGGTGGCGATGATCGCGACGCTCGCGGTGGGCGAGTACATCGCCTCACTCGTGATCGTGCTGATGCTGTCGGGTGGCGAGGCCCTCGAGGACTACGCGGGCCGACGCGCCACACGCGAACTCACCGCGCTGCTCGATCGCTCGCCGCAGCTCGCTCACGTGCTCGTGCATCCGCTCTCCGACAGCGATGAGGTGGAGGACACCCAGGCCGACGAGGTGCAGGTGGGGGATGTGCTGTTGGTGCGCCCGTCCGAGATCGTTCCGGTCGATGGTGAGCTGCTCAGCGAGGACGGATCGTTCGACGAGTCCTCCCTCACCGGCGAGAGCCTCCCCGCTCATCGCACCGTCGGCGACGAGGTGCTCTCCGGATCGGTGAACGGCACCCGCGCGGTCCGCATCCGGGCTCTGCGGCGCAGCGCCGACAGCCAGTACCAGCAGATCGTCGAGCTCGTGAAGCAGGCGCAGGAGGACCGCGCGCCGACCGTTCGGCTCGCCGACCGTTTCGCCATCCCGTTCACCGCGGTCTCCCTGGTGATCGCGGGTGCGGCGTGGGGGATCTCGGGCGACCCGACGCGGTTCGCCGAGGTGCTCGTGCTGGCCACCCCGTGCCCCCTGCTGATCGCGGCCCCGGTCGCTTTCCTCGGAGGGCTCTCGCGTGCCGCGAAGGCTGGCATCATCGTGAAGGGCGGGGCGGTCGTCGAACAGCTCGCCGGCATCCGATCGGTGGCGTTCGACAAGACCGGGACTCTGACGGAGGGCCGACCCGACCTCGTCGCCGTCGAGCCCTTCGCCGGGGGAGACGCCGACGAACTCCTCGCGCTCGCCGCCTCTGCGGAGCAGTACTCCAGCCATGTGCTCGCCGATGGCATCCGCCGCGCTGCCGCCGATCGCGGCATCCCGCCGCGTCCCGCCGTGGACGCCCGCGAGGAGGCCACGAACGGTGTGACGGCGGTGATCGACGGCCACACCGTGGTGGTGGGCAAGCCCGCCTACGTCGCCTCTATCGCACCCGACACCGTGCGGCGCCCCATCGACGCGGGTGAGGCGGCCGCGTATGTCGCGGTCGACGGCCATTTTGCCGGGACGCTCCTGCTCGCCGACGATCCGCGACCCGAGTCGCGCGCCGTCGTCGAATGGCTGCGATCGCGCGGCGTGGAGCGGGTCGCGATCCTCACCGGCGACGCGCAACCGACGGCGGATGCGGTGGCCCGCGAGGTGGGAATCACCGAGGTGTTCGCCGAACTCCTGCCGCCCGAGAAGGTGCGTCTCGCCGCCGAGATGCGACCCCGCCCCGTGCTGATGGTGGGTGACGGGGTGAACGACGCGCCCGTTCTGGCGGCCGCCGACGTCGGGATCGCGATGGGCGCGAAAGGTTCGACTGCGGCGGGTGAGGCCGCCGATGCCGTGATCCTGAGGGACTCGCTGGGGGGTGTCGCCGACGCCATCTCGATCGGGCGCCACACGCTGCGGGTCGCCTATGCGGCGATCTGGATCGGCATCGCGCTCAGCATCGGACTGATGCTGGTCGCCACCACCGGCGTCATCCCGGCAGTCGCCGGGGCCCTGATCCAGGAGGCCGTGGACCTCGCGACCATCCTCTACGCCCTGCGAGCGCTGACCGGGCCGCCGACCGGCCTCGTCGTGCCGGCCGCCACACCCTCATTCATCCGCTCCGGGTGATGCCGCGACGCGGGATCGGGGGCACCGTGGAGGCACGCGATCGAAGGAGTGCACCATGCCCGGAGGCCAGCCCAACATCCTCGTCATCTGGGGAGACGACATCGGCATCAGCAACCTCAGTTGTTACAGCGACGGCCTGATGGGCTACCGCACCCCCCACATCGACCGTATCGCGAGCGAGGGGATGCGCTTCACCGATTCATACGGCGAGCAGAGCTGCACCGCCGGGCGCTCGTCGTTCATCACCGGCCAGAGCGTGTTCCGCACCGGCCTCAGCAAGGTGGGGGTACCCGGTTCGCCGATCGGACTGCAGGCGGGTGACCCGACCATCGCGCAACTGCTGAAGCCGCTCGGCTACGCCACGGGACAGTTCGGCAAGAACCACCTCGGCGACCGCAACGAGTTCCTGCCGACGGTGCACGGGTTCGACGAGTTCTTCGGCAACCTCTACCACCTGAACGCGGAGGAGGAGCCGGAGAAGGCCGACTGGCCGAGCACGGAGGACTTCCCCGGCTTCAACCAGTTGGTGCGGCCGCGCGGCGTGATCCACTCGTGGGCCACCGAGGAAGACGACGACACCGACGACGGCCGCTACGGTCGGCGCGGCAAGCAGCGCATCGAAGACACCGGCCCCCTCACGGCGAAGCGGATGGAGACGGTCGACGACGAGTTCGCGGATGCGGCGAAAGACTTCATCGCGCGCCAGGTGGAGGCGGAGACACCGTTCTTCGTGTGGATGAACACCACCCACATGCACCTGCGCACCCACACCAAGCCGGAGAGTGTCGGCCAGGCGGGGCGGTGGCAGTCGCAGTACCACGACACGATGATCGACCACGACAACCTGGTGGGCGACCTGCTCGACCAGCTGGATGCGCTGGGCATCGCCGAGGACACGATCGTCATCTACTCGACCGACAACGGCCCGCACATGAACACCTGGCCCGACGGCGGCATGACCCCGTTCCGCAGTGAGAAGAACACCAACTGGGAGGGCGCGTTCCGGGTTCCGGAGATGATCCGCTGGCCCGGCCACATCGAGGCGGGGTCGGTCTCGAACGAGATCATCCAGCACCACGACTGGTTGCCTACGCTGCTCGCCGCGGCCGGCGACACGACGGTGGTCGACGACCTGAAGGCGGGCAAGACGATCGGCGACGACACCTTCAAGGTGCACATCGACGGCTACAACCTGCTCCCGTATCTCACCGGCGAGGTCGACAAGAGTCCGCGCCAGGGTCTCGTGTACTTCTCGGACGACGGGGATGTGCTGGCGCTGCGGTTCGACAACTGGAAGGTCGTCTTCATGGAGCAGCGGGTGCCGGGCACGCTGCAGGTGTGGGCGGAGCCGTTCGTGCAATTGCGGGTGCCGTTGCTCTTCAACCTGCGCACCGACCCGTACGAGCGCGCGCGGATGACGTCGAACTCGTACTACGACTGGATGATCGACCGTGTGTACCTGGTGCTGGCGTCGACGATGATCGTGTCGCAGTTCCTCGACACGTTCCACGAGTTCCCGCCCCGACAGCGGGCGGCGACGTTCAGCATCGACCAGGCGGTGGAGAAGCTGCAGGCCTTCCTCGCCGACTGATGCGGGTGGCCGCGGTCAGCGGATCGCGGCCACGATCGTCTCGCCCAGTTCACGCGGGCGGGTGAACTGCGGCCAGTGCCCCGTGGGCAGGTCGACGTATTCGACGTTCTCGAGCGCCACGAGCTCTGCGAAGAACGGCGACGCGAACCACTCGCGGTATTCGGCCTCGGTGCGTGAACTGGCGATCACGGTCGACGGGATGGCCCGGCGTCGCGGGTCGCTCAGTTGCTGTCCGTCTCGGGCGGTTCCCGCGGGCTCAGCGACCGCGCGATCGCGGAAGCGGATGCGGGCGGTCTCGTCGAGGTCGCGCAGGTCGGCGTCGTCGAACACCGACCAGTCGGGGAGGGGCACACCGCCGTCGACCACGGGGAGCTCGTCGTTGTTGGGCATGCCTTCCGGCAGCGGCCAGGTGTCGACGTAGACGATGCGGGCCACGCGGTCGATTCGCTGGTCGGCGGCGCCGTAGACGATCGGGCCGCCGCCCGAGTGGCCCACGAGCACGACCTGGCCGTCCGCGCGGTCGATTTCGGCCACGATCGCGGCGACCTGATCGGCGAGGGTCACCCCCTCGACGTCGGCGCCCGCCTCGAGCCCGGGGCGCGTGACCGGGATCGCGCGGTGGCCGGCGGCTTCGACCACCGGCACCACCTCATCCCACGACTCGCCGCGCAGCCAGAAACCGGGAACCAGGATGACGTCCATGCGTCGACGCTACGCACGACCGCCGACACGGGGAAGACTCGCCGTCAGACCAACTCCTCGATGCCGCCGCCGATCAGGAGCGCGCCGAGCACGAGCAGCACGATCACCATGATCGTCGCGTTGTTGCCCACGAACCAGGCCCGGGCGGACTCGAGCGCCGGTCCGACGCGTGCCCGGCCCACGGCCAGCACCAGCACGGGGAGCGTGGTGGCGAGCGTCGCGAGCAGCACGAACACGGCGCCCGCGACCAGCACGGTCGCCGCATCCGCCATCACGCCGCCGAGCGTCAGGCCGGCCCCGGCCGCCATCGCCAATTCCTTCGGGTTGGCGATCGTCACGATCACCCCCAAGCGCAGCGCGCCGCCGGCGCTCAGCGAGTCCATCGCCCCCATCCAGCGGGGGAGCGCCTCGGCCGCGCCGTCGCGCGGGCGTCGCCTCCACTTCACCACGGCGGCCACCACCAGCACGGCACCGAGCACGATCCGCAGCACCGCCGCGGGGGTCGTGGATCCCGCCGCGTCGTCGACCGCATCCGTCGCGAACGACAGCGCGAACACGAGCAGGGCGAGCGTGACGACGCGTGCGAGCGCGAAGAGGGCGCCGCGGCCGAGACCGCCGGGCGCGGCGAGCATGAGCAGCACGGAGATGATCGGCAGCGGGCTGAGGGCGACGACGACGGCGAACGGCACCAGTTCGGCGATGAGGTCGATCATGCGGAATCCCCGTCGAGTTCGGCCAGCCAGGCGCGCAGGATGCGTTCGAGCGTGGCGCGGTCGGATGCCGTGAGCCCGTCCAGCAGGCGGTGCTCGTTGGCCATGTGGTCGGTGAAGGCCCGGTCGATGAGCGCGAGCCCATCGGGCGTGAGTGCCACCCGCCGCACCCGGGCATCCGCCTCGTCGGTGCGGCGCGACACGAGTCCTGCGGCCTCCAGCCGGTCGAGCCGCTTGCTCATGCCACCCGTGGTGACCATGGTGTGCTCGGCGAGTTCGCCGGCCGGCAGTTCGTACGGGGCGCCCGAGCGGCGGAGGGACGCGAGCACGTCGAAGTCGCCCTCGCCCAAGCCGTGGCGTGCGTATTCGGCGACCAGTTCGGCGCGCAGTCGGTCGCCCACGCGGTGCAGGCGTCCGATGACCCCCTGCGGTGAGGGGTCGAGGTCGGGCCGTTCGCGTCGCCACTGGGCTTGTATGCGGTCGACGTGATCTTCGGTCACGCGGGAATAATACCTTCCCCGGAAGCTTTAATATCTTCCATGGAAGCTAGTTGGCGCGCCGTCCTCATCACCGCGATCGCCCCCATCGCCTGGGGAGCGACCTACTACGTCACCCACCTGCTGCTCCCCGCCGAGGCGCCGCTCTGGGGATCCGCCCTGCGCGCCCTCCCGGCGGGCATCGTGCTGCTCCTCATCGCCCGCCGACTCCCGCGCGGCATCCAGTGGGCACGCAGCGCCCTGCTCGGCCTGCTCAATGTCGGCGGGCTCTTCCTGCTGCTCTACCTCGCCGCGCAGCTCCTGCCCACAAGCGTGGCGTCGTCGATCATGGCCGCCTCCCCACTCGTGCTCGCGCTGTTCGCCTGGGCGCTCGCCGGCCAGCAGCCCGCCGCCCGGATGTTCGCGGGCGCCGCGATCGGCATCCTCGGCGTGCTGCTGCTGGTCGCCGGGGGAGTGGGTGCCATCGAGCCGTGGGGTGTCGCCGCGTCGGCCGCGGCACTCGTGTCGTCGTCGCTCGGATTCGTGCTCACCAAACGGTGGGGCGCCACCGCGGCCCCCGTGGCGGAGAGTGCCTGGCAGTTGCTGGCGGGCGGGCTGATGCTGCTGGTCGTCGCGCTGTTCGTGGAGGGCCCGCCGCCCGTGCTCGACGCGGGCGGCTGGATCGGTATCGCCTACGTCACGCTGATCGGCACGGCGCTCGCGAACGTCGCCTGGTTCTACGGACTGGAGCACCTGAAGGCGGGCACCGTCGGCATCATCGGGCTGCTCAACCCGGTCACCGGGGTGCTCCTGGGCGTGCTGCTCGGAGGCGAGAGCCTCGCCGCCGCGCAACTCGCCGGCATCCTGCTGGTGCTGGTCGGCATCCTGATCGGCCAGCAACGCCTCCGCCGAGGGCGCGCGCCAGAGCCGGTTGAGGAGCGCCCGCGCAGCGGACGCGTCTCGAAACCGACCGAGCCCTAGAAGACGTCCGGCGACGGGGTCGACGCCCAGCGGATGGTGACATCCGCGTGACGGTCGAACCGGTACCCGGAGCCGCGCACCGTGCGCACGATGTCTTCGTAGGCGCCCAGCTTCGAACGCAGGCGACGCACGTGCACGTCGATGGTGCGCTCGTTCGGCGTCTCCTCGTCGGAGCCGTCGGACCACAAGGTGGAGATGATCTCGGCACGGTCGATGGTGCGACCCTCGCGGAGCACCAGGAACTGCAGCAGTTCGAACTCCTTGTAGGTGAGCGGCGCGGTGTCGCCGTCGAGCTGCACCCGCTTGCGGGAGATGTCGATCACGACACCGCCCTTCGGCTCGGGGGCTTCGGCCGGGACGGTCGTCTGGCGGTGCTTGGCGAGCGCGGCCGGGTCCTGCAGGGCGAGGCGCACCACCTCCACGTCGCGCCCGCCCGCGTTCTGCGGCGCGAGGGCGACGGCGGCGTACGTCTCGGCGTCGGGCACGAGCTCGGCGACGGTGCGCTTCAGCGCCTCGACCAACTGCGGGAGGGTGACGCCCGCCTGCAGGGCCTTCAGTTCGTCGACGCCCACGTAGAGGGCGAAGCCGCGGGCTTCGGTGCCTTCGGGCACGGCGCGGATGCGGGGGCGCTCCGCCTCGGGTGCCGGCTGCGGCACCGCGCGGGGGGCGGGGTAGGTACGGGTCTGGGGACGGAGGGTGTCGAGGGTTGCGAGAGACATGTCGTCGAATCCTTGGGATGTGTCGGCGGCCGCGTCAGATGCGGCAGGCCGGGAGCTGTCGAAGCGGGAGACGCCATCCGGGTCGTCGGAGCCGGATGTCGGGGAGTTCACCATGACGCGGTAACTCGGGCGGAGGGTGGCTCTACGCGCACATTCGACAACACATGACCGAGCGCGCCGACATCATCATGTCGGCGTTCCCAAGGGCCTCGAAGGAGGTCGTGGGGCGCTGGTGAACGGTCATGCGTGCCAGTTTGTGCCAGCGTTACGCCGCATGTCAACCGAGACGATATGTGTCGTAACAGAAGGAAAAGTTGCTAGACGAGGCCGTAGAGGCGATCTCCGGCGTCGCCGAGGCCGGGCACGATGTAGCCCAGTTCGTTGAGTTTCTCGTCGAGAGCGCCGATGACGATCGTCACCTCGCGCCCTTCGGTGGCCTTGCGGACGGCCTCGAGACCTTCGGGGGCGGCGATCAGGCACACGGCGGTCACGTCGACGGCTCCACGTGCGAACAGGAACTCGATGGCGGCTCCGAGCGACCCGCCGGTGGCGAGCATCGGGTCGAGGATGAAGCACTGGCGGTTCGAGAGGTCGTCGGGCAGCCGCTCGGCGTAGGTGGTGGGCTGCAGGGTCTCCTCGTCGCGCACCATGCCGAGGAATCCGACCTCCGCGGTGGGCACCAGCTTGACCATGCCTTCGAGCATCCCGAGGCCGGCGCGCAGGATGGGCACGACGAGCGGCTTCGGTTCGGCGATCGCGAGGCCGGTGGTCTCGGCGACGGGGGTGGTGACGGTCACCTCCTTGGTGCGTACGTTGCGGGTCGCCTCGTACGCGAGCAGGGTGACCAGCTCTTCGGCGAGCGCGCGGAAGACCGGCGACGGGGTGCGCTGATCGCGCAGCACCGTGAGCTTGTGGGTGATGAGGGGGTGGTCGGCGACGTGCACTCGCATAGGCTCAATCTATGCCCTCTCCGGCCGACGCGGAGGCGATGCGCCTCGCACTCGCCGAGGCGCGCTTCGCCCTCGGCTCCGGCGACGTCCCCGTGGGGGCGGTTCTGCTGGATCGCGACGGCACCGTGCTGGCGGCCGGACGAAACGAGCGCGAGAAGCTGCACGATCCGACCGCGCATGCCGAGGTGGTGGCGATCCGGCGGGCGGCGGAGGTGCGCGGCGACTGGCATCTGGTCGACACGACGCTCGTGGTGACGCTCGAGCCGTGCGTGATGTGCGCGGGGGCGATCCTCGCGTCGCGCATCCCGCGGGTGGTGTTCGGCGCGTGGGATGAGAAGGCGGGCGCTGCGGGGTCGGTGCACGACCTGCTGCGCGATCGTCGGCTGCCGTACCGCGCCGAGGTGGTGGCGGGTGTGCTCGAGGCGGAGTGCGCCGCGCTCCTGACGGGGTTCTTCTCCGAGCTCTGAGGCTCAGGCGAGGGGAAGACCGAGTTCGGTCGCGGCGGCGCGGTCGGCGGGGTCGACGACCACGCCGGCGATCGCGTCGAGGGGGAGCACCGGATGCCGCGCCCGCGCTCCCAGCTTCTCGCCGCTGACGAGCAGGTAGGTCTCCCGGCTGACGGCGGCGAGGGCGCGTTTCACGGCGGCGTCGTCGGGGTCGTCGGTGGTCACGCCGTGCTCGGGGTGCACGCCGGATGCGCCGAGCAGGAAGCGGTCGGCCCCGATCCGCGAGATCGCTTCGAGGGCGAGCGCGCCGCCCGACACCATCGAGTGCCGTCCGAGTTCGCCGCCCAGCAGGATCACGCGCGCGTCGGATCGCTCGGCGGCCGCGATGGCGACGTGCGGACTGGGGGTCGCGACGGTGAGGCCGGCGCCGCGCGGCAGGATGCGGGCGAGCGAGATGCTGGTGGTGCCGGCGTCGAGCGCGAGGGTCATGCCGGGTTCGATGAGAGCGAGGGCGGCCTGGGCGACGCGCGCCTTGCTCACCGGTTCGACGTCGCCACGGTCGGCGAACGGGGGTTCGCTCGCGTCGACGGGGAGCGCGCCACCGTAGACGCGGCGCGCGAGGCCGGCGTCGGCGAGTTCGCGCAGGTCGCGGCGCACGGAGTCCTCCGAGATGCGGAGCTCGGCGGCGACGTCTTTCGCGACGACGCGGCCGTCACGGGCCAGCAGGTCGAGCAGGTGGGCTCTGCGCTGTTCCGACAGCATCCGCATTCCTTCCGAGAGTTGCATGTTGTTGCACGGTTAAGGTTACGCTACCCGATGTGAAACCCCAACTCATCCTCATCGCCGGCCCCTACCGCTCCGGAACGGGCGGCGACCCAGCCCTCATCGCCCGCAACCTGCAGCGCCTCGAAGCCGCATCCGCTCCCGTCTACCGGCGCGGCCACGTGCCGATGATCGGCGAATGGGTGGCGCTCCCGGTGATCCGCGAACTCGACGGCACAGACGGCGAACCGGACGTCATGTACGAGACGGCGAAGCGCCTCCTGCAGCACTGCGACGCCGTCCTGCGGCTGCCCGGCGAATCCGCGGGCGCCGACGAAGACGTGCGCATCGCGCACGAACTCGGCCTGCCGGTCTACACCGACGCGGAGCAGATCCCCGCGCGGCTGTGAGGCCTAGTGCCAGAGCACCGCGACGAGCACGTTCACGACCGCCGTGCCGCCCGCCACGTGGAACCACGGCTTCACGCGCTTGCCGCGCTTCGCCGCCACGGCCGCGGCGATCGCCGCACCCAGCACCACCAGCGCGAGCAGCAGCTTCACGCCGATCTTGATCATGTTGTAGTCGCGGTCGATCGCCTCGCCGACCCCGACGAGGGCGATGCCGGTGACCACCTGGGTGATCGCACCCGCCAGCACGATGTCGGTGCGGAATCCGTCGTTCTGACGCATTTGCACGAAGAAGGTTCCGATGATCGCCGCCAGGCCGAGGATGTGCAGCGCGAGCAGGATGTTGTGCAGGATCTCCATGGTGGTTCCGTTCTCCGCGGTCAGTCCGCGCTCTTGATGACGATCGCGTCGGTGGGCGGGTTCTCGGCGCGCGGCACGTAGATGTCGGGCTCGAGGTAGATGGCCCGGGCGTGCGGCACGGTGGCGCGCACGTCGGCTTCGATCGCATCGATCGCGGCGGCCACCTGGGCGGCCTTGGTGGCCTTCGGCACCGCGATCTTCGCGGCGACGAGCAGCTCATCCGGACCGAGGTACAGGGTCTTCATGTGGATGACGGCCTCGACCTGCGGGTGACCGTTGAGGGCGGCGAGGATCTTGGTGTTGTCCGACGGCGACGCGCCCTCGCCGACCAGCAGGCTCTTCGTCTCGATGCCGAGGATGACGGCCACCAGTACCAGCAGCACGCCGATCGCGATCGTGCCGATGCCGTCCCACATCGGCTCGCCGGTGACGATCGTGAGCCCCACGCCGGCCAGCGCGAACACGAGACCCATGAGGGCCGCGATGTCTTCCAGCAGCACGACGGGCAGCTCCGGCTGCTTCGCGTGGCGCACGAACTGCACCCAGTTCTGGGTTCCGCGCACGTGGTTCGACTCCTTCACCGCCGTGCGCAGCGAGAACGACTCCAGCCCGATGGCGATGACGAGCACCAGGATCGGCAGCCACGCGTTCTCGAGCGGGTGCGGGTGGGTCAGCTTCTCGACGCCCTCGTAGAGCGAGAACACGCCACCGACCGAGAACAGGATGATCGACACGACGAAGGCGTACACGTACCGTTCGCGGCCGTAGCCGAACGGGTGCTCCGCGTCCGCCCTCTTGCGCGCCTTGCGCCCGCCGAGCAGCAGCAGAAGCTGGTTGCCGGAGTCGGCGAGCGAGTGCACACCCTCGGCGAGCATGGAGCTCGAGCCGGAGAAGATCCACGCGATGAACTTGGTGATCGCGATCCCCAGGTTGGCCGCGAAGGCCGCGATGATCGCCTTGGTTCCGCCGGACGCGCTCATGGTGTCGATTCTAGGATGACCCCCATGCAGACCCTCCCCTCCATCGCCGTCCTCGGCGCAGGTTCCATGGCCGGTGCGATCGTGCGCGGGCTGATCGCGGCGGGCGCCGATGCGGCATCCGTCACCGTGACGACCCGCAGCGAGGCGTCGGCGGATGCGTGGCGCGCCGAGGGGGTGAACGCGCGGGCGCTCGACGCGGATCCGGATGCGAACGCGGCCTCCGTGCGCGGCGCCGGGATCGTGCTGCTCGGCGTGAAGCCCGCGATGGTGCCCGACGCCCTGCGGGAGGTGGCGGATGCGTTGCCGCAGGATGCCCTGGTGGTGAGTGTGGCGGCGGGCGTGACGACCGCGACGATGGAGGCGCTCGTGCCGAACGCGGTGGTGCGCACCATGCCGAACACCCCCGCGCTGGTGGGCGAGGCCGTGACGGGTGTGGCCGCCGGGTCGCGGGCGGGCGAAGCCGAGCTCGCCGCCGTGCGCACCCTGTTCGAGGCGGTGGGCACCGTGGTCGAGGTGGAGGAGGACCGCATCGACGCGCTCTCCGCGATCTCCGGTTCGGGCCCGGCGACGTTCTTCTTCCTCGTCGAGAAGCTCACCGAGACCGCCGAACGTCTCGGCTTCTCACGCGATGAGGCCCGGGCGCTGGCGGAGCAGACCTTCGTCGGCTCGGCCGCGTTGCTGTCGTCGACCGGTGAGGACCCGGCCGAGCTTCGCCGACGCGTCACCAGCCCGAAGGGCACCACGGAGCGCATCATCGCCGTGCTCGACGAGGCGCAGCTGACCGATGTGTTCGAGCGGGCCGCTCAGGCGGCCATCGCCCGCGCGAAGGAGCTCGCCGCCGGCTCCTGAACGTCAGCCGAGCGCCGCGAACTTCTCCAGGTCGGCGGTGGATCCGGACGCGATGATGAGGTCGTGGTTCGAGATCACCGTCTCGGCGGTGGCGTAGGTGAAGTCCTTGCCCGGGCTCTTCACGCCGACCACGGTGATGCCGTACTTCTGCCGCACGTGCGACTCCGACAGCCCGAGGCCGCGGATCGGCTTCGGCGGGTACATCTTCACGATCGCGAAGCCGTCATCGAACTCGATGAAGTCGATCATGCGACCGGACACCAGGTGGGCGACACGTTCGCCGGCCTCCGCCTCCGGGTAGATGACGTGGTTCGCCCCGATGCGCGACAGGATCTTGCCGTGCGACTGGCTCACCGCCTTCGCCCAGATCTGCGGGATCTTGAGGTCGACGAGGTTCGCGGTGATGAGCACGCTCGACTCCACCGACGAGCCCACCGCGACGACGGCGATCGCGAAGTCCTCGGCGCCGATCTGACGCAGCGCGTCGATGGAGCGCGCATCCGCCTGCACCGCGTGCGTCACCCGCTCCGACCACTTCTGCACGAGCACCGCATCCTCGTCGACGGCGAGCACGTCGCGGTCGAGGCGCTGCAACTGCCCCGCGGTGGCGGCGCCGAACCGCCCGAGACCGATGACGAGCACGGGGGCGTCGTGGGCAATCTTCTCAACCAACGATGGGCCTCTCTTCCGGGCGGCGGAACAGCTGGCGGCGGGTCGACGCGGCGAGCGCTGCAGCGAGAGTCACTGTACCGATGCGACCGAGGAACATGGTGGCGGCGAGGATGTACTGCGCCGGCTCGCTGGCGTTCTGCGTGAACCCGGTCGACAGGCCGCAGGTGGCGAACGCGCTGATCACGTCGAACAGCACGTAGTCGAGGGGCGCATTGTCGTCGACGAGCAGGATGAGGATCGACGCTCCGGCGACGGTGGTCGCACCCCACAGCACGACCGAGACGGCGAGGCGCAGCACGTCCGGCGGGATGCGGCGGCCGTACGCCTCCATGTCGTCGCTTCCGCGGGCCTCCGCGAACGCGGCCAGGAACAGGATGGCGAGGGTCGTCGCCTTGATGCCGCCGGCGGTGGATGCGGACCCACCGCCCACGAACATGAGCATGTCGGTGACGAGCAGGCTCGACCCGTCGAGGTGGGGCATGTCGAGGGTCGAGAAGCCGCCGGATCTCGCCATGGTCGACAGGAAGAGGCTGTTGAGGAGGCGCTCGCTGGCATCCATGTCGGCCATCGTGGCCGGGTTGTCCCACTCGAGGATCAGGTAGGCGACCGTGCCTCCGACGAGCAGCAGGCCGAAGGTGATGAGCGTCAGCTTCACGTGCAGTGACCAGCGGTGCGGGTGCTTCAGGTTCTTGCGCAGCACGTAGATCACCGGGAAGCCGATGGCGCCGAAGACGACGCCGATCATCAGGGCGCCGAGGAACCACCAGTCGTTCGCGAACGGCATGATGCCCTCGCTGGTGGGGGAGAATCCGGTGTTCGTGAACGCCATCGCCGAGTAGTAGATCGACTCCCAGAGGGCGGTCGGCCACGGGGTGCCTTCGATGAGCAGTCGCGGGAAGATGATCGCCGCGACGACCAACTCGATCACGATCACGCTCACCGCGACGGTGGCGAGCAGGTTGCCGGTCTCGCCGAGGCGCACCGCCTGCCCTTCGGCGACGGGGCCGCGGCGGATGCGCAGCGGGTTCGCGTCGCCGGCAGCCATCAGCTTCTGCCGCAGGCCCAGCTTGCGGCTGATGACGAGACCGAGGATCGACGCCACCGTGAGCACCCCGATACCGCCGATCTCGACACCGACGAAGGTGAGCACGTGCCCGAACGGCGACCAGTAGGTGGCCATGTCGACGGTCGAGAGACCCGTCACGCAGATGACGGAGACGGCCGTGAACAGGGCGTCGACGAACGGTGCGCCCTCACCGGAGGTGGTGGCGATCGGCAGCGAGAACAGCAGCGTGAACAGGGCGATGAGGCTCGCGAAGATGAGGATCGCGAAACGGGCGGGCGTCGTCGTGGCGAAGTCGCCGGCGCGATTCAGAATGCGCGCGAACAGCGGATCGCGTTGCACCGGTTTGGTGCGCATCCGTCCCCCTCCGCTTCGGTCGCCCGGCCCGCGCCATGGTACTCCCCGGGTCGCCTGGCTAGTCTGTCGGAATGGCCGACATCTTCGATGTGCTCGCGGACGGCACACGACGCGAGATCCTCCGACAGCTTCTCGAGAGCCGCGGCGAGCTCGCCGTGGGCGACATCGTCACCGAGCTCGGCATCGCCCAGCCCACGGTGTCGAAGCACTTGAAGGTGCTGCGTGAGCACGGACTCGTGGGGGTCCGCGAGGAGGGGCAGCACCGCTACTACCACCTCGACGCGAGCCCGCTCGAGGAGGTCGAGGTGTGGCTGGAGCCGTTCACCGACTTCACCGTGGGCACGGATGCCGACGGCACCACCACGGTCTACGCCGCGTGGGCGGGCACCGAGTTCGGCGACCGGCTGGGCCGCACCGCCGCCGAGACGGCGAACGCCGCGCGCGTCGCGTTCGAGACGGCCCAGGAGAAGATCGAGGGCGCCCGCAAGGTCGTCACCGAGAAGCTTCCCAAGCGGCGCAAGGGCGACGCCTAGCCCTCCCGCTCGTGCTCCGCGAGCGCTTCGTGGATGCGGCGCAGGTCTTCCAGCAGTGATCCGATGAGGATCCAGTTGCCCGACGACGGCGCCCCGATCGTGAGCGGCGCGGTGAGGGCCGGGATGCTCTCGGTCGCCGGATGCGTCGGGTCGGGGTTGGTGCGCCGCATGACGCGCCGCACGTCGTGGGCTGCGCGCCGCAACTGCTCGGCGATGGCCCGCACCGCCGGCTCGTCGGCGAGCCCGGGGTCGTAGCGGTCGTAGACGGCGCGGGTCATGCCGATCACCTGGGTGACGATCGGCCCGAGCCGCGCGAGGGTCGCCTGCAGGCTGTTCAGCTCGTCGCGGCGGCGTCTGCTGCGTGGGTTGAGGGTGAGGGACTCCGCGGCCGTCGCGATCGCCTCGTCGGCGGTGGCGACCATCGGCCGCAGCAGGCGTGCGGTGAGCATGAGCTCCTCCAGCTGCGCCGGCGACTGCGGCGCCGCGAGCCCGGCGGCGAGCCGGTCGAGCGACGACGCCACCTCGTCGCCGAGGATGTCGACCGCATCCTGGGCGGGTGCGAGCGCCACCGGGGGCACGAAAACCAGGTTCACGACGAACCCGATGGCCGCCCCGAGCACCGTCTCGATGATCCGATCGACCGCGTAGTCGGGGGTGGCGGCGCCGAGCGAGAGCACGAGCAGGGCGCTGATGGCGACCTGATTGGCCGTGCCGGCCGTCATCCGTAGCAGCCAGGCGACGGCGAGTGCGGCGACCACCGCCAGCAGCACCACCCAGGTGGCCTGACCGAACGCCAGGGAGAGGGCGGATGCGATGACGACGCCCGCGATCACCCCCACCGAGCGTTCGACCGCTTTCGCGATCGACTGGTTGACGCTCGGCTGCACCACCAGCAGTGCGGCGATTGCCGCGAAGACGGGGAGCGGACCGGGGATCAGCCATCCGGCGACGACCCACGCCGTGATGGTCGCGACCGCCGACTTCGCGACCTGCAGCCACGGCTGCCGCCGCGACGAGCGGAACGTCGCGAGAACACTCATGCATCCAGCGTCCCACGCTCCCTGGACACGCAGGCTCCCGAACCTCTACTCTGTGGCTGACCACTCCGGTCACAGCAGCAACACCACCAACACGCGGCACAGCCGCAGGGCAACGAGGCGGACATGGCGCGGGACCTTTCAGACGTGCGCTTCCTGACGGTTCAGGAAGTCGCCGACATGATGCGCGTCTCCACGATGACCGTGTACCGCCTGGTGCACTCGGGTGAGCTGCCGGCGGTGCGCTTCGGACGCTCCTTCCGCATCCCGGAGTCGGCTGTCGCGGGGGTCGTCGGCATCGCCGATTCGGACCGCAACGTCGGCTGAATCCGACCCGTCGCGGGTTTGGTAAACTCTCCCGGTTAGGCTTCCCGCGGTTCGTACGGACCCGGAGTGGTCCGCTAGACGAACGAACGAGGTGAACATGGGTTCCGTCATCAAGAAGCGCCGCAAGCGCATGGCGAAGAAGAAGCACCGCAAGCTTCTCCGCAAGACGCGTCACCAGCGTCGCAACAAGAAGTAGGAGTGCTCGCCACTCCCTCGTAAACCCCGGGCCGCACGGTCCGGGGTTTCGTCGTTCTAGGGCTGCTTGCGCCCGCGGCCGACCTGCTTCGCCTCGCGTCGCACGATCCGCTGCTGCGCTTTGATGGCCGCCGGGTCGAGCGTCATGGTGGGCCAGCCCTTCTCGGCGGCGTACCGTGCGAGTGCCGCATCCGGGTTCACCGCGATGCGGTTGCCGACGAGTTCGAGCAGCGGGATGTCGTTGCGGCTGTCGGAGTACGCCCACGACTCCGACAGGTCGGCGCCGATGCGCTCGGCGAGCGCACGGGCGGCGACCGCCTTCTCTTCCGCGTGAAGCACCGAGCCGATGAGGCGCCCCGTGTAGACGCCGTCGACGGCCTCCACCCGGGTGCCGAGGGCGCCGGTGAGTCCCAGCTCTTTGGCGATCAGTTCGCCGACCTCGACCGGGGTGGCCGAGATGAGCCACACCTGGTGGCCCTTCGCGAGGTGCTCCTGGGTGAGGGCCACCGTTTCCGGCCAGAGGCGCGGCTTGATGCGGTGATCCCAGATGCCTGCCGCGATCTCCTGGATCTGCGCCTCGGTGTGGCCGGCCACCAGTCCCAGAGCCCGCTCCTTCGCGGTGCCCATGTGCTCGTGGTTCTCGCCCACCTTGATGAAGCGGCGCTGGTGCCACCCGAACAGCAGGATGTCGCGCCATCCGATGATGCCGCGCGCCCACGCCTCACGGCCCACATGGAACGCACTCGTCCCGTGCATGAGCGTGTTGTCGACGTCGAAGAACGCGATCACGGGGCGTTCGCTCGGGGTCGGGTTCTGGGCCTCGGGCATGACCCACATAGTCTAGGTGGGTGCCCGCACCGCGCCTGACCCTGCTCGGCAAGCCCGGATGCCACCTCTGCGACGACGCGCGAGCGATCGTGCTCGAGGTGGCGGGCGAGCGTGGGTTGCAGCTGGAGGAGCGCAACATCCTCGACGACGAGGCGCTGCTCGACCAGTACGCGGAGGAGATCCCGGTGCTGCTGATCGACGACCGCGTGCACACCATCTGGCGCGTCGACCCGGCGCGGCTGCGCCGTGCGCTCGACGAGAGGGAGGCTTCCGCATGATCCGGCACATCGTCAGCTGGCGGCTCGCCGCCACCGACCCCGAGCAGCGCGCGGCGGATGCGGCGGGCATCAAGAGCCGGCTCGAGGGTCTGCGCGGCCTGGTTCCGGCGGAGCGGATCGACGTGGGCGTCGACCTCGGCGAGACCGACGGCAACTGGCATGTGGTGCTCGATTCGGACTTCGCGTCGACCGCCGACCTGGCGGCCTACCAGACGCATCCGGCGCACCTCGAGGCGGCCGTGTTCGTGAAGTCGGTGGCCGAGGCGCGCAGCTGCGTCGACTACCAGATCTGACCGCGATTCGGGCACACCACGCCGTGACCCCCTAGCGGGGGTCGCCGATCCGGTCTAGTCTCTGGCTACTTGTCCCCCCAACGAGGAGCCCGAAGATGCGATTCCAGGTCGTGCGCAGCAAGAACCCCACGCAGCCCTACTTCTGGCGCATCGTCTCGGAGAGCGGCCAGACGGTCGCCGTGAGTGGCAACTACGTCGCGAAGGCGTCGGCGGTCGCGATGGTTCAAGCGGTGATGCGGTCGATGCCGCGGGCCACCCTCGAAGATCTGACCGTGCTGCAGGAGCCCGTCTACCGTCAGTCCGCGTAACGCGCGGCGCCTACTCGAACTGCTCCCAGTCGGGGCAGCCGTCGGTGGTGAAGGTGTCGGCCTCGTCGATGTCGGTGATGAACACGTACGCGCCCTGACTTTCGGCGACCACGCCATCCGATCCGCTGATCGACCAGGTGCAGCCGTCGGGCAGCACGCCGGGGTCGCCCACCAGCTGATAGCCGCCGTACGGGATCTGGTCGGGGATCGCGTAGGTGCCGGTGCCCGAGACGGTCACCCCGGAGAAGCCCGAGTCGTCGCCGCCGTCGGTGGTCGCGCCGTCGTCGGTGGTGGTGGAGTCGTCGGACTCGGTCCCCGACCCCTCCGACGACGGTGCGGTGGGCGTGCAGGCACTGAGCCCGCCCACGAGCAGCAGGGCGGGCAGCAGGGCGAGGGCGAGGTGGCGGCGACTCATGGCGCCAGGCTAGGTCGGCGCCCAGCCCCGCCGATATGCGGGTTTCGGCGTATCCGCTACGGGGTGAGGCGGTTCGGTCCGCGGAACAGGTAGGTGACCTCGCGGATGGAGGGCTGGTGCAGCAGCAGCATGATGACGCGGCTGAGGCCCATGCCGAATCCGCCGTGCGGGGGCACGCCGTAGCGGAAGAAGTCGAGGTAGAAGTCGAGCTCCTCCGGCTCCAGACCCTTCTCCTTCGCCTGCGCGACGAGCACGTCGACGCGGTGCTCGCGCTGCGCGCCCGTGGAGACCTCGGTGCCGTTGAACAGCAGGTCGTAGCTGTTGGTGAGGCCCGGGTCGCCCTCGTGGCGCATGTGGTAGAACGGCCGGATGTTGGAGGCGTAGTCGGTGACGAACACGAACTCGTGGCCGAACTCCTCACGCACGTACTCCGACAGCTTGCGCTCGCCTTCGGGGTCGAGGTCGCCGTCGGTGCGGGGCACCGTGTAGCCGCGGGACTCGAGGATGCGGTGCGCCTCGGCGAGCGGGATGCGCGGGAACGGGGTGGCCGGCACGGTCACCTCGACTCCGAACGCCGCCTCGATCTCGGCGCCGTGCTTCTCCTTCACCGCCGTGAGGCCGGCGACGAGGAGCGCCTCGTGCATCGCCATGACGTCTTCGTGGCTGCGCACCCAGCTGATCTCGGCATCCACGGAGATGAACTCGGTGGCGTGGCGGCTGGTGAAGCTGGGGTCGGCGCGGAACGCGGGCGCCACCTCGAACACCTTGCCGAAGCCGGCCGGCTGGGCCATCTGCTTGAAGAACTGGGGGCTCTGCGCGAGGTACGCCTTCGTCTCGAAGTACTCCACCTCGAACAGTTCGGCGCGGCTCTCGGAGGCCGACGCCATCAGCTTCGGGGTGTGGATCTCGACGAAGTCGTTCTCGACCCAGTAGGTGCGCAGGGCGTGCAGGAACGTGGTCTGCACCCGGAACACGAGGTTCTGTTCGGGGCGGCGCAGGTCGAGGAAGCGCCAGTCGAGGCGCTTGTCGATGGACGAGTCGTCGGCGATCGGGATGTCGAGGGCGGCGGCCGCCACGTCGATGGTGTCGATCTTCACCTCGAGACCGCCGAGCTTGACGCGCTCGTCGTGCTTCAGCTCGCCGGTGACAGTGAGGAAGCTGCCGGTGGTGAGGCCGGAGATGGTGGTGGCGACCGGGTCGGTGCCGGGCTCGTCCACGTCGGTGCGCGGGTGCACCAGCTGCACGGCGCCGGACTCGTCGCGGAGCACGACGAACTGCACCTTCTTCTGATCACGCACCGTCTCGACCCATCCGGAGACGGTCACGGGGCCCGCGTCGGTGGCGGCGAGATTCTTCACGAGGATGCGGTCGGTCACGGGGGGAAAGTCTAGTCCGGCGTGGCGGTGCGGAATCCGGCGGTGATCTCCACCCACCGCAGCAGGAACCGCGGCTCGTCGAGGCGTTTGCGTCGCATCCACGAGGTGACCTCGTCGTTGCTCTTGCTGGCGTTGCAGGAGCGGCACGCGGGCACCACGTTCTCGATCGTGTAGCGGCCGCCCCGCGAGATGGGTTGCACGCAGTCGCGCTGCAGCGACTCGTCGGGTCCGCCGCAGTACGCGCACCCGCCCCACGCGTCGCGGATGGCGAGCCACTGCGTGGGGGTGAGGTCGTTGTCGGCGGCGAGCACGCGAGCGCGTCGGCGGCGCGCAGCGCGCACGCGGCGACTTCCTCCGACCGGCACGCGCCCACGGTAGCGGCGCTGCCGCTAGAGTCCGGCACCATGACGACGGAGTTTCCCGATCCGGATGCGGTCGCGCGGGCGCTGGCACCGCTCGGCGAGCTGACGTCGCTCGACCTGATGGAGGGCGGCACGTTCGCCTCCGTGTGGGCGGCGGACTTCGCATCCGGTGAGACCGCGATCGTGAAGATCGCGCCGGCCGACGGCGCACCGTCGCTGCTGCTCTACGAGGAGCGGATGCTGCGCACCGAGGCGTGGGCGATGCGGCTGGCGGCGGAGCGCGGCTGGCCGTACCCGCGGCTGCTGCTCCTCGACACGGGCCGCGGGGCGTTGCCGGTGGATGTGCTGGCGATGAGCCGCATGCCGGGGGAGCGGTGGGATCTGGCAGAGGCGGGCATGAGCGCGGAGGCGAACGACCGCGCGAAGCGGGAGCTCGGGGCGGTGCTCGCGCGGGTGCACGCCGAGACGGGGTCGGAGTTCGGCTACCCGTCGTCGTCGACGTTGCGCGCGGCGGCCTGGCCGGATGCGGTGGGGCTGATCGTCGAGAGCCTGCTGGCGGATGCACGGGTGGTGGGGGTGCCGCTGCCGGAGGCGCGCATCCGGGAGGCGTTCGTGGCGGGGCGGGTGGCGCTCGCCGAGGTGACGGTGCCGCGGCTGGTGCACGGGGATCCGTGGCCGGGGAACGTGTTCGTCGTGCCGGAGACGGGTGAGGTGCTCGGGCTGATCGACGTGGAGCGGGCGATGTGGGCCGACCCGCTGTTCGATGTGGTGGCGGGGGATGCGATGAACGTCGGGGCGCCCGACCCGCGCCTCGCCGCGGTCGACGCGTTCTCCGCGGAGGAGCTGGCCCGCATCCGCCTGTACCGCATCTGGTTCACCGTGTTGATGACGACCGAGATCGTGCCCCGCGGCTTCGAGGGCGACTGGCTCGTCGACTACCGCGCGCAGCTCGCCGCGAACCTGGAGTCCCTTCTCTAGGCGGTTTCGCGGGCCGCGTTCTCGGCGAGGTCGCCCCAGCGGTGGCCCCACGCGGCGAGCGGCTGCAGCGCGGTGAGCAGTTCGAGGCCCGCCTGCGTGAGCCGGTACCGCACCTGCACGGGGGTCGACGGGATCACGTGACGGTCGACGAGGCCGGCGTGCTCGAGTTCGCGCAGGCGCTGCGCGGCCATGCGGTCGGAGAGCCCGTCGACCGCGGCGACGATGGCGCTGAAGCGGGTGGCGCCCCGCCCGAGCGCGAGCATGATGCCGGGGCTCCAGCGCCGCCCGGCGAGTTCGGCGGATGACGTGAAGCGGCGGCACGCATCGTCGTCGATGTGCATGAGGTCGGTCGGCTTGGTCACTCACCTATCGTAAGTGACTTACCGACGGTTTGCCGGGTCGGCATCCACCCCGCACGCTGGAACCATGCCCGACTACGGCCACCCCCTCCGCTTCGGAACGTTCATCACCCCCGCCGCCGCCCAGCCGCAGGCGCCCGTCGCCCTCGCCCAGCTGAGCGAGCAGCTCGGCTACGACCTCGTCACCTACCAGGACCACCCGTACCAGGCGTCGTTCCTCGACACCTGGACCCTCCTCACCTGGGTCGCCGCGAGCACCGAGCGCATCCATGTCGCCGCGAACGTGCACAACCTGCCGCTGCGTCCGCCCGCCGTGCTCGCGCGTTCCGCCGCCAGCCTCGACCTGCTGAGCGGCGGACGCTTCGAACTGGGGCTCGGCGCCGGGGGCTTCGCGGATGCGGTGGCCTCCATCGGCGGCCCGCGCCGCAGCGTGGGCGAGAACGTCGCGGCCCTCGAGGAAGCCATCCCGATCATCCGCGGCCTGTGGGACGCGTCCGAGCGTCGCCCGCTCACCGCGATCGGCGACCACTACCGCCTGGAGGGCGCCGCCCGCGGCCCCGAACCGGCGCACGACATCCCGATCTGGGTGGGCGCGCTGAAACCCCGGATGCTGCGGCTCGTGGGCCGTCTCGCCGACGGCTGGTTGCCGAGCCTCGCCTACCTCCCGGAGGGCGGCTTCGCGGCGGGCAACGCCGTGATCGACGCGGCGGCAGAAGACGCCGACCGCGACCCGCGCGAGGTGCGGCGGATGCTGAACCTGTTCGGGCGCTTCCAGGACCGCGACGGCGGGATGCTGCAGGGCCCGCCCGCGCAGTGGGTGGAGCAGCTGCTCCCGCTGGTGATCGACGACGGCGCGAGCACGTTCATCCTCGCCAGCGACGACCCCGGCACCCTGCAGCGGTTCGCCGAGGAGGTGGCGCCTGAGCTGCGCGAGCGCGTGGCCGCCGAACGGGGCGAGCGCGGCACGGCGCTCGCCGCCCGCATCCGACCCCCGGCGTCCCTCGCCGCCCGCCGCCCCGGTATCGCCTACGACGAGCTTCCCGAGGAGCTCGCCGCGAACGCCGTCGAGCCGGGCGACCGCGAGTACGGGCGCGTGCGGTCGGGTTACATGCGCGGCGGCACCCCCGGCCTCGTGCTGCGACCCCGCAATGTCGACGAGGTGGTGCAGGCGGTGGCCGTCGCACGGGAGCACCGCGACCTGCCGCTCGGCGTGCGCAGCGGCGGTCATGGGATCAGCGGCCGTTCGACGAACGACGGAGGACTCGTGATCGACGTGTCGGCGCTCGACACGATCGAGGTGCTCGACGCGAGCCGGCGCCTCGTGCGGGTGGGCCCGGGTGCCCGCTGGCAGGAGGTGGCCGCGGCGCTCGCCCCCCACGGATGGGTGATCACGTCGGGCGACTACGGCGGCGTGGGCGTGGGCGGTCTCGCGACGGCGGGCGGCGTCGGCTTCTTCGCCCGCGAGCACGGCCTCACCATCGACCGCATCCGCGCCGCCGAGTTCGTGCTCGCCGACGGCAGCGTGGTGCGCACCGACGCCGACCACGACCCGGAGCTGTTCTTCGGCATCCGCGGCGCCGGCGCGAACTTCGGTATCGCGACGGCGTTCGAGTTCGAAGCCGCCGAGGCAGGCGACGTCGGATGGGCGCAGCTCGCGTTCGACGCATCCGACACCGCCGCGTTCCTTCAGCGGTGGGCGGCCGTCATGGAGGCGGCACCCCGCGACGTGTCGGGCGAGATCATCCTGGGCGCCCCGCGCGGCGGGCAGCTGTACGCCCAGGCGCTGCTGCTGGTCGACTCGGACGACCCCGACACGATCCTGGAACGGCTTCAGCCGTTCGCCGAGGCGGCGCCGCTGGTCGACCAGTCGGTGCAGTTGGCGCCGTACTCGGCGGTGATCGCGAACGCGCAGGGCGAGTCGAACCGCGGCAGCGGCAGCCCCGTCGCGCGCGGTGGCCTCGTGGAGCACGTCACACCGCAGTTGGCGGAGGAGCTGGCGCGGATGCTGCAGAGCGGCCGGGTGCCCTTCTTCCAGATCCGCGCCGTGGGTGGCGCCGTCTCCGACGTGCCGGAGGATGCCACCGCCTACGCCCACCGTTCGGCGAACTTCTCGCTCGCCTCCCTCTCGGGCGACGCCGGGTGGCTGAACGCGCAGTGGGACGCGCTGGAGGAGCACGTGATGGGCGTGTACCTGAGCTTCGAAGCCGACCCGCGCGGCGACCGAGTCGAGCGCGCGTTCCCGCCGGCGACCCTCGAACGTCTGCGGGCCCTCAAGGCCCGCGTCGACCCGACGGGCCTGTTCCGCGACAACTTCGCCCTCACCCCGGAGCCGGCCCTCGAAGGCCGCTCGTAGACTGGAGGGCGTGCCGGCCGACCTCGTCCACCTCGTTCGCCACGGCGAGGTCTTCAACCCCGACCGCGTGCTCTACGGACGGATGCCGGGCTTCGGGCTCTCCGAACTCGGCCACCGCATGGCGGCGCTCTCCGCCGCATCCCTCCACGGGCGCCCGGTGACGACGCTCGCCGCCAGCCCGCTGCAGCGAACCCAGGAGTCGGCGGCGCCGTGGGCGGCCGCCTTCGGCCTCGAGATGCGCCTCGACGACCGACTCATCGAACCGCACAACCGTTTCGAGGGCAGCAACGTGCGTCGCGGCCTGCGGGATCCCCGTAACTGGCCGTACCTCGTGGGACCGTGGCGCCCCACCTGGGGTGAGGCGTTCACCTCGATCCGCAAGCGGATGCTGGCCGCCGTCGCGCAGGCATACGCCGAGACGGACGAAGGCGAAGCGGTCCTCGTGAGCCACCAGCTCCCCATCTGGATGGTCGCGCGCACCGTCGCGCGCAAGCCGCTCGCCCACGACCCCCGCACCCGCCGCTGCTCGCTGTCGAGCATCACCACCCTCGCCTGGAGGGACGGCACCTTCGTCGAGGTGGACTATCAGGAACCTGCGGCAGAGTTGTTGGCGCAGTCCATCGATCTGGGAGCCGTGTGAAAACCCGCAGCACGCCCGCCCGCCGCCTCGGCGTGCGCTTCGTCGCACCCCTCGTCGCCGCCGCGGCCCTCCTCCTCGTCGGCTGCACCGACGAATCCGACCGGCTGGCCGAGACCTACCAGCAGGGCGACGAATCCGGCGGCTACGTCTCCGGCGACGGCCGCATCGTGCAGCCGCCCGCCGACGAACGCGAAGCGCCCGTCGCCTTCTCCGGCAAGCTGGACAACGGCGGCACCTTCGACTCCGCGGATGCGCTGGGCGACGTCGTGATCGTGAACTTCTGGTACGCCAGCTGCCCGCCCTGCCGCGAGGAGGCGCCCGACCTGGAGGCGCTGCGCATGCAGTTCGCCGACGACGACGTCACCATCGTGGGCGTCAACGTCAGCGACGACGCGGGCACCTCGCAGGCGTTCGCCAAGGACTTCGGGGTCGGCTACCCGTCCATCGTCGACGTCGACGACAACGGCGTGCAGTTGGCCTTCGCCGAGGGTGAGCTGCGCCCCAACTCGGTGCCCACCACCCTCGTGCTCGACCGGGAAGGTCGCGTCGCGGCCCGCCTCAGCGGCCTCATCACCAGCCCCAGCGTGGTCGCCGACATCGTCGACCAGCTTCTGGCCGAGAAGGCCTGAGAGTGGGTCCGGGCGACATCGTCGTGAGCGGTGGGCTGTGGCTCGCCGTTCCGATCGCGCTCGCCGCCGGCCTGCTGTCGTTCCTGTCGCCGTGCGTGCTGCCGCTCGTGCCCGGGTACCTCGGCTACGTGTCGGGCGTCACCGGCGGTGCGCCGAAGACCCGCTCGCGGGTGGTCGCCGGATCTCTCCTGTTCATCGGAGGGTTCTCGCTGGTCTTCATGGCGGTGTTCGTGTTCGCGGGCACCGTGGGGCGCTTCCTGCTGCAGTACGGCGACCTCATCATGCGCATCGGCGGCGTGCTGATCATCCTGCTGGGCCTCGTCTTCATCGGCCAGGTGACGTTCCTGCAGCGCACGGTAAAGCCCTCCTGGCAGCCCCGCACCGGCCTGATCGGGGCGCCCGTGCTCGGCATCCTCTTCGCCCTCGGCTGGACCCCCTGCATCGGCCCGACCATCGTCGCCGTCGGATTCCTCGCCGGCTACGGGGGCGACCCCGGCCGCGCGGCCCTCATCGGACTCGCCTACTGCCTCGGCCTCGGTCTGCCGTTCGTGCTCGTCGCACTCGGATTCGGCTGGGTCGGAACGAGCATCGGATGGGTGAAGAAGCACATCCGGGCGGTCAACATCGCCGGGGGCGTGCTGCTCGTCATCATCGGCGTGCTCATGGTCACCGGGCTGTGGGGCGTGCTGATGTCGCACCTGGGGGCGGTGATCAGTGGCTTCGTCCCCGCGCTCTGACCGCACGCAGCAGCGGTCGACCGACCCGCTGCGGCCGTCCGACCACATCGACTCCGACCCGGCCGACCCCACCGTCACGCAGCCGAAACTCGGCATCGTCGGCTACCTGCGGTTCTTCTGGCGCCAGCTCACCAGCATGCGCACGGCGCTCGTGCTGCTGCTGCTGCTGGCGCTCGCCGCCGTCCCCGGATCGCTGGTGCCGCAGCGCACCTCCGACCCGAACGGCGTCATCCAGTACGAGGCCGAGAACCCCGACGCCTTCAAAGTGCTCGACGCGCTCGGCGTGTTCTCCACCTTCGGCTCCCCGTGGTTCTCCGCCATCTACCTGCTGCTGTTCATCTCGCTGGTCGGCTGCATCATCCCGCGCACCAAGCACCACTTCGACGCCCTGCGGGCCCGCCCGCCGAAGACCCCCGCACGCCTCGGCCGCCTCGTCGGGTACACCGAGCAGACCACCACCGCGGATGCCGAGACCGCCGTCGACGAGGCGCGCGCCGTCCTGAAGGGCGCCGGCTACCGCACCGAACGCTATGGCGACTCGATCTCCGCCGAACGCGGCTACCTGCGCGAGACCGGCAACCTCATCTTCCACACCGCGCTCGTCGGAGTGCTGGTGACGGTCGGCATCGGCGGCGGCTTCGGCTACAACGGCCAGAAGGTGATCATCCAAGACACCGCCTTCACCAACTCGCTGGCCGGCTACGACTCCTTCAACCCGGGACGCTTCTTCACCGAGAGCGCCCTCGAACCGTTCTCGGTACGACTCGACGAGTTCGACGGCCACTACGAGTACGACCCGTCGACCGACGTGCACAACCCGCTCGACTTCACCGCCCACCTCTCCACCCGCACCGCCGACACCGACTGGACCGACCTCGACCTGAAGGTCAACTCGCCGCTCGAACTCGGCGGCACCAAGATGTACCTCCTCGGCAACGGGTACGCCCCCGTCGTCACCGTGAAGAACGCCGACGGCGTGGTCGCCTACGCCGGCCCCGTCGCCTTCCTCCCCATGGACGGCAACCTCCGCAGCCGCGGCGTCATCAAAGTGCCCGACGGCCTCGACCAGCAGCTCGGCATGATGGGCTTCTTCTACCCCGACCCGTACGAGCTGCCCGACGAGACCTACACGTCCGTGTCGCCGTACGCGGGCGACTCCAGCCTCCTCACCCTCAACGTGTACGCGGGCGACCTCGGCCTCGACGACGGCGTCAGCGTCAACGCGTACTCGCTCAACACCGACGACCTCGAACAGCTCGCCGGCCCCACCGCCGACATCAAATCGCTGCAACTCACCCAAGGGCAGACCGCCGACCTGCCCGACGGCCTCGGCACCATCGAATTCACCGGCCTGAAGCGCTTCGTGAGCGTCGAATTCCACCACGACCCCACCGAAGGCTGGGTGCTCGTGTTCTCGATCCTCATCCTCGGCGGCCTGCTGCTCAGCCTCTTCATCCCCCGGCGACGGATGTGGATCAAAGTCGTCGACACCGACAACGGGGTGCGCCTCGAATACGCCGGCCTCGCCCGCGGAGAAGACCCCACCCTGGAGGCGGCTGTCGCCGACATCGCCCAGAAGCACGCCCAACGGCTCGAACGTAGGATGAACCCGTGACCGCCCAGACCCTCGCCGCCTACTCGCTGCTCGCCGTGTACTCGGCCGCCGCGGTCTACGTCATCGCCTTCATCGCGTACGTCATCGACCTGTCGCGGCGCTCCAGCGACGCCGTCGCCGCCCAACCCGTCGCCCGCGACGCATCCGTCGCCTCCACCACCGACGGCACCACCGTGCTCGCCCCGCCCGCGCCGCCCACCGCCACCGAGACGCCCGCCCGCAGCAAGGCCCTGCGGATCGCGTTCGCGCTCACCGTGCTCGGGTTCGCCATCCACGTCGGCGCCATCCTGCTGCGCGGCCTCGCCGCCGGCCGCGCCCCCTGGGCGAACATGTTCGAGTTCGCCCTCACCGGCACCGCCGTCATCGTCGGCGTGTTCCTGCTCGTCAACATCTGGCGCGACGTGCGCTTCGTCGGCGCCTACATCACCGGCCTCGTGTCACTGCTGCTGATGCTCGCCGCCATCAACGTGTACGTCGGCGTCGTGCCGCTGCCGCCGCCGCTGCAGTCCGCATGGCTCGTCATCCACGTGTTCGTCGCCATCCTCGGCACCGGCTTCTTCGCCCTCGGTGCCGGGCTCTCCATCGCCCAACTGATGCAGGCCCGCCGCGAGACCGGCGCCACCGACAAGCCCGCGTTCCTGCGCAGCTTCCCCACCTCCGAAGCGCTCGAGAACACCGCCTACCGCGTCAACGTGATCGGCTTCGCGTTCTGGACCTTCACCCTCATCGCCGGCGCCATCTGGGCCGAACACGCGTGGGGTCGCTACTGGGGCTGGGACACCAAAGAGGTGTGGACGTTCATCATCTGGGTGGTGTTCGCCGGCTACATCCACGCCCGCGCCACCCGCGGATGGCGTGGGTCGCGTTCCGCCTGGCTCGCGATCATCGGCTTCGCGGCGGTGCTGTTCAACTTCACCGTCGTGAACCTCTTCTTCAAGGGCCTGCACGCCTACTCCGGCCTGTAAGCCGCTCACCCGGCCGCCTCCGGCGGTCGCTACTCAGCCAGCGGGGAGGGCACCAGCGGCAGGCAGCGGCGCAGCCGCTCGTGCCACCAGGCGACCCGTTCGGCGGGCGCCGCGTACCGCTTCAGGAGCTCCGCATCCGGGTGCACGTCGCGCACCGGGACGGCGCCGTCGACCGGCAGCAGCGGTTCGCGGGTGACGTCCGCGGTGAACAGCGCCGCCGTGCCGAGCCCGCAGTCGAAGTCGAGGTCGGGCAGCGCGGCCGCCAGACGTGCGCCCATCGCGAGCCCCACCGAGGTGTCGAGGGCGCTCGACACCACCACCGGCAGCCCCGCCTCCGCCACGATCCGCAGAGCCCGCGTGACGCCGCCGAGCGGCTGCACCTTCACCACCAGCAGGTCGGCCGCCCCCGCCCGGGCCACCGCGAGCGGGTCGGACGCCTTCCGCACGCTCTCGTCGGCGGCGACCGGCAGCTGCCAGTCGTGCAGGCGCTCCCGCAGCTCCGCGAGTTCGTTTATCGTCGCGCACGGCTGCTCCAGGTACTCGAGGTCGTATGGCGCCAGCGCGTGGGCGGCGCGTTCCGCCTGGTCGACGTTCCAGCCGCCGTTCGCATCCACCCGGATGCGGCCCTCCGGTCCGAGGATGCGGCGCACCTCCCGCACCCGGGCGACGTCGGCGTCGAGCGTCTCGGCCGCGTCCGCGACCTTCACCTTGACGGTGCGCACGGCGCCGAACCGGGCGAGGATCTCACCGATCCGTTCCACCGGCACGGTCGGCAGGGTGGCGTTCACCGGAACCGTGTCGCGCAACGCAGGCGCCGTCTCGCCCCACCCGGTGTCGATCGCCGCCGCGAGCCACGCGGACGCCTCCGCGTCGTCGTATTCGACGAAGGGGGAGAACTCGGCCCACCCGTTCGGTCCGCGCAGCAGCATCGCTTCGCGTTCGGTGACGCCGCGGAAGCGGGTCACCAGCGGTAGGCGCACCACGTGGGCGCCTTCGAGCAGCTCATCCGGCCCGGGAACCATGCCCCCATCCTCCCCTCATTCCTGCCTTCTGCGGGGGATGCGCGCGTCTAGGGTGGGAACGTGAGCGACGGGCTGCGGATCTTCGACGGTGGTGCCGACGCCGGCGACGGGGAGGTCGACGGCACGGAGCCGCGCCACGCGTCCGACCACGACCACCCCGACGAGCACGCGAAGCGCCGACACCGCTGGCCGGGGGCGTTCGCGGGCGGCATCGCGATCCTGATGGTGCTGACCTGGGCGTTCGGTCTGGTGGCGTTGTCGAACGGGATGTTCGAGGTCGGTGTGGGGCTCAGCATCTCGGCGGTGCTGCTCAGCGGCATCGCGGTGGTGGGCGGCGCGGTCGCCGTGATCGGCAACTGGGGTCGCGGGTGGGGCATCGCCGCGATCGCGGTCGGCGTGCTGCTGAACCCGGTGGTGCTCACCTACATCCTCGGTTCGGTGGGTGTGCTGTGACGGTCTCCGAACTGTTCGACGCCGACGTGTGGCGTGAGGTCTCCGGTTTCGAGGATCTGACCGACGTCACCTACCACCTCGATGTGTCGGGGCGCATCGCGCGGGTCGCGTTCAACCGGCCCGAGGTGCGTAACGCGTTCCGCCCGCAGACGGTCGACGAGTTGGCCCGCGCCCTCGACGACGCCCGCCAGAACCCGCGGGTGGGGGTGGTGCTGCTCACCGGCAACGGACCCAGCCCGAAGGACGGCGGCTGGGCGTTCAGTTCGGGTGGTGACCAGCGCATCCGCGGCAGGTCGGGCTACGAGTACGCGGGCGAGGGGGGCGCGGGCGTCGGCCGGCTGCACATCCTCGAGGTGCAGCGGCTGATCCGGTTCATGCCGAAGGTGGTGATCGCGCTGGTGCCCGGGTGGGCGGCCGGCGGCGGGCATTCGCTGCACGTGGTGTGCGACCTCACCATCGCGAGCCGTGAGCACGCCCGCTTCAAGCAGACCGATGCGGATGTCGGCTCGTTCGACGCCGGCTACGGCAGCGCCTACTTCGCCCGGCAGGTGGGGCAGAAGTTCGCGCGTGAGGTGTTCTTCCTGGCCGACGAGTACGACGCGCAGCGCGCCTACGAAATGGGTGCGGTGAACGCGGTCGTCCCGCACGCCGAGCTGGAGTCGACCGGTGTGGCGTGGGCGCAGACGATCCTGGGCAAGAGTCCCACCGCGATCCGGATGCTGAAGTTCGCGATGAACGCGGTCGACGACGGGATGGTGGGTCAGCAGGTGTTCGCCGGTGAGGCCACACGTCTCGCGTACGGCACCGACGAGGCGGCCGAGGGTCGCGACGCGTTCCTCGAGAAGCGCGACCCCGACTGGGGTCCGTACCCGTGGCATTTCTGAGCCGATGAGGTCGCTCGCGCGCGTTCCCGCGTCGGCGGGTCCCGCCGTGGTGCTCGAGGCGTTGCGCTCGGCGTTCGCCGGCGGGCCGGCGCTGTTCGTCGCGTCGGGTGCGCCCGGTGCGGATGCGACCCCGCCGCCCGCCGAAGTGTCGCAGCATGTGGGTCTCGTGGTGGAGACGAGTGGCAGCACGGGCCGACCGAAGCGGGTGGTGCTGCCTGCGGATGCGGTGCTCGCGTCGGCGGCGGCGAGCGAGTCGGCGTTGGGTGGCCCCGCGCAGTGGGTGCTGGCACTGCCGGTGAACTACATCGCAGGGCTCAACGTGTTGGCGCGGTCGTTGTGTGCGCAGCTCGACCCGGTGGCGGTGGAGGCCGACACGTTCAGTGCGGAGGCGTTCGTGGCGGCTGCCGCACGGTTGGTGGTGCCGGAGCGGGCGACGGCCCTCGTGCCGGCGCAGCTGGCGACCCTGCTCGACGACCCGGCGGCACGCGACACCCTCCGGGGTTTCCAGGCGGTGCTGGTGGGCGGTCAGGCCACCCCGGCGGCGCTCGCCGCCCGGGCGCGGGAGGCCGGCATCCGGGTGGTGCGCAGCTACGGGTCGAGCGAGACGAGCGGCGGATGCGTCTACGACGGCCGCCCGATCGGCACAACGCACGTGCGTGTGTACGACGGCGAGGTGCAGTTGGCGGGGCCGACGCTCGCCGACGGCTACCTGGACGACCCGCGGCTCACCGGCGAGCGTTTCGTGGAGGCCGACGGCGCGCGCTGGTTCCGCACCGCCGACGCGGGGGAGTGGGACGGCGAGGTGCTGCGGGTGCTGGGCCGCGCCGACGATGTGATCGTCTCCGGCGGGCTGAAGGTGGCGCTGTCGGCCATCGAGGAGACCTTGCGCACACGGCCGGGGTTCACGGATGTGGTGGTCGTCGCCGTCCCGCACGAGCGGTGGGGCGAGCGTCCGGTGGCGGTCGCCGCGGGACCTGCTGTCGACGACGCGGCGGCGCTCGCGGCGGCGGCGGATGCGCTGGGTGCGGTGGGCCGGCCGGAGCGCGTGGTGCGGGTGGCGGCGCTGCCGCTGCTCCCGAACGGCAAGGTCGACCGGCGCGAGGCCGCCCGGCTGGCAGGAGCGCTTAAGGATTCTCAGTAGGCTGCCTCCGTGGCAAAGCAGCAACGTTTCGACCCGTCGGCCCTCGACCGTGCCAAGGGCACGGCTCCCGGCAAGGCGAAGTCGTCGAAGAGCGCGAAGACGAAGCACCAGGGCAAGAGCGGCCGTCCCGGCGGTCGCCCGCCGGCTGAGGAGCGCCCGGCGACCCTCGGCACCTGGATCTCGGCCGCGCGCCCGCAGACCCTCGCGCTCGCGGTGGGTCCGGTCGCGCTCGGTACGGGTGCGGCGGCGCTGCTGATGAACGTGTGGTGGGACCACTGGGTGCGCGCCCTGCTGTGCCTCGCGGTGGCGGTGCTGCTGCAGATCGGCGTGAACTACGCGAACGACTACTCCGACGGCATCCGCGGCACCGACGCCCACCGGGTGGGCCCCGCACGTCTCGTCGGCTCGGGTCGCGCGAAGCCGCGCCAGGTGCTCACCGTGGCGCTCGTGTTCTTCGGCCTCGCCGCGGGCGCAGGTCTGACGCTCGTGGTGCTCTCGCAGCACTGGTGGCTGCTGGCGGTCGGCGCGGTGGCGATCGCCGCCGCCTGGTTCTACACCGGCGGCAAGCGCCCGTACGGGTATGCGGCGCTCGGCGAGGTCGCCGTGTTCCTCTTCTTCGGCATCGTCGCGGTCGCCGGCACCACGTTCGTGCAGGTCGACACGGTCAACATCGAGGCGTGGATCGGCGGCGTCATCGCGGGTCTCTTCGCGGCTGCCGTGCTGCACGTCAACAACCTGCGCGACCGTGAGCAGGACCGCCTCGCCGGCAAGCGCACGGTGGCGGTGCTGCTCGGCAACGTCGGATCGCGCATCCTGTTCGGTGTGCTGGCGCTGCTGCCGTTCGCGCTGCTCGTGTTCTACGTGATCTTCTACGCGAATGCCGGCTACGTGTACTTCGCCCTGCTGGCGGTGGCGCCCGCGGTGCTGATCGTGGCGACGGCGCGCAACCCCCGCGAGTACGTGACTGCCTTGAAGCTCACCCTGTTCGCGGCGCTCGCGTTCGAGGTGGGGCTGGGCGCGGTGCTGGCGCTGGCGCTGGAGTCGGGTACCGAGCTGCTCAGCTGAGCCGGTTCAGTCGCGGTCTTCGGCCTGCTCGTCGACGCCACGTTCATCGGTGACGACAGGTGACGCGGTGTCGGCGCCCGCGCGGCGTGCGCGGCTCTCGGCCAGCTCGGTCGAGACGCGGTTACGCAGTGTCGGGAAGAAGATGTACGACACGGTGAGCCCGACGACGGCGGCCGCGATCGCCGCCCACCAGTAGTCGAGGCCCAGCACCATCAGCAGCGCGAACGTGCCCCCGAAGAGGGCGAGGCGCAGCAGTGTGTAGGGGATCCAGGCGGGCACCCGGCCAGTCTAGGTCGGCCACCCTGAACGCTCGCGCGGCCTAGAATTGTGGCATGGCCGCCCTGCTGCGATACCTGCCGTTCATCATCATGATCGTGCTGCTCGTCGCCGCGCTCGTCGACGTGATCCGCATCGACCCTTCGCGGGTCCGCGCGCTCCCGAAGCCGCTCTGGGTGGTCCTGATCGTGTTCATCGTGATCATCGGCCCGATCCTGTGGTTCACCCTCGGCCGTGAGCGTCTCGACCGCCGCAACGTGCGCCGTTCCGGCCCGGTCGCTCCCGACGACGACCCGGAGTTCTTGCGCCGCATCGCCGACGAGAAGCAGCAGGAGCAGCGCATCCGCGACCTCGAGCAGCAGCTGTCCGAGCTCGACAACGACCCCGACGACGACACGACGAAGCCGTGACGCCCCCTGCGGCCGGCGCTCCGTCGAGCGTCTACGCCACCGCCCTGCTCGCCGGCCTCGTCGCCCGTGGGGTGACGGATGTGGTGGTGTGCCCGGGTTCGCGGTCGCAGGCTCTCGCTCTGGCGGCCGCCCGCTTCGAGCAGGCGGGTCTGCTCGCCCTCCATGTGCGTATCGATGAGCGTTCGGCGGGATTCCTGGCGCTGGGGCTCGCCGTCGAGTCGGGGGTGCCGGCCGTCGTCATCACCACCTCCGGAACCGCCGTCGGCAACCTGCACCCGGCGGTGCTGGAGGCCGCGCATTCGGGGGTGCCGCTGCTCGTCGTGAGCGCCGACCGGCCCGAGGAGCTGCGCGGCGTCGGAGCCAACCAGACCACCCGGCAGGCGGGGATCTTCCGCGATGTCGCGCCGCATTCGTGGGATGTGCCCGCCCCGACGGGCGCCGACGGTGAGGAGCAGGCGGCCGACGCGCTCGCCGCGGAGGTGCTCGACGGCATCCGGGGTCCGCGTCACGTGAACCTGGCGTTCCGGGAGCCGCTGTCGTCGGCGGTGCTGCTTCCGGATGTGGAGCCCGGCGAGTGGGCGCCCGCCGTGGTGGCGTCGGATGACGTGGTCGAGCTGGCGCCGCGCCCCGGCACCGTGGTGGTGGCGGGTGCCGGTGCGGGCGAGGATGCCGAGCGCGTCGCCCGCGAGCTGGGTGCGCCGCTGCTTGCCGAGGTGTCGAGCGGCGCCCGGTTCGGGCCGAACCTGGTGCCCGCGTACAGGGAGCTGCTCGGCGCGGCCGGGTTCGGCGACCGCGTGGAGCGCGTCATCGTGTTCGGGCACCCGACGCTCACCCGTGAGGTTCCGGCGCTCATCGAGCGGCGCGGGGTGGAGACGATCGTCGTGCGTACGCCCGGCCTCGACGACTACAACCCGGGCCGCCGTGCCGCGCGGTTCGCCGACCGCATCGTCGTCGACACCTCCGTCGAGCCCGACCCGTCGTGGCCGCGTCGGTGGGCGCACGCCTCGCGCCTGCTGCTCGACGAGGACGAGGGCAGCGTCTCGTCGATCGGCACCGACTACGCCGAGCGTGCCGCGTTCGCCCGCGAGCAGTTGGGGCGGATGCGGGCGCCGGTGACGCGGCGCAAGCTCGTCGAGGCGGTGTGGAACGCCACCTGGCCGCACGACCGGCTCGTGGTGGGGGCGTCGCGGCTCATCCGGGAACTCGACAAGGTGGCCACCGGCAAGCGCATCCGGGTGCACGCCAACCGCGGGCTGGCCGGCATCGACGGCACCATCGCCACCGCGACCGGCATCGCCCTCGCGGCCCAGCGCGACGAGACCCGGCCCGGCATCACGCGTGTGCTCATCGGCGACCTGACCCTGCTGCACGACGTCGGCTCGCTGCTCGGTGGGGCCGGGGAGGAGTGGCCGCGCCTGCAGCTCGTCGTGGGCAACGACCACGGTGGCACCATCTTCGACGGGCTCGAGGTGGCCCGGTCGGCCGACCCGGCGCTCGCCGACCGCGTGCTGCTCACCCCGCAGACGGTCGACCTCGCATCCCTCGCCGCCGCGTACGGGTGGGAGTACCGTTCGGTCACCGAGGCGGGCCAGCTGGACGGGGCGCTCACCGCATCCGCCGGCCGGGTGCTCGTGGAAGTCGCCCTCGATCGCTAGCGTGGCCGCATGAGCCTCGACCTCGCCTCGCACCTGCGGGTCGGTGAGGGTTTCCGCCTCGCCGACCTCGACCCCGCATCGACGCCCGGGTTCCTCGGCAGCAAGAGGGACGGCGAGAAGGCTCTGTCGGCGGCGGAGGCCGAACTGCAGAAACTGCAGGAGCTGCTGTTCGCCAACAAGGAGCACGACCCGCGCAGTGTGCTGCTGGTGCTGCAGGGCATGGACACGGCAGGCAAGGGCGGCATCGTGCGGCACGTCGTCGGGGCGGTGGACGTGCAGGGTGTGCACATCCACGCGTTCAAGAAGCCCACCGCCGAGGAGTTGGCGCACGACTTCCTGTGGCGTGTGGAGCGCGAGCTTCCCGAGGGCGGGATGTTGGGCGTGTTCGACCGTTCGCACTACGAGGATGTGCTGATCGGTCGCGTGCGCGCGCTGGCGGATGCCGACGAGATCGAGCGGCGCTACGGCGCGATCGTCGACTTCGAGAAGCGGGTGACCGCATCCGGAACCGTCATCGTGAAGGCGATGCTGCACATCTCGGCCGACGAGCAGCACGACCGCCTCACCGAACGTCTCGACCGACCCGACAAGTACTGGAAGTTCAACCCGGGCGACATCGACGAACGCGCGCTGTGGAACGAGTACCAGGCTGCGTACCAGGTGGCGCTCGAACGCACCTCGACGCCGGAGGCCCCCTGGCATGTGGTGCCGGCGAACCACAAATGGTTCGCGCGCCTCGCGATCGCCGAGCTGGTGGCGGATGCGCTGCGCTCGCTCGGCCAGGACTGGCCGCCCGCCGATTTCGACGTGGCGCAGCAACGGGCGCGACTCGAGGCCGAGACCGTTCCCTGACGCGACACGCGAACGAGGCGCCGCACATCCGGTGGGATGCGCGACGCCTCGGAGAGTTCGCGGATGATCAGCGGGCGCTGAGCAGGCGCACCCCCGCGATGATGAACGGTGCGAAGAACAGCAGCACCAGCACGGGTGCGAACGGGCCGCTGAGGAACATCGGCACGAACCAGGCGAGACCGCCGAACGGGGCGATCCACCACGACACGACGCCGGCGCGGGCGAGGCCCAGCGAGTAGGCCATCAGGCCGCCGAGGCCGCCGATCATGCCCGACATCTGCCAGATGCCGACCGTCCACTCCTTGGCGGTGGTGTCCATCAGCACGGCCTGGTCCATGGTGAGCGTGTTGCCGGCGCTGATCAGGAACCAGTCCGACAGCAGCAGGCCCGACATCTGGATGGAACCGATCAGCAGCATCACGGCGGCAAGCGGCAACCAGATGCGTCCGCGCGGTCCCCGCAGCAGCCCGCGTCCGGCGACCGCGCCGATCGCGAACGCCACCCAGCCGTAGTGCAGCAGGTTCGCCGACAGGATGCTGAGTCCCGGGTCGGCGGCGAGTGAAGCGATGTAGCCGGCGGTGCCGGGCTCCGTCTGCGCCGGGGAGGTGAGCATGCCGGCCGCGTGGAGCACGGGGCCGAGGATGAGGCCGACGCCGCCGATGCGTTCCAGCAGGTGCGGCTGGAACGGTCCGAGGGCGGCGCGCTGACGCTTGCGGCCCTCCGTTGCGGCGGCTTCGAGGCTCGACGCCTCGGCGACCGACACGTCGCCGTCGACGGTGACAGCGGATGCAGGTGTGGGGTTGTTCATGGGTGGTGCCTTCCGAGTGTGGGTGTGGTGGTGTGTGCCTCCACACTCGGGGGCGGCGGTCCCGGGCCGGCAGGGAGCCGGGTCCCGCGTTTGTCCCGCCGTCTCGCGGGACCTGCCGTCAGCCCCGGCCGAGTCCCGCGTCGCGGGCGCGCACGATCGCCTCTGCGCGGTCCGCCACCTGCAGCTTCGCGAAGATGTTCGACACGTTGTTGCGCACCGTCTTCGGCGACAGGTACAGGCTGGCGGCGATCTGCGGGTTGGAGCGTCCGGCGGCGAGCAGATCCAGCACCTCGCGCTCGCGTTCCGTGAGCTGCGGGAATGCGGGCGCGTCAGCGCTCGGCACCCGACCCGCGAAGTACGCGGCCACCCGTTTCGCGACGGCCGCGCCGAACACCAGCTCACCGGAGTCCACCGAGCGGATGGCGCGCACGATCTCGTGCTGGCTCGATCCCTTCACCAGGTAGCCGCGGGCTCCGGCGCGCATCGCCGAGAACACCGTCTCGTCGTCCTCCGACATCGTCAACACGACGACGGCGAGGTGCGGATGCCGTGCGGTGAGTTCGCGGGTGGCGGCGATGCCGTCGAGGTTCGGCATCTGCACATCCATCACCACCACATCCGGGTCGACCGCGCCGACCACGTCGAGGGCGGTGGCGCCGTCGTCGGCGACCCCCACCACCTCCACCTCATCGATGGATTCGAGCAGCATCGACAGCCCGTCGCGGTAGACGGGGTGGTCGTCGACGAGGACGACGCGGGTCGGTTCAGTGGTCATCGGCCAACTCCTGGAATGGGGACACGAAACGGAAAGCGGGGGCGGTGACGGGGGCCGTCGCGGGCGGCGGTTGCGGGGTGACCGGTTCGGCCACCTCGACCGGTTCGAAGGGCAGGATGGCGGTGATGCGGGTGCCGCGGCCGGCGACGCTGTCGACGTCGAACGTGCCGCCGAGCTCCTCGGCGCGTTCCCGCATCGACGCGAGGCCGAGGCCCGGTGTCGCCCCGACGCGGATGCCGCGGCCGTCGTCATCGATCGCCACGATGAGGCGGTCGCTCTCCGAGAGCAGCCGCACCGAGATCTCGGACGCGTTCGCGTGGCGGCGGGCGTTCGCAAGCCCCTCCGACGCGATCCGGAACGCCGCCACCTCGACGGCGGCGGTCAGCGGATGCGGGAGGTCGGCGGTGACGGTGACGGTGCACCCGCCGCCGTCCACCCGCTCCGCCAGCTGCTCGAGTGCACGGGCCAGCCCCAGGTCGTCGAGGGCCGGTGGTCGCAGGTCGTGCACGATGCGGCGGATGGTGGTGATCACGTCGCCCTGCTCCTCGATGGCGGCGTCGAGGGCGGCCATCACCTTCTCGGGTGAGCGGGGCATCGCGTTGCGCGCCGCCTCCAGCCGCAGCCGCACCCCGGCGAGCAGCGGGCCGAGCTCGTCGTGGAGGTCGCGGCGCAGGCGCGAGCGGCTCTCCTCGCCGGCGCGCACCAGACGTTCGCGGCCGGCCTGCAGTTCACGGTTCAGCTCGGAGGCGCGCAGCGCCGCGGCGGTGACGCGCACCAGGTCGCCGAGCAGCCGCTGGTCGCGCGCCGAGACGAGGGGACGGCGGCCGGGCTGCATCTCGATGCGCCCGATCTGCACGCCGTCGTACTCGATCGGGACGCGGGTGATCTCGGTGCCGCGGGTGCCGACGGACGCTTCGATGGTGCCGGAGCCGGGGCGGTCGATCGCGACCCGCACGTACGGCGACGCGAACGCCTCCGCGATGGTGCTCGCCAGATCCTCGACCCGCTGGGAGGTGTCGGCCGCTTGCTCGAGGCGCTCGCCGAGGGCCGAGACGAGACTGTATGGGTCGGCGCGTCTGCCGTAGACGGTGCGCCGCGCCACCGTCAGCAGCTTGCCGCGCAGCGGCGCGTAGGCGAGCGTCACCGCGATGACCGCGATGAGCATCACCGCCCGGTCGTCGAGCACGTTGCCGACCAGCAGCACCAGCACCACATCGAGCAGCACGACCGCGGCGACCAGGATGACGTAGACGATCGTCCACGACAGCAGGCGGTCGATCGCGTACAGGCGGTACCGGGTCACCGCGACGACGACGCTCGCACTGACCAGCCCGATGGTGATGCCCAGCAGCAGGTCGACGGCGACGCCTGGGAGCATCGGATACAGGAACGTCGCGCCGACGAACACGGCCCCCGACCACACCAGCCAGCGCAACTGCGCCCGCTCGTCGGCATCCGCCCCGATCCACCGGCTCACCGCCACGACGAGGGCCAGCAGCAGGGCGGCGAGCATGCAGGTGGGGCCGACGGCGAGCAGCACCTTCCACAGCCCGTCGGGAAGCAGCGGCAGGGATGCGGTGCGTTCGAAGGTGGCGAGCTGCTCGACCATCTCCGGGTCGCCGTCGGCGAGCACACGCCCCGGCGCGAACAGGAACACGAACGGCATCACGAGGCCCAGCACGATCGACACCACCGACACCGGGTACGCCCACCCGCGGCGCAGGCGGCCGTCGGGGAACAGCAGCAGCAGCAGCTGGATCGGGAGGATCAGCACCGAGCCGAGCCGGTTGTAGAACCAGAACGCCGACGGGCCGTAGGTGGCATCCCGGTCGGTGTACCAGGCGAGGTTCACGGCCGCGCTCGCGAGCCCGTCGATCACCCACAGGGTGCCGAACAGGCTCAGCACGACGGCGATCGGATGCCACGGCAGCCGCCACAGCAGCAGCAGCCCCGGGATCAGCATCGCCACCCCGGGAAGCACCGCCGACCATCCCGACGACGACATCGGGTCCGGATGCTCGGGCAGCACGATCGTGTCGATCCAGATCGCGCCGACGGCGGCGACCAGCGAGACCGCCACGAACACGACGACCGCTATCCGGCTCGTCGTTCGTCGCATCCGCTCATCGTGGCAGCAGGATGTCCCGTCTGTCACGGGACACCGGTCCCGTATCGCGTCAGACGATCGGCTGGAAGCCGACGATCGCCAGCACGCACGTGAGGACGCACGCGACGATGGCGACGACGGGGGCGATCCACGCCCCGCGGCGCAACTCGTCGTGGGTGGCGATCACGACGGTGGAGGCGATCGACAGCAGCGTGATCAGGGCAATCAGCGCCAACCCCACCTGGGGGCTCGGCCCCAGCAGGTACAGCTGATCCCCGCTCTGCACCCGCCCGTCGGAGAACGAGTACGCGGCACCCATCAGCACCTCGTTCAGCACCAACGCGACGATCAGTTGCACACCCTGAATCGCGATCGCGAAGACCGTGCGCCCCTCGAGGAACAGCTCCCGCGCGGCCACTACGCGAACGCCTCGACGATGGGACGGAACTTGAGCTTCGTCTCGTCGTACTCGGTCTGCGGGTCGGACTGCGCCAGGATGCCGGCGCCGGCGAACGCGCGGATGCCGCCGTCGGGTGCCACCTCCGCCGAGCGCAGCGACACCGCCCACTTGCCGTCGCCGTTCGCATCCACCCAGCCGACGGGGCCGCCGTAGCGGCCGCGGTCGAGGGGCTCCAGCTCGTGGATCAGCTCGAGCGCCTTCGCGGTGGGGGTTCCGGCGACCGCGGCCGTCGGATGCATCGCCGCGGCGAGGTCGAGCGCCGACGAGCCGTCGGAGAGGGTGCCCTCGATGTTGGTGGCCAGGTGCCACAGGTTCGGGAGCTTCAGCGCGAACGGGAACTCGCTCGCCGACACGCCACGGCCGTCGTCGCCGCGGGCGTGCGGGCCGAGCGCGGCGAGCACGCTCTGCACGGCGTAGCGGTGCTCGTCGATGTCTTTCGTGGAGGTAGCCAGGGCGACGGCCGCCGCGTGGTCGGCGTCGGCATCCGCACCGCGCGCGATGCTGCCCGCCAGAACTCGCGCCGACACCTTGCCGCGGTTCACCCGCACCAGCGTCTCGGGGCTGGAGCCGATGTGGCCGTCGATCGCGAACGTCCAGGTGTCGGGGTAGCCGAGCGCCAGGTCGACGAGCACGCGGCGCAGGTCGCCGCCGGTCGGCAGGTGGCCGACGAGGTCGCGAGCGAGCACCACCTTGCGCAGGTCGCCCCGGCCGATGCGGCCCACGGCATCCGCCACCATCGCCTGGTAGCGGTCGGCGCCGACCGTGCCGGGCTGCAGCGAGAGGCGGAACTCGGCACCCAGCGGGGTGACGGTGGGCACGATCGGTGGAGCGTCGACACCGGCGACCGACACGTCGGTGATCCAGCTGACGCCGTCGCGGCGCCCCACGATCACCCGCGGCACGATGAGCACATTCGAGAACGCGGAATCGTCGGCGAACGTGAACGCGCCGAACGCCAACAGCCCCGACCCCGACTTGCCGACCGGGTCGTCGACGGATGCGGCGGCCGCGATCCGGCGCCACGTCTCGGCCGCCTGCGTGATGCGGTCGGGCCCCGTGAACTCGAGGCGCAGCGCCTCGCCGAGGCCGGCGACGCCTTCGCCGCGGCGCACGAACAACAGGGGAGCGTTCGCGTCGAGCAGGGGAAGCAGGGAGGCCACCGGGTCGACGACCCGGGTGCGGGACGTGAGCTGCGGTACCGCGCCCTCGGGATCGGTCACCCCTCCACCCTACGGCGCACCGGCGTCGGCGGAGGGGCCGAAGGACCCAACCGCCCGGCATGTGGCCTGGATAGGATGATCGGTGGTGAACAGGGCGGACATGGAGAAGAAGCCGGACGAGGTGTCCGGCATGTTCAGCGACGTCGCGGCCGGGTACGACCGCACGAACGACATCCTCTCGGTCGGCAACGCCGTGCTGTGGCGCATCGCCACGGTGAAGGCGATCGGCCCGCAGCCGGGTGAGCGCATCCTCGATGTCGCCGCGGGCACGGGCACGTCGTCGGCGGCGATCGCGAAGTCCGGCGCCACCGTGGTGGCTCTCGACTTCTCGCCCGGCATGATCGAGGAGGGCCGCCGCCGGCAGCCCGGCATCGAGTTCATCGAGGGCGACGCCGAGCGTCTGCCGTTCGGCGACGAGGAGTTCGACGCCGTCACCATCAGCTTCGGTCTGCGCAACGTGTCGAAGCCGATCGTCGCGCTCGGCGAGATGTACCGCGTGCTGAAGCCGGGCGGCCGCCTCGTGGTCACCGAGTTCTCGCACCCCACCAACGTGGTGATGCGGGCCGGCTACGACGCGTGGATGAAGCTCGCCTTCCCGATGCTCGCGAAGCTGTCCAGCAGCAACCCCGACGCCTACACCTACCTGATCGAATCGATCGAGCAGTGGCCCGACCAGCACCAGCTGAGCAAGTGGATCCGCGGAGTCGGGTTCACCCGGGTCGCGTTCCGCAACCTCACGGGCGGCGTCGTCGCCATGCACCGCGGCCGCAAGCCCGTCGACCCCGAGGTGCGTGCATCCGCGGCCCGCCGCCGCGCCCCCCGCACGCCCGCCGCCACCTGACGTCCGACAAGAACGGCCACCCCGTGACCCCGACCCCCTCGCTCGCCCGTCGCCGCACCCTCGGTGCGTCGCTCGGACTCGGTGACGCGCTCTTCGCCTCCAGCGAGGAGAAGAGCTTCGCGCGCTCCATCGAGGCGGGGCTGGAGCAGGTCGAAGAGGGTCTCGCCGCCCAGCTGTCGTTCGCCGACGACATCGCGGATGCCACCAGCCGCTACCTGCTCGACGCGGGCGGCAAGCGGGTGCGTCCGGTGCTGGCGCTGCTCACCGCACAGCTCGGCGACGGGGTGAACGAAGATGTGATCCGCGCCGCCCAGGCGGTCGAGATCACCCACGTCGCGTCGCTGTACCACGACGACGTGATGGACGACGCGCAGGTGCGCCGCGGGGTGCCGAGCGCCCAGACGGTGTGGGGCAACTCGGTCGCCATCCTCACCGGTGATCTGCTGTTCGCCCGCGCCTCGAAGCTGATCGCGAGCCTCGGCGAACGTGCGCTCACCCTGCAGGCCGACGTGTTCGAGCGTCTCTGCCTCGGCCAGCTGCACGAGACGGTCGGGCCGCGTCCCGGGGAGGACCCGATCGCGCACTACCTGAACGTGCTCTCCGACAAGACCGGCTCGCTCATCTCCTGCGCCGCCGTCGTCGGCGTCGTCTTCTCGAACGCCGACGAGGCCTACAAGCCGGCCGTCGAGGAGTTCGGCGAGAAGATCGGCGTCGCCTTCCAGCTCATCGACGACGTCATCGACCTGTCGAACGCGATCGAACACACCGGCAAGGAGGCCGGCACCGACCTGCGCGCCGGCGTACCCACCCTGCCCCTGCTCTACCTGCGCCGCGACGCCGAGACGGATGCCGAATCCGCCGCCCTGCTCGGTCGCCTCGAGGCGGGCGTCGCGCCCGACGCCGACCCGGCCGCGTTCGCATCCGCCGTCGCCGAACTGCGCGATCACCGCGTCACCGCCGACACCCTCGCCGAGGCCCGCCGCTGGTCGGCGGAAGCCGTCGCCGCGCTCGAGGTGCTGCCGAAGGGTCCCGTCAAGAAGTCGCTCACCCGTTTCGCCGAGGCGATCGTCGAACGTTCCGGCTGAGCCGCCCCGGCATCCGTGTAACCCCGCGCCGCTCCGGCGCACAGGAAGGACCCCCCGTATGAAGCTCCGCCTCGCGATCGTCGGCGCCGGGCCCGCCGGCATCTACGCCGCCGACATCCTGCTCAAGTACGAGCGCAGCTTCGACGTCTCCATCGACCTGTTCGAGCAGCTGCCCGCCCCCTACGGGCTGGTGCGCTACGGCGTCGCCCCCGACCACCCGCGCATCAAGGGCATCATCACGGCGCTGCGTGAGGTGGTCGACCGCGGCGACATCCGCATCTTCGGCAACGTGCTCTACGGCCGCGACATCACCCTCGACGACCTGAAGAAGCACTACCACGCGGTGATCTTCTCCACGGGTGCCGTGCACGACGCCGATCTCAACATCCCCGGCATCGATCTGCCGGGCAGCTACGGCGCCGCCGACTTCGTCAGCTGGTACGACGGGCACCCCGACTACCCGCGCGAGTGGCCGCTCGAGGCGCAGTCGGTGGCCGTCGTCGGCAACGGCAACGTGGCGCTCGACGTGGCGCGCGTGCTGGCGAAGCACCCCGAAGACCTGCTGCCCACCGAGATCCCCGACAACGTGTACGAGGGTCTGAAGGCGTCGCCCGTCACCGACGTGCACGTGTTCGGCCGCCGCGGCCCGATGCAGGTGAAGTTCACCCCCCTCGAACTGCGTGAGCTGGGCGAGCTGCGCGACGTCGACATGATCGTCTACGAGGAGGACTTCGACTACGACGAAGCCTCGAAGCGGGCCATCGAGTCGAACAAGCAGGTACTCGTCATCGACAAGGTGCTCACCCAGTGGCGTCAGCGTGAGGTAGGTCAGGCGTCGCGGCGCCTGCACCTGCACTTCTACGCGAAGCCGCTCGAAGTGGTGGGCGACGAGAACGGCATCACCGCGTTCCGGTACGAGCGCACCGAGCCGGATGGCGAGGGCGGCGTGCGTGGCACCGGCGAGATCCGCGAGGTGCCGATCCAGGCCATCTACCGGGCCGTCGGCTACTTCGGGTCGCCGCTTTCCGGCATCCCGTTCGACAAGAAGCACGGCGTGATCCCCAACCACGAGGGTCAGGTGCTCGACAAGGACAACCACATCGTCCCGGGCGTCTACGCCACCGGGTGGATCAAGCGCGGACCGGTGGGCCTCATCGGCCACACCAAGTCGGATGCGATGGAGACCATCTCGCACCTGGTCAAGGATCAGGCCAGCTGGTGGAACCCGTCCGACCCGCACGAGGAGTCGGTGTCGGCGCTGCTGCAGTCGCGTGGGGTGCTCTACACCGACCTCGACGGCTGGCACCGCCTCGACGAGCACGAGATCGCGCTCGGCGAACCGCACGGCCGCGCCCGCGTCAAGGTCGTGCCCCGCGACGAGATGGTGCGCATCTCGCGCGACTGAGTGCTACTGCAGGCCGGCGGTGAGGCGCATCAGGTTGTCGATGGTCTGCACCCGGAAGGAACGCTGCTGCCACTCCTCGAGGGTGAGCTCCCGGCTGACCGCCCGGTAGGAGTCCTCCACCTCGCGCAGCTGCGACAGGAACGGCTCGCCGTGGATCATCACCGAGATCTCCAGGTCGAGCGTGAACGAGCGCATGTCCATGTTGGATGAGCCGATGATGGCGACCTCGTCGTCGAAGGTCATGTGCTTCGCGTGCAGGATGGTCGGCTTCGGGAACAGGTAGATCTTCACGCCCGCCTTCAGCAGCGCCTCGTAGTAGCTGCGTTGGGCGTGGTAGACCATGAACTGGTCGCCCATCTCCGACACGAACAGCTCCACGTGCAGCCCCGACTGGGCGGCGGTCGTGACCGCGTACAGCATCGAGTCGTCGGGCACGAAGTAGGGGCTCACCAGGATGATGCGCTTCTGCGCGTTGTAGACGAGCGAGTTGAAGAGGCGCAGGTTGTTCTCGCCGGAGAACCCGGGGCCGCTCGGCACCACCTGGCAGTCGAGGTGCCCGTCGCCGGTCGCCCGCACGGGCGCCGCCTCCCGCACCAGCAGTTCGTCGGTCTCCGAGTACCAGTCGGTGACGAAGATCGCGTCGATGCCCGCGACCACCGGGCCCTCGAACCGCACCCAGTAGTCCTTCCAGTGCAGGCCCTTCTTGTGGTTCTTCTTCTTCTGGTACGGGGTCTCGATGACGTTCAGCGACCCGGTGAACGCCACCTCGCCGTCGATGACGAGCAGCTTGCGGTGGTTGCGCAGGTCGGGGCGCTGGAACTTGCCCTTCAGGGGCAGCAGCGGCAGCATCAGCTGCCATTCGATGTTCGCGTCGGTGAGGAACTTCTTGGTGCGGCGGAAGCCGGGGTACTGCAGGTTGCCGAGGTGGTCGAGCAGCACCCGCACCTTCACGCCGCGGGCGCGGGCCTCCGCCAGCGCCTCGAAGAACGGCCGCGTGGTGTCGTCGAGCGACAGGATGTAGAACTCGACGTGCACGACCCTTTTCGCGGCGCGGATCTCTTCCGTCATCGCGTCGAACGACTGCTGGTTGTCGGCCCACATCCGGGCCTTGTTGCCGCCGACGAGCGGCATCGCGCCGAGGGTGCGGTTCAGTTCGACGAGTGGCTCCAGCCACGGCGGCCAGGCGGCGTCCTTCGCCACCAGGTCGATACCTTCGGTGGTTTCGAGGATGTACTCGTTGATCTCGCGCTGCTTGCGGCGGCGCCCCTTCGGCAGCCGGTTGCTGCCGAACAGCAGGAAGAACAGGATGCCGATGTATGGGATGAAGAAGATCGCCAGCAGCCACGCCATCGCCGTCTGGGGGCGGCGGTTGCGCGGAACGATGATGAGCGCCGCGATGCGCACCCCGAGGTCGACGAGCAGCAGCCCCACCACGGTCGCGAGGGAGAGCCAGGCTGCCAGCCGATCGTCCACTGGCCCAGTCTGTCGGAAGTTTCTCGGTCGGCGATGTATCAGGGGCCGCCCGGCGTGCTCCTGATCTGTGTCGAGTTGATACGTACCGATCCGAGGAGCCGAGACATCCCCCCTGCACCGTTCTCGTCTTCCGGGTCTCCCGTGGAGCTGACCCGAGAGGCTGCCGCCTCCACCACCACCCGTGGCGGCCGCTTTCCGCTCCTGGCACGACGCACGCGTCCCCCCGCGCGTGCGT
>JAEWJX010000105.1 GCA_023386365.1 Actinomycetes bacterium | reverse complement strand
CCCCCCCCCGGGGGCGCTACACCCGGGGCCGCCACCCCACCGAGTGCGCCGGCTACCGCGCGCCCCGTCACGCTCATGGGTTGTTGCCGTTACCGCCGCCGCCGCCACCGCCGCCACAGCTGACCTTCTTCACCCCGAGGGTGATCTTGGTCGACTTGTTCACGACGGATCCTGCGGCCGGGTTCTGCGCCACGACCTTGTCGATACTCGACGGCGGGTCGGTCGCCTCGGCCTCCACACAGGTTTCGGTCACGCTCTTGAAGCCGGCGGCTTGCAGCTGGCTCTTCGCGCTGTTGTAGTCCTGGTTCGGCGAGACCACATCCGGCACCACCGCCGCTTGACCGTTGCTGGTGAACACGGTCACCGGCGAGCCCTTCGGCACGGAGGCGCCCGACGCCGGGTCGGTGCGCACGACGGTGCCCACGGGCAGGTCGGAGTCGACCTGGCCGCCGTCGACGAACGACAGCTTCGCGAGCTCGATGGTGGCCTTGGCCTGCTCGGCGGTGCCGCCGATCAGGTTGTCGGGCACGATCACCGGCGTGCCGGTCATGAGGGCCGGGTCGGGTTCGGGGAATGCCGTACCCGGGTAGAAGCCATCGATGGCCTGGGCGATCGGCTTGAAGATCTGGTGACGGATGTTTCCGCCGTAGACACCGGCGACCGAGATCGCGCGGAGACTCTGATCACCCTGGATGTTGCCCACCCAGACGGCGGTCGAGACGCGCGTCGAGGTGCCGACCATCCAGGTGTTCTGGGCCTTGTTGGCGGTACCGGTCTTACCGATGTAGGGGGTGCCGTCGCGCGGGTTGGACGAGCTACCCGTACCGGAGGTCATCACCTGTGCCATCGCGTAGGCGGCGGTGTGCGCCACGGCCGGCGAGGCGAGCGACGGGTTGCAGACCGACTTCTGGCCACCCAGCTCGGTGCCGTCGGCGGCCATGATCTGGTCGATGATCACCGGGGTGCAGAAGGTGCCGTTGTTGGCGATGCCGGCGTACGCCGCCGCCATGGTGCTCGACACGAAGTTGTTCTCGCATCCACCGAGCGAGCACGACGGACGCGTGTACATGTCGGAGCCGTCGACGGCGCCGTCGGCGCGGTGCATGCCGAAGGAGCGCGCCATGTCACGGATCTCGCACTGGTCGAGCTCGGCCGCCATCTGCGTGAACACCGAGTTCACCGACTGGGCGGTACCGCGGACGGCCGTGTAGAGGCCACGCTCACCGGAGTCGTTCTTGTAGGTGTAGTCCTCGCCACCCCACACGCCGCCGGCGTTGCAGGTGTCGCGGAACGACGACATCGGCATCTTCAGGATGCCCGCGTCGAAGGTCTCCATGGCGCCGTGACCGGCCGCGAGGAACGCGAGCAGGGTGAACGGCTTGTACGTCGATCCGGGCTGGGCGCCGGTGGAGGCGCCGTGGTTCACATCACCCGAGAAGTTGACGGCGGTCGTGGTGAGCGGGTCACCGTGGCCGGTCTCGTCGAACACCTTGTTCTGCGCCATCACGAGGATGCGGCCGGTGCCGACCTCGACACTCGTGACCGACGAACCCAGCTGCATGCGGGTCTCGTTGGCGGGGGCGCGCTCGCCGACGACGCCGTTCGCATAGCCCTGCAGGTTGGCGTTGATGGTGAGGGTGACCTTGAGACCACCCTCCTTCCAGCGCTGGATCTGCTTGGCCTTGGTGTCGCCGAGCGACGGCACCTCGCCGTTGTAGATGGACTTGATCGCGAAGTCGCACGGGATGCGGTACTCGACGGGAGCCGAGGTGCAGCCGTTGCGCGGCGCGTTCTGCTGCACGGTGGTCTCGTCGACCGGGGTCTCCTTGGCCGTCTTGTAGTCCTCGTCGGAGAGGTGGCCCTGGGTGTGCATCCAGTAGAGGATCACGTTGCGGCGTTCCTGGTTCGCCGCGAAGTTGTCGACCTTGTCGAGACCGTTCTTGCTCGGGTTCTGCACGATCGCCACCAGGCTGGCCGCCTGCGCGGGGGTGAGCTCGGCGGCGGTGGTGCCGAAGTAGCGCTGGGCACCCGCCTGGACGCCGTAGGTGGTGCCACCCATGAGAACGATGTTGAGGTAGCCCGCGAGGATCTCGTCCTTCGTGTACTTCTTCTCCAGACCGATCGCGAGCTTCATCTCCTTGAGCTTGCGGTTCAGGTCGGGGTAGGTGGCGTCCTTGATGGCCTGCTTGTAGTCCTCCTCGGTGAACTTCTCCGAGATCGGGGTGTTCACGGCGCGGAGGATGAGGATGTTGCGCACGAGCTGCATCGAGAGGGTCGAGGCGCCCGACTCGCTGGTGCCGGTGGCCTGGCCGATGGCGGCACGGATGACGGACGGCACATCGACGCCGCCGTGCTCGTAGAAGCGACGGTCTTCACCGTCGATGGCGGCCCACAGCAGGTCTTCGTCCATCTGCTCCAGCGCGACCTCTTCGCGGTTCTGGTCGAAGATGTCGGCGATCTTGATGTCGGACCCGGCGACGTCCTTCGCCCACAGCGTGTTGATCTGGCGCTGCTCGTCGATGGTGATGTAGTCGGGGAGGTCCTGGAAGACGCTCATGGAGTTGCTGGCGGTCATGCCGGTGACGGCGATGGCGGGGGCCACCATGACGGTCACCAGAAGTCCGGCGATGGCACTGAAGCCGATGAGGCCGAGACCGGCCCCGAGCAGACTTCTAGCCGTAGATCCTTGTGCGGGCATAGGGTTCAGAGTACGGGAAGACACCTCCCGGATAGCTGAACGGAAGCCCCAAAAGTGCCGACCTGGGAATACCTCACCACGCCGCTGCTCATCCACAACACCACCGCGATCCTCAACAATTGGGGCTCGCAGGGGTGGGAACTGGTGCAGATCGTCACCGGCCCGGAGGGTGGGCTCGTCGCCTACCTGAAGCGCCCCGTCGAAGGGAACGCCGAATGAGCGTCGCCGATCGTCTCGCCGAACTCGGGCTGGCTCTGCCGCCCGTCGCGACCCCCGCCGGCGCGTATGTGCCCGCGATGGCATCCGGCAACCTCGTCTTCACGGCGGGCCAGTTGCCGCTCATCGGCGGCGTGCTGCCCGCGCTCGGCAAGGTCGGTGCCGAGGTCGGCGCCGACGAGGCGAAGGAGTTCGCCCGCGTGTGCGCGCTGAACGCCCTCGCCGCCGCGGAGAGCGTCATCGGTTCGCTCGACCGTGTGACCCGGGTCGTGAAGGTGGTCGGCTTCGTCGCATCCGCCCCCGACTTCACCGGGCAACCCGGCGTCATCAACGGTGCGTCCGAACTCCTCGGTGAGGTGTTCGGCGACGCCGGGCGCCACGCACGCTCGGCCGTCGGCGTCGCCGTGCTCCCCCTCGACGCGCCCGTCGAGGTGGAGTTGATCCTCGAGTTCGCGTAGCCGCTAGTCTTCGGCGGGGGCCCCTCCGCGCAGCTTGTCGCTGATGATCTGCATCACGGAGGTGTCGGCGAGCGTCGTCGTGTCGCCGATCGCCCGACCCTCGGCGACGTCGCGCAAGAGCCGCCGCATGATCTTGCCGGAGCGCGTCTTCGGCAGCTCGGTCACGATGAGGATGTCGCGCGGTCGTGCGATCGCGCCGATCGCCTGGGCGACGTGCGCCTTCAGCAGTTGCACGAACTCGTCGTCGGTGTGCTCCTTGCGGTGCGACTGCTTGATGATCACGAACGCGACGACCGCTTGACCGGTCGTCTCATCCGACGCCCCCACGACGGCCGCCTCGGCGACCATCGGGTTGCCGACGAGCGCCGACTCGATCTCGGTCGTGGAGAGCCGGTGACCCGACACGTTCATGACGTCGTCGATGCGGCCCAGCAGCCAGATGTCGCCGTCCTCGTCGACGTGAGCGCCGTCGCCGGCGAAGTACCGCCAGCCGGCTCGTGCGAACTTCTCCCAGTACGTCTCCACGAAGCGGTCCGGGTCGCCCCAGATGCCGCGCAGCATCGACGGCCATGGCTCGCGCACCGTCAGCAGCCCGCCGTTGGGCGGATCGACGCGCGTTCCGTCATCGGAGAGGATGTCGATCTTGATGCCCGGCTGCGGCACCTGCGCGCTTCCCGGCTTGAGTGTCGTCACGCCGGGGAGGGCGGAGATCATGATGCCGCCGGTCTCCGTCTGCCACCAGGTGTCGACGATGGGGGTGTCGCCCCCGCCGATGACGTCGCGGTACCAGATCCACGCCTCCGGGTTGATGGGTTCGCCCACCGACCCGAGGAGCCGCAGGCTGGAGAGGTCGAACTTCTGCGGGATCTGACGCCCCAGCTTCATGAACGAGCGGATCGCGGTGGGCGCCGTGTAGAGGATCGACACCTTGTACTTCTCGATCAGCTCCCACCACCGGCCCGGGTGCGGGGTGTCGGGGGTGCCTTCGTAGAGCAGTTGGGTCGCGCCGTTCGCGAGCGGACCGTAGACGACGTAGCTGTGCCCGGTCACCCATCCGATGTCGGCGGTGCACCAGTAGACGTCGCGCTCGGGGTGCAGGTCGAACACGTCGTGGTGGGTGGCGGCTACCTGGGTCAGGTAACCGCCGCTCGTGTGCAGGATGCCCTTCGGCTTCCCGGTGGTGCCGGAGGTGTAGAGGATGAAGAGCGGGTTCTCGGCGGGGAAGCCGTGCGCCTCGTGGTCGAGGTCGGCGCTCGACATGGCGTCGTCCCACCAGATGTCGCGACCCTCGGTCCAGGCGACGTCGTTGCCGCCGCGCTTCACGACCAGAACGTGCTCGATGGTGGTCTCGCCCTCGAGGGCGGCGTCGACGGTGTCCTTCAGCGGGAAGACGCGGCCCTTGCGGTAGCCGCCGTCGGCGGTGATGACGAGCTTGGCCTCCGCGTCCTCGATGCGGGCGCGCAACGACTCGGCGCTGAACCCGCCGAAGACGACCGAGTGCACAGCACCCAGCCGCGCGACGGCGAGCATCGCGACGACCGCCTCGAGGACGACCGGCATGTAGATGGCGACGCGGTCGCCCTGCGAGACGCCGAGTGCGGCGAGCGTGTTGGCGGCCCGCTTCACCTCGGAGGTCAGCTCGGCGTAGGTGATGCTGCGGCTGTCGCCCGGCTCGCCCTCCCAGTGGATGGCGATGCGGTCGCCGTGGCCGGCGAGCACATGCCGGTCGAGGCAGTTGTAGGCGACGTTCAGCTCACCGTCGGCGAACCACTTCGCGAACGGCGGGTTGCTCCAGTCGAGCACCTCGTGGAACGGCTTGTGCCAGTGCAGCTCTCGGGCTCGGTCGGCCCAGTAGGCGAGGCGGTCGGCGGTGGCGCGCTCGGCGAGCTCGGGGCCGGCGACGCGGTCGTCGGTGAACTCGGGGCTCGGCGCGAAGCGTCGGGTCTCGGTGAGCAGGCTGTCGATCGAAGTCATGGACGTCATCATCCTTGTGTCGATTCGCGACCGTGCCTGGTAGTCGCGCGGAGGGTTTCCGGGGAACGTTCCCGATCCTAGTCACACCGATGGGAGGGGTGATGAACCGGGCGGGGGAGCAGTCGGCGAGCGGTCGTGCGGAGGTGGTCGAACGGGTCTGCTCACCCGGAATTCATCCGTTGCGGTGTCCTCCTTTTGGAGTACACTGTGGCTCACCGAGCGTAACCTCTCGGATCTTGCAGTACTCGCGATTCCCCCCAATCAAGTACTGCTGCGGCGGCGGCCATTCCCCCAAATTGGCCGCCGCCCCTCCGTTTAACGGACGTTCCTTTCCTCCCCCGTCCGGGTGGCAACGATTTGTACCCCGATAACGCGCATCGGGGTACAGGCGCACGAGCGAGCCATCACGCTCGGTTCATGCCTCTTCCGAACCGGGCCGTACTGGGTCCGCTCGCGCATGTGCTGGACGACGCATCCGTCACCGACGTCTTCCTTAACCCCGACGGCACGGTGTGGGCGGATCGCGGAACGGGCGCGCAGCGGGAACCCGGGCTGAGGGTGCCTCCCGGCGAGGCGCGGGAACTGGCCGTGCGCCTGGTTGCCTCGGGCGGACGACACCTCGACGAGGCCACGCCGTGCGCCGACGTGCGAATCGGCGACGGCATCCGGGTCCACGGGGTGCTGCCGCCGGTGTCGCCCGACGCGGCGATCCTCTCGATCCGCGTTCCGCGTTCGGAGCCACTCTCGCTCGACCGGCTCGACGGCGACGGTTTTTTCGATCGGGTGCCGCGCGCAGAGGTCGCCGCGCTGGTGGAGGCGCGCGCGAACCTGCTGGTGACCGGTGCGGGCGGCTCCGGCAAGACCACCCTGCTGGCCGCCCTGCTCTCCAGCGCTCCGACGTCGGAGCGCATCGTGGTCGTCGAAGACGTGGGCGAGCTGCGGATCGCGCATCCGCACGTCGTTCGCCTCGAAGCCCGCCAGCCCAACCTCGAGGGGCGCGGGGCGGTCGGACTCGACCGGCTCGTGCGCGAGGCCCTGCGGATGCGGCCCGACCGGCTCGTGATCGGCGAGTGTCGTGGGGCGGAGCTGCGCGAACTGCTGATGGCGCTCAACACGGGCCACGACGGCGGCGCGGGCACCCTGCACGCCAACTCGCTCGCCGATGTCCCGGCCCGGCTGGAGGCGCTCGGGGTCCTCGCCGGCTGGGCGCCGGAGGCGCTCGCCCGGCAGGTGGTCAGTGCGATCGACGCCGTGTTGCACGTGGAGCGCGACGACCGGGGGCGTCGGTCCCTCGCCGAACTGGGCCGGCTCTCCACGACGCCCGCGGGTCGCCTCGTCGCGAGTCCGTGGTGACCGGAGGCGCGAGACCGTCGCCCGGCGACGAACTCGACGAGGTGGCGGCCTCGGTGCAGCGGTTGGCTGCGCTCCTCTCCGCGGGGCTCGGACCACTCGATGCGGTCCGGGCGCTCGAGCGGCCCCCTCCCGAACTCGCCGCCGCCGCCGCGAGCGACAGCCCCTTCGACGTGCCCGATCGCATCGTCGGGGTGGCGGCGTCGGCGCCGGCCCCGTCGCCCGTGCGCCTCGCCTGGATGCTGCTCGCCGCAGCGTGGGCGGTGGCGCTGGAGTCCGGGGCGCCCGCGGCCGCATCCCTCGACCGCACCGCCGGCACCCTGCGCGCACTCGCCGATGCCGACCGACAGGTCGATCTCGCCATCGCGGGACCGATCGCCACCGCCCGGATCGTGACCTGGCTTCCCCTGCTCGGGCTCGGCCTGGGGTGGGCGATGGGGTCCGATCCGATCGGCGTCATCGTCGGCACTGTCCCCGGCGCAGTCGCGGGAGTCGCGGGCGTCGGGGCGATCACGGCGGGGGTCCGCTGGAACCGCCGCCTGGTCGCGGAGGCGCGAGAACACGACCCCCGCGCCGGACTCGGCGCCGAGTTGGTCGCGCTGGCGCTCGAAGGCGGCGGCGATCCCGATCGCGCCGTGGAGCTGGTGGCCGACACCCTGCGGCGATGCGGCCTCGATGCCGATCTCGGCGAGGTCGAGTCGACCGTGGCCTTCGCGCGGAGAACAGGCACGTCGATGGCGGCGCTGCTGCGCGCGGAGGCCGAGCGGGTGCGGCGACTCGCTCTCGCGCAGTCGTTGCGGCGTTCGGCTCTCCTCGGTTCGCGGCTGCTCGGGCCCCTGGCCGTGTGCTTCCTCCCCGCCTTCGTCCTTCTCGGAGTCGTTCCACTCACTCTGGGCATCCTCCGCGGCACGATGGGCGCGTTCCTCGCATGACGGGCCCGGTCGCATCCTCCACAGCCTGCGTCGTGTGCCGGATGTCGACGATCGGCGACGGAATGCGGCGCACGCGTATCGACCCCACGCACGATGGAGAGGTCGTGCCGACGCCCGAGTTAAGGAGTACGACATGTCTTTCCGTCAACAGCTCTCCCGGATCGCCGAACGCGCTCGCCGCGATGACGGCGCCGCGACCGCCGAGTACGCGATCACGATCATGGCTGCCGTCGCATTCGCCGGACTCCTCGTCGTCATCATGCGCTCCGGCGAGGTGCAGCAGATCCTCACCGACATGGTGCGCAATGCGCTCTCGCTGGGCTGACGACCGCGGCAGCGTGGTGGCGGAGTTCGCCACGGCGCTGCCGGTCGTCGTCATCGTGCTCGCCCTCGGCCTGGGGGCGATCGCGGTCGGGTCGCAGCAGCTGCGGCTGCAGGATGCCGCGGCGGTCGCCGCACGCGCACTCGGTCGCGGTGAGTCCCTCGCCGAGATCCGGTCGAAGGTCGCGGACGTCGCGGGCGTCGCCGACGTCGAGAGCTGGTCCGCCGACGGCATGGTGTGCGCTCGCCTGAGCCGGGCCGCGTCAGGCCCGATCGCTGTCGGAGGGTTGCGGCTCACGGCGCAGAGCTGCGCGCTCGACGGGGGTGCGTGAGATGTCCGCGGAAACGATCCGGCGTCGCCACTCCGATCGCGGATCCGGCGGAGCGCTCGTCCTCGGCCTCGTGGGCGGACTCATCTCCGTGATCGTCGCCGTGCTCCCGCTCGGGGCCGCCGTCGCCACCGCGCGTCGCGCATCAGCAGCCTCGGATGCGGCGGCGCTCGCCGCCGCCGACACCCTGCTCGGGGTCGTCCCGGGCGATCCATGCGGGTGGGCTGCGAGGGTGGCCACCGCACATGACGTGGCCCTCACCGGCTGCCGCGTCGACGGCGTCGAGGCCGTGGTGACGGTGCGCACAGCGTTCGGCGCGCTGCCCGTCGAGTCGAGTTCCCGGGCAGGAGCTCCCCGGTGACTCCAGCCTGGGTGTGTGTATGGTGTGCTCCGGATAGAGAGAGGACCCCCCTGTGCCTACGAAGAAGCTCGTGATCGTCGAGTCGCCGGCGAAGGCGCGCACGATCGCGCAGTACCTCGGCGACGGCTACGAGGTGCAGGCGTCCGTCGGACACATCCGCGACCTCATCGACACCAAAGACCTCCCGCCCGAGCTCAAGAAGGGCAGCGTCGGCAAGTTCTCCGTCGACGTCGACAACGGGTTCGAGCCGTACTACGTCGTCTCCGACAGCAAGAAGAAGACGGTCACCGAACTCAAGCGGGCGCTCAAGGAAGCCGACGAGCTCTACCTCGCAACCGATGAAGACCGCGAAGGCGAAGCCATCGCGTGGCACCTGCTCGAGGTGCTCAAGCCCAAGGTGCCCGTGAAGCGCATGGTGTTCCACGAGATCACCAAGGACGCGATCCAGCGGGCCGAGCAGAACACCCGCGAGATCGACACGGCGCTCGTCGACGCGCAGGAGACCCGCCGCATCCTCGACCGCCTCTACGGCTTCGAGATCTCGCCGGTGCTCTGGCGCAAGGTCGGTCCAGGTCTCTCCGCCGGCCGCGTGCAGTCCGCCGCCACCCGTCTCGTGGTCGACCGTGAACGCGAGCGGCTGGCGTTCGTCTCGGCGTCCTACTGGGACCTCGTCGCCGACTTCACCCCCGCGGATGCCGACACGGCCTTCACCGCGAAGCTCGCCCGCCTCGAAGGCAAGCGCATCGCCCAGGGTGGCGACTTCGACGACGAAGGCAAGCTGAAGGCAGACGCGACCACGCTCGACGAGCAGGCCGCGGAGCGCCTCGTCGCCGCTCTGCGCGCACCGACGGCCACCTTCACGGTCCGTAAGCTCGAGACGAAGCCGTACTCCCGCAAGCCCGCCGCGCCGTTCACCACCTCCACGCTGCAGCAGGAGGCGTCGCGCAAGCTCCGCTTCTCGGCGCGCACCACGATGAGCCTCGCGCAGTCGCTGTACGAGAACGGCTACATCACCTATATGCGAACCGACTCGATCACCCTGTCGCAGCAGGCGATCGACGCGGCCCGCAACCAGGCCGTGAAGCTCTACGGCGCCGACTCGATCCCCGAGAAGCCGCGCGTCTACGCCTCCAAGTCCAAGAACGCGCAGGAGGCGCACGAAGCCATCCGTCCCTCGGGCGACGTGTTCCGTACCCCGTCCGAGCTGAGCTCCCAGCTGCGCGGCGACGAGTTCAAGCTCTACGACCTCATCTGGAAGCGCACCGTCGCCTCGCAGATGGCCGACGCCAAGGGCTCCACGGCATCCGTGACCATCGCCGCAGATGGCGGCGAAGGAGCCCACGCCGACTTCACCGCCTCCGGAACCGTCATCACCTTCCGCGGGTTCCTCGCCGCCTACGAAGAGGGCCGCGACGAGGTGCGCAACTCGGCAGACGACGCCGACGCCAAGCTGCCCCCGCTCGAAGAGGGCGGCGCGCTCGCGCTGGCCGAACTCGAAGCGAAGGGCCACGAGACCAGCCCGCCGCCGCGGTACACCGAAGCGAGCCTCGTGAAGAAGCTGGAAGAGCTCGGCGTCGGACGCCCCTCGACCTACGCGTCGATCATCTCCACCATCATCGACCGCGGCTACGTGACCCCGCGCGGCCAGGCACTCGTGCCGAACTGGATCGCGTTCAGCGTCGTGCGTCTGCTCGAGAACCACTTCGCCGAACTCGTCGAGTACGACTTCACCGCCGAGATGGAAGACGACCTCGACAAGATCGCCGGCGGCGAAGCCGACCGGGTCGACTGGCTCAACCAGTTCTACTTCGGCGGCGGCGAACACGCCGGCCTGCGCGAGATCGTCGACAACCTGGGCGACATCGACGCCCGCGCCGTCAACTCGATCACCATCGACGACGGCATCACCCTCCGCGTCGGCAAATACGGCCCCTACCTCGACGTCGTCGAAGAGGGCTCCGAGGCCACCCGCAAGGTCAACCTCCCCGAAGGCCTCGCACCCGACGAGCTCACCCCCGCCAAGGCGCGCGAGCTCATCGACGCGCCCGTCGTCGGCGACCGCGTGCTCGGCCTCAACCCCGAAAACGGCAAGACGGTCGTCGCGAAGGACGGCCGCTACGGGCCCTACGTCACCGAACTCGACCCCGAACCGGAAGAGTCCGCCACGGCCGAGGTCGAGGGCGTGAACGTCGACCCGGCGACCGGCGAAGTGGTCGAGACGAAGCCCAAGAAGAAGCCCGCCAAGAAGGCCGCAGCCCCGAAGCCGCGCACCGCGTCGCTCTTCAAGAGCATGGACCCGGCCACCGTCGACCTCGAGACGGCGCTCAAACTGCTCGACCTTCCCCGCGTCGTCGGCGAAGACCCCGAGACGGGTGCGCCCATCACGGCCCAGAACGGCCGCTACGGTCCCTACCTCAAGAAGGGCACCGACTCGCGCTCGCTCGAGAACGAAGAGCAGATCTTCGAGATCCAGCTGCCCGCCGCGCTCGAGATCTTCGCCCAGCCGAAGTACGGCGCCCGCCGCCCCTCCAGCGCGCTCAAGGAGTTCGAGCAGCCCGACCCGACCAGCGAGAAGCCGATCCGCATCCGCGACGGGCGCTTCGGCCCCTACGTCACCGACGGCGTCACCAACGCGACCATCCCCCGCGGGGAGACGGTCGAAGGCGTCGACTACGACCGCGCCGTGCAGCTGCTCGCCGACAAGCGCGCCAAGGGGCCCGCGAAGCCGAAGACCACACGCGCGGCGGCGAAGCGGCCGGCGGCGAAGAAGAAGGCCTGACGTGGCCGACGCCACGCACGGCCTGTTCCTCACCTTCGAAGGCGGCGACGGCTCCGGCAAGTCCACCCAGTCGGCCCTGCTCACCGAATGGCTCGCCGGCCTCGGTCGCACGGTCGTGCACTCCCGTGAACCGGGCGGAACCGAACTCGGCCTCGAACTGCGCGAGATCATCCTCCACCGCCGCGGGTACATCGCCCCGCGCGCCGAAGCGCTGCTCTACGCCGCCGACCGCGCCCACAACATCGCCACCGTCGTGCGCCCCGCGCTCGAACGCGGCGACATCGTCATCCAAGACCGCTACCTCGACTCGTCCGTCGCCTACCAGGGCGCGGGACGCATCCTCGACGGCGGCGAAGTGCGCGACGTCTCCCTCTGGGCCGCCGAAGGGCTGCTGCCCGACCTCACCGTGCTCCTCGACCTCGACGTCGAAGCCGGCCGCAGCCGCCTCGACGACGCGCGCACCCGCTACGACCGCCTCGAAGCCGAAGCCGCCGAGTTCCACCACCGCGTCCGCGACGCCTACCTCGCCCTCGCCGACGCCGAGCCGCAGCGGTTCCTCGTGCTCGACGCCTCGCAGCCCGTCGACGCGCTCGCCGCGCGCATCCGGGAGCGTGTGACCGAGCTGCTCGCGAGTCCGTCGTCTTAAGTACGCTGCAACAGTGAGCGGTATCTGGGACGAGCTGACCGGCCAGGCGGAGGCCATCCGCGCCGTGCGGGCGGCAGCCGCCGGCGACGGGCTCGCCCACTCCTGGCTCATCACCGGCCCGCCCGGATCCGGGCGATCCACCCTCGCCTACGCGTTCGCCACCGAACTCCTCGCCCGACCCGACGACCTCGACCACACCGCCGCGCAGGTCGCCGCACGCACGCACCCCGACCTCGCCGTGCTCAGCACCGAAGCCGTCATCATCAAGATCGAGGACGTGCGCAAACTGGTCACCGCCAGCCAGTTCTCACCCGCCGTCGGCCGCTTCCGCGTCATGATCATCGAAGACGCCGACCGCATGACCGAACGCACCTCGAACGTGCTGCTGAAGGCACTCGAAGAGCCGCCCGAGCGCACCATCTGGATCCTCTGCGCCCCCAGCGAAGCCGACCTGCTGCCCACGATCCGCTCGCGCGTGCGCACCGTCCGCCTGAGGGTGCCAAGCGTCGACGACGTCGCCGAACTGGTGGCACGGCGCGACGGCATCAGCCTCTCCGAAGCCACCCGCGCCGCCCGCGAAGCGCAGGCGCACATCGGCATGGCCCACCGCCTCGCCACCGACGAGCAGGCCCGCACCCGGCGCCGGCGCACCATGGAACTGGCCCTCGGCATCCGGGGCGTCTCCGGCGCCGTCCTCGGCGCTGCCGAGCTGCTCGACATCGCCACCCAGGATGCGAAGCAGATCACCGAGGAACGCGACGCAGAAGAGCGCGACCAGGCGTTGCGCTCCCTCGGCGTCGAACCCGGCGGCACCGTGCCACCGGCGCTTCGCGCCCAACTGAAAGCGCTCGAAGAAGACCAGAAGCGCCGCGCCACCCGCAGTCTCCGCGACGGGATCGACCGCATCCTCGTCGACCTGCTCTCGCTGTACCGCGACATCCTGCTGCTGCAGCTCGGCGTCGACCTGGAGCCGGTCAATCTGGCGATCTACTCCGACCTGACGACCGCCGCCGCACGCGCCACCCCCGCGCAGACCCTCGCCACCCTCGACGCCATCGGCGAGGCGCGCACCCGCATCGAAGGCAACGTCGCCCCCGCCCTCGCGCTCGAGGCGATGCTGGTCACGGCGATCCGCCGCGACCCGGCAGGCACCCGGTGACGCGCCCCGCCCCCCGCCGCCGCGCGTGGGGAGCGACGGCGGCGGCACTCGCGGTCGTCGCCCTGATCGCCGGATGCGTGTCATGGTTCCAGCCCCTCGACCGCGCGCCCACCACCTCCACGCCGACCGGCGAAAACGTCGCCGCCGAACTGGCGCCGTTCTACCACCAGACCCTCACCTGGACCGGATGCGGGGGAGGCATGCAGTGCGCCGCCGCGACCGCCCCGCTCGACTGGGATGCGCCGACCGGCGAGACCATCGAACTCGCCCTCATCCGGCAGTACGCCACGGGTGGGCAGCCGCGCGGCTCGCTGCTGGTCAACCCCGGCGGTCCGGGCGGCTCCGGGGTCGACTTCATCCGCGACAGCATCGACTTCGCCACCAGCGACCGGCTGCAGCGCGACTTCACGATCGTCGGGTTCGACTCGCGCGGGGTGGGCGCGTCGACGCCGATCACCTGCGCCGACGACCCCGCGCAGCTCGACGACTACATCTACGGCATCGTGCCGGGGGAGCGCGGCAGCGACGACTGGATCGCCGCGACCGAGCAGAAGAACGCAGCCTTCGGGCAGGCGTGCCTCTCGTTCACCGGCGACCTGCTCGGCGAGGTCGACACGGCGAGTGCCGCCCGCGACCTCGACCTGCTGCGCGCGGTGTTGGGGGACGAGACCCTCGCCTACCTGGGCTACTCGTACGGCACCTACCTCGGGTCGGTGTACGCGGAACTGTTCCCCGACAAGGCGGGGCGGCTCGTGCTCGACGGCGCCATCGACCCGTCCACGAGCGAGTTCGACGTGACCCGCACCCAGGCCACCGGATTCGAGAACGCGCTCATCGCCTACCTGGAAGACTGCGTCGACCGCGACGACTGCCCATTCGCCGGCACTGTGCAGCAGGCGCGTGGGCGCATCTCCGCGCTCATGCGGAAGCTCGACGCCGACCCCATCCCCGCCGCGGACGGCCGGATGCTGGGGGCGGGCACCATGTTCAGCGCCATCATCCTGCCGCTCTACAACGAGTCGAACTGGCCCTACCTCGATGACCTGTTCACCGAGACGTTCGCCGGCGGCACCGAGACGGCGTTCCTGCTCGCCGACTCCTACAACGACCGGACCGCCGACGGCTCGTACACCTCGAACGGTACGGCGGCGTTCCTGTCGATCAACTGCCTCGACTACCCGAGCGACGGCGACGTGGCCACCATGCGCGCCGAAGCCGAGCTCCTCGCCGACGAGTCCCCCGTCTTCGGACCGTGGATGGCCTACGGTGGCACGCTCTGCCCGCAGTGGCCGTTCCTGTCGCAGACGGAACGGAGGGCGATCACCGCCCCCGGTTCCCCCGACATCATCGTGGTCGGCACCACGAACGACCCCGCGACGCCGTACGTGTGGGCGGAAGCGCTCGCGTCTCAGCTCGAGAACGGGCACCTGGTGACGTTCCAGGGCGAGGGGCACACCGCCTACGGATCGAGCGACTGCGTGACCGGCGTCGTCGACGACTTCCTCATCGACGGCACCGTGCCCACCTCCGACCCGAACTGCACCACCTGAGCGGCTTTCCCGTGGTCCGATCGCTCATCCGCATCGGCTATGCTCGGAGGCTGTGCATCGGACTCGTCCGATCACGCCGCCTTAGCTCAGTTGGCAGAGCGATTCACTCGTAATGAATAGGTCGTGGGTTCGATTCCCACAGGTGGCTCCACGTTCCCCTCCCGTCGCACGCGAAGGAGCACACCGATGGTCCGACTGCTGATCCGCGCGGCGATCTTCCTCGTCACCGCCGCACTGGGCCTGCTGGTCGCGATGTGGCTGCTGCCCGACGTGCACCTGTCGGCGAGTGGCTTCATCACGGCGGTGCTCGTGTTCGCCATCGCCCAGAGCGTGCTGTCGCCGTTCATCTTCAAGATGGCGCACCGGTACGCGCCGGCGGTCATCGGAGGCATCGGGCTGGTGTCGACCTTCGTCGCGCTGCTCATCGCCTCGCTGTTCCCCGGCGGGCTCACCATCGACGGCGCGGTCACCTGGGTGCTGGCGACACTGATCGTATGGATCGTCACCGCGCTCGGTGCGTGGCTGCTGCCGCTGATCTTCCTCAAGAGGCGCGCCGAGGAGCGTCGCGGCGCCTGAACACCCGCGTAGCATCCCGGCCCCCGTGCGGGGGGTTCGACACGCCGTAATCGGTCGCGTACTCTGTCACGCGTAGCGCCGCCTGTGGGGGGATGCGCTATCCGGCTCCTGTGGGGGGAGGCGGCGTCATCTTGAACTGGGGGGTTCAAGAGTGCTCAAGCGAACACTTCTCGTGGGGGCGGTCTTCGGGACCGTGCTCGCTCTCGGTCTGCCGTTCGTCGGCGGAGGCGGTCCGTCGATCGGCTCGCCCGCGTACGCGGACGACAGCGTCGACGTGCCGATCGCCGCGACCTCGCCGACCGCGACGACCGGTCGCGTCGGCAACACCGGTGCCGCGGTCGCCATCGTGACGACCACCGCACGCAACCGGATCGCGCCGCCCACCTCATCCGCGGTGCTGAACGTCGACGTCGAGCATGTGGCTCAGAAGCCGGTGCCGAAGCCGGTGGCGGTCGCAGCTCTCTCGTCCGGCTCCGCCGGCACGGCGGCGCGCAAGGCCGCCCGCGTCGCATCCGGCCAGGGCTGCCCCGCCAACGTCGGTGGCTCGCCCGCCGGCGCGCCCGGCACCACCTCTGCGGCGGGGGTCGGAGGAACTACCTCGCGAGACCTCGCGTCGTTCGCACAGGCCTACAACGCGATCCGCGTCGCGAACTGCCTCGACCCGGTGCCGATGGCCAACTTCCGGTACGACGCCTGCATGGAGGCGCGCCTCTTCTGGATCGCCGAAGACCCGAGCCCCGACGTCACCAGCGCGTGGGGCCACAGCGGCACCCCGCGCTCCGACGGCGTGCCCGCGGTCGGATGCGACGGCAATCTCGCCGGCGGCAGCGGCAACAGCGGTGCGACGGTCGCGCAGAAGTGGTGGAACTCGTCGTCCCACCAGAAGTCGCTCTACCGGCCCACCTACACGGGCAGCATGTCGAGCGTCGTGATCTGCTTCGCGATGGTGCACGGCGGCCTCCCGGCCGACGGCGCCGGGTTCGCCCGCGCCGCCGCCCGCTGGGGCGGCTGCTAACCGACCCCTCCGCGTCCTACGCTGAGAGGATGACCGATCGACTGCGCTGGGGCATCCTCGGCACCGGCCTCATCGCCCGCCTCTTCACGTCCGACCTGAACCTCACCGGCCACACGGTGAGCGCGGTCGGGTCGCGCACGCAGGAATCCGCCGACGCATTCGCGGCGACCCACGGCATCCCGCGCGCCCACGGCAGCTACGAGGAGCTCGTCGCCGACCCCGAGGTCGACGTCATCTACATCTCCACGCCGCACCCGTTCCACGCCGAGGGGGCGCTGCTGGCGCTGTCGCACGGCAAGCATGTGCTCGTCGAGAAGCCGTTCACCCTCAACGAGGCCGAGGCGCGGCAGGTCGTCGACCTCGCGACCGAGAAGGGGCTCATCGTCCTGGAGGCGATGTGGACGCGCTGGCTGCCGCACATGATCCGCATCCGTGAGCTGATCGCATCCGGCGCCCTCGGAGAGGTGCGCGCCCTCATCGCCGACCACGACCAGAAGCTTCCCGGAGACCCGGAGCATCGGCTGCAGAACCCGGCGCTCGGCGGCGGGGCCCTGCTCGACCTCGGCATCTACCCGGTGTCGTTCGCGTGGGATGTGTTCGGGGCGCCGTCGAGCGTGCACGCGATCTCGTCGACCACCCCCACCGGCGTCGACCGGCAGACGGCGATCATCCTCGGCTTCCCGGGCGGTGAGCAGGCGGTGCTGCACACCCAGCTCGACGCCCGCGGCCCGTCGACGGCGGTGGTCGTCGGCACGGAGGCCCGCATCGAGATCGCGCCCATCTGGTACAACCCCACCTCGTTCGAGCTGATGGACGCCGACGACACCGTACTCGAGCGTTTCGAGCTCGAGGTGCCGGGGCGCGGGATGCAGTTCCAGGCGGTCGAGCTGGAGCGGCTCGTCGCCGAGGGACGTAGCGCGGCCGATGTGCTGCCGCCCGAGGAGACGGTCGGCATCATGGGCACGCTCGACGAGATCCGCCGCCAGATCGGACTCCGCTACCCCGGGGAGTGACGGATGCGGGTCGCAGGCGCCCAGGATCGCGCCGCTATCATGATCCGGTGACCGACGAGCAACCGACTTCGCGTCGTGCTGCCCGGGAGGCGGCGAAGGCGGCGTCCGGCGCACCTGCACCCGCACCCGCACCTGCGACCACACCGGTCGGAGCCGACGCCCCCACCGAGGCGTTCTCCGCCGAACCGTCAACGGTCGCCGCGACACCGGTCGCCGCCGCCGACGGCGCCGTCACCGAGGCGGATGAGGCGAAGGCCGGCGGCCTGGGCGCTCTGCTGCGCAAGCATCCGACAGCGTGGATCGTGTCCGCGGCGGCGGTCGTGTTCGTGCTGCTCGGCACAGGCTCGATCTTCGCCGGTGTCGCCTGGGCGTCCCGCTCCGCGGCCCCTGTCGCCACGCCGACCCCGACGGTCACCGAGGACCCGCCGCGGGCCGTGTCGGAGCTCGCCTCGACCCCCACCCGGCTGCGCACCTGCTCGATCGCGGGCCCCGCATCCGACCCGGCGCTCGTCGGCTTCTACGCCTCGATCATGCGCTCCGATACGGGCGAGGTGCTCTTCGACCGCAGCGCCGCCGAACCCGCGCCGCCCGCATCCAGCCTCAAGGTGTTCACCGCGGCCGCCGCGATCAAGGCGCTCGGCCCCGACTTCCGCATCACCACGAGCGTCTACGAAGGATCCAGCCCCGGCACCGTCGTGCTGAAGGGCCGCGGCGACACGACCCTGTCGGCGCTGCCGGTCGGCCAGGAGAGCGTCTACACCGGCGCGCCCAAGCTGCAGACCCTCGCCGAGACGACTGTCGCCCAGTACGCGGCGAAGTACCCGGGTGTGCCGATCACCCACGTCGTGCTCGACGCCACCTACTGGAACTCGGGCGACGCGTGGGATCCGACCTGGCGCGAAGACCAGCGCACCGAAGGTTTCCAGGCCCCGGCGACCGCACTTCAGGTCGATGGCGACCGCGCTGACCCGCGTGCCGTCGTCAGCCCCCGCTCCACCGACCCGATCGGCCGCGCCGGCGCCGCGTTCGTGCAGGCGCTGCGCGCCGCCGACCCGGGTGGCGTGGTCGACTCCGGGATCAACACCTCGCTCGGTTCCGCGATCGGCTCGACCGTGCTCGCGGAGGTGCAGTCGCAGCCGGTGCGCACCCTGATCCCGCAGATGCTCCTCCCGAGCGACAACATGCTCGGCGAGATGCTCGCCCGCATCGTCTCGAAGGAGAGCGGCTCGGACGGTTCGGCGGCGTCGCTGCAGGCGGCGATCACCGGCCAGCTCGCCTTCTGGAACGTGCCCATGACGGGTATCACCATCAAGGACGGCTCCGGGCTGTCGCCCGAGAACAAGGTGCCCGCATCCGCGCTGACGATCCTGCAGCGGTCGGTGCACGCGGGCGTCGACAACCTCGATGTGGTGCGCGGCGGCCTCTCGGTGGCCGGGCAGACCGGGTTCCTCGCCGGGCGCTTCACGGGCGAGAACGCGGTCGCGCGCGGCAACGTCTTCGCGAAGACGGGCATGATCCGTGCCTCGTACACGTTGACCGGGTACATCAACTCCGCCGACGGCGTGCCGCTGGTCTTCACCTTCTATGCGGCGGGCGATGGCGTCAGCAGCAGTGCGCGGACCGCGATCGACACGGTCGCGACCGCCGCGTACCGTTGCGGAGACAACCTCTCCAACAACTGACCCGGGGGAACCATGACGCGCGCACTGCTCGTGATCGACGTGCAGAACGACTTCACCGAGGGTGGGGCGCTGGGCGTCGACGGCGGCGCCGCGGTCGCGGCGGGCATCACCGAGTACCTGCGCGTCCATCCGAACCGCTACGCCGCGGTCGTCGCGTCGCGCGACTGGCACAACGGCGACGACGACAACGGCGGCCACTTCGCCACGGATGCGGCTCCCGATTTCGTCGACAGCTGGCCGCCGCACTGCGTGGCCGGCACTCCGGGAGCCGAGTACCACCCGGCGCTCGACGTGTCCCTCATCGACGTGCACGTGAAGAAGGGGCAGGGCGTCCCCGCGTACTCGATCTTCGAGGGCACCTCGGATGACGGTACGGCTTTCCCGGAGGTGCTCGACAGGCTGGGGGTGACGGAGGTCGACGTGGTCGGCATCGCGACCGACTACTGCGTGCGCGCGTCGGCGCTCGACGCCCTCGGCGCGGGTCGCACGGTCGCCGTGCTCGACGACCTGGTCGCGGCCGTCGACCCGGTGACGGGTGCTGCAGCGCTGGTCGAGCTCGAGCAGGCCGGTGCCGCCGTCCGCTCCGCCCGCTGAGCCGACCCCTCACCGGCGACCCGAACGCGAGAGGATAGACGCATGATCTCTGAGACCGAGCTGCTGGCGAAGGTGCCGACGCGGCTGTACATCGGCGGCGACTGGGTCGAGGGCACCTCGGGCCGCGCGATCGACGTGAAAGACCCGGCCACCGGCGACACGCTCGTCACCATCGCCGACGCCTCACCCGCGGATGGTGCGGCCGCCCTCGACGCGGCGGTCGCCGCATCCGCATCCTGGGCGGCGACCCCCGCCCGCAAGCGCGGCGAACTGCTGCGCGCTGCGTGGGAGCTGCTCATGGAGCGCGCCGACGAGTTCGCGCTGCTGATGACGCTCGAGATGGGCAAACCGCTCGCGGAGGCCCGCGGCGAGGTCACCTACGGCGGCGAGTTCCTGCGCTGGTTCTCGGAAGAGGCGCCGCGCATCGCCGGACGCTACGGCCCGAACCCGGAAGGCACCGGGCGCATGATCGTCACGCAGCGCCCGGTCGGCCCCTGCTTCTTCATCACCCCGTGGAACTTCCCGCTCGCCATGGCGACCCGCAAGATCGCTCCCGCGCTCGCGGCGGGCTGCACGGTCGTGATCAAGCCGGCCGAGCTGACCCCGCTCACCACCCTGTACTTCGTGAAGCTGCTGGAGGAGGTGGGGGTGCCGGCGGGTGTCGTCAACGTGATCACCACATCGACCTCCGGTGCCGTGTCGGCGCCGATCATCGCCGACCCGCGCCTGCGCAAGCTGTCGTTCACCGGCTCCACCGAGGTGGGGCGCAAGCTGCTCGAGCAGTCGGCGCAGGGGGTGCTGCGCACGTCGATGGAGCTCGGCGGCAACGCGCCGTTCGTGGTGTTCGACGACGCCGACCTCGATGTGGCGGTCGATGCCGCCATGCTGGCGAAGTTCCGCAACATCGGTGAGGCGTGCACGGCCGCCAACCGGTTCCTGGTGCACGCGGATGTGGCCGACGAGTTCACCCGGCGGGTCACCGAGCGGGTGAACGCGATGAAGGTGGGGCGCGGCACCGAAGACGGTGTCACCATCGGCCCCCTCATCGACGAGAAGGCGGTCGCGAAGGCGGACGCGCTGGTGACGGATGCGGTGGAGCGCGGTGCGTCGGTCACGACCGGCGGCAGTGCGGTCGACGGCCCCGGCACCTTCTACCTGCCGACGGTGGTGGCGGGCGTCGCATCCGGTTCCGACATCCTGCGCGAGGAGATCTTCGGGCCGGTGCTGGCGATCTCGACGTTCACCGATGAGGCGGATGCGGTGCGCCGCGCGAACGACACCGAGTTCGGCCTCGTGTCGTACGTGTTCACGAAGGATCTGGCGCGCGGTCAGCGCATGATCGACCAACTCGACACCGGCATGATGGGCCTGAACGTGGGAGTCGTGTCGAACGCGGCGGCGCCGTTCGGTGGCGTGAAGCAGTCGGGTCTGGGTCGCGAGGGCGGCCTCGAGGGAATCCACGAGTACCTCGACACGAAGTACACGCTCACCCCGATGTCGTAGCGGCGGGCTGACTACCCCCTCACACCAGGAGCTGGTGCTTTGCCAGGTCTCGGTAGAGGGGGGTGGAGGCGACCAGCTCGGAGTGGGTGCCCACGCCGGCGACGCGTCCGTGGTCGAGCACGACGATCGCATCCGAGTCGACCACCGTCGACAGGCGGTGGGCGATCACCAGCAGTGTGCGGTCTTCGGCGACCGCGTCGATCGCCTCCCGCAGCAGCTGCTCGTTGACCCCGTCGAGGGATGCGGTGGCCTCGTCGAGCAGCAGGATGGGCGGGGCCGCGAGCAGGGCGCGCGCGATCGCGAGACGCTGACGCTCGCCGCCCGACAGCATGACTCCCTCCTCGCCGACCGCCGCATCCAGCCCCGCGGGGTCGCGTGCGAGCACCTCGCCGAGGTTCACCGCCTGCAGCACGGCGACGCACTGCTCGTCGGTGGCGTCGGGGGTGCCGAGGGTGAGGTTGTCGCGCAGGGTGCCCGCCAGCACGGGGGCGTCCTGTTCGACGTAGCCGATGCGCCCCCGCAGCTCCTCGCGGCCGAGACCGCGCACATCCGCACCGTCGATGCGCACGACGCCACCGGTGGGGTCGTAGAAGCGCTCGATGAGAGCCAGGATGGTCGACTTGCCGGCGCCCGAGGGCCCGACGAGGGCCACGCGCGAGCCGCGGGGCACCGCGAACGAGACCCCGTGCAGCACCTCGCGGTCCGGCGGCGCGACCTCGTCCTCGCCGACGGCGGCGGCGATCGCCTTCTCCTGCTCGGTGCGGTGCGCGGTCTCCGGGTACGAGAACCGCACGTCGTCGAAGCGGATCGCCGCATCCGTCTCGACGGGGGCCGCCGGCTCGATGCCCGCGTCGCCCTCGTCTTCCGACGGGATGCGCATGATCTCCTGGATGCGACCGAGGGCGCCGAGGGCCTGGTTCACCGAGGTGACGGCGCCGAACGCCGAACCGAGCGGCATGATCATGAGGAACAGGAACAGGATGAACGCCACCAGGTTCGCGATCGTGATCGCGCCCGACGCCACCCGGTAGCCCCCAAGGCCCAGCACCACCAGGAACGACACGTTCATCGCGATGCTCGCCACCGGCACGACGAGCGCCGAGACCTTCGCCACCCGGATGCCCGCGCCCCACGCCGCGTGCGCCTCCTTCTCGATCGCGACCGACTCGCGCTCGGTCGCGTTGGCGGCGCGCACCGTGCGGATGGCGGCGATCGCGCGCTGCACGCCGGCGGCGACGTCGCCCACCTTCTCCTGCTGTTCGCGGCTGGCGACCCGGATGCGGCCCGAGAGTCCGCCGACGACGGCGATCGCGACGGCGATCACGAGCACGGTCGTGCCGAGCAGCACCGGGTCGATGAGCGCCATGCCGATGAGCGCTCCGACGAACACGACGGCGCCGCCCAGCGCATCCACGAGGCCCTGGGTGAGCACGGCGTAGAGCAGGGTGGTGTCGCTGCCGACGCGCGAGACGAGGTCGCCGGTGCGGCGGGTGTCGAACTCGCGGATGGGCAGGCGCAGCATCCGCCGGATGAGGGCGCGGCGCGACGAGTAGACGACGCTCGTGCCCGCCCGCTGCAGCAGGTAGTGCTGGATGGCGGTGACGACGCCGTTGGCGACGACGAGCGCCACGAGCAGCCACGCGAGGTAGCCGAGCGGGTCGCCCGCTTCGACGATCGTGATCACCTGGCTGACGAGCGCGGGTTGCGCGAGCGAGAACGCGGCACTCACGAGGCTGAGCACGATGGCGAGCCCGAGCAGCACCTTGTGCTCGGTGAGGTACGGCAGAAGCTCGCGGAAGGACGCCCGGGGGCCCGTGTCGGGCGTGCGTCGGAAGGGGTTGCGGCGCGCGGGCGCGTCGGTGCTCGTCATGGTGAGGTTCCTCGGGGGTGGGTGGCGCGTCAGGCGCGCCCGTACTTCTTGTGCACGGCCTGCTTCGATACTCCCAGACAGAGCGCGATGAGTTGCCAGGAGGCGTTCGCATTCCGCGCGCGGCGAACGACGACGGCCTCGTGGCGGTCGAGTTCCCGGCGCAGCTGCGCGACCGCGCGCAGTGCGACGAGCGGATCCTGCGATCCGGCGTCGCCTGCGAGGGTGTGCAGCGTGCCCGTATCCATGGCGTCAACCGTAGTTGACGGCCCCGGATGGGTCAACTCAAGTTGACGACGGCGTGTGTCTTCGGCGCGGCATAGGCTCGGTTCCCGTGACCGTCATCACCGCCACCTCACTCGTCAAGCGCTACGGCGACTTCGCCGCCGTCGACGGCATCTCGTTCGAGGTCGCCGCGGGCGAGTCGTTCGGCCTCCTCGGGCCGAACGGCGCCGGTAAGTCGACGACGATGCGCATGGTCGGCGCGGTCTCCACCCGCACCGAGGGTGACCTGCGGGTGCTGGGGCTCGACCCGAACGAGCACGGCCCCGAGATCCGGTCGCGGCTCGGTGTCGTGCCCCAGCAAGACAACCTCGACAACGAGCTGCGCGTTCGCGAGAACCTGCTCACCTACGGTCGCTACTTCGGCCTGCCGCGCAAGCTCGTGGCATCCCGGGCCGACGAGCTGCTCGAGTTCGCCCAGCTCGCCGACCGCAAGGATGCGAAGGTCGACGACCTCTCGGGCGGCATGAAGCGCCGCCTGACGATCGCGCGTGCCCTCATCAACGAGCCGCGACTGCTCCTGCTCGACGAGCCGACGACGGGTCTCGACCCGCAGGCGCGCCACATCCTGTGGGATCGCCTGTTCCGCCTCAAGGAGCAGGGCACCACGCTGCTGCTCACCACCCACTACATGGACGAGGCGGAGCAGCTGTGTGACCGCCTCGTGGTGGTCGACCACGGCCGGATCATGGCGGAGGGCAGCCCCGCGTCGCTCATCCGGCAGTACTCGACGCGGGAGGTGCTCGAGGTGCGGTTCGGGTCGGAGCAGAACGTGGGCGCCGCCGAGAAGCTCGCCGGGATCGGCGACCGTCTCGAAGTGCTGCCCGACCGCATCCTCGTGTACGCGCACGACGGCGAGGCGGCGCTCGTCGAGGTCACGGCCCGGGGGCTGCAGCCGCTCACGAGCCTGGTGCGGCGCTCCAGCCTCGAGGATGTCTTCCTGCGGCTCACCGGAAGGTCGCTGATCGAATGACCCACCACGATGCGGAGAACGCGCTCGCCGACGAGGCCCGTCGCGCGGCCGTCGCCAGCCGCCGTTTCGGTGCCTGGTATGTCGCCGAGCATCAGATCCGGGTGTGGCGGCGCTACCTGGGCGTCAACATCGCGTCCGCGATCGGCACTCCTCTCATCTACGTCTTCGCGTTCGGCGTCGGCCTCGGCGTGCTGGTGGCAGCGAACGCCGGACCGGGCGGGATCGACGGCGTCGACTATCTGGTGTTCGTCGCGCCGGCGCTCATCGCGACCGCAGCGGTCACCATCGCCTCCAGCGAGTTCACGTACCCGATCATGCTCGGCTTCAAATGGAACCCCACCTATGTGGGTATGAACGCCGCACCCCTCTCGGCCCGCCAGATCATGGACGGCGTGGTGCTGTTCGTGGGCCTGCGCATGTTCACGGCCTGCATCGTCTACTTCGCCGTGATGGCCGCCTTCGGGGCGGTGCCGTCACCGCTCGGGGTGCTCACGATCCCGATCGCCACCCTCACGGGTCTCGCGTTCGGCACACCACTGCTCGCCTACAGCGCCTCCCTGAAGGAGGATCGCGGCCAGTTCGCCGTGGTGCAGCGGGTGCTGGTGCTGCCGCTCACGTTGTTCAGCGGCACGATCTTCCCGCTGAGCCAGCTGCCCTGGTTCCTGCAGTGGATCGGGTGGCTCTCGCCGCTCTGGCACGGTTCGGAGCTGGGGCGCGTGGTGGCGTACGGTGCCGAGCGGCCGGCGTGGCTGGTGGCCGTGCATGTCGGCTATCTGGTGGTGCTGGCGATCGTCGGGTGGCGGATCGCGGTGCGGGTGGCGACGCGGAGGCTCGACAAGTGACCGCCGCATCGGATCAGCGCACCCTCCGGCGTGGGGGAGTGCGTTCCCTGTCGTCGGGCAACTCGATCGCGGTGGTGGCGCGCGGCCTGCAGGCCACCAAGTCCAGCAACTGGGTGGTCGTGGTGTCGGGCTTCGTGGAGCCGATCTTCTACCTGCTGTCGCTGGGGGTCGGGCTCGGCGCCTACATCGGCGCGGTCACCGATGCGGCCGGCAATGAGATCCCGTACGCCGCCTACATCGCGCCCGCGCTGCTGGCGGTCTCGGCGATGAACGGCGCGATCTACGACTCCACCTGGAACGTCTTCTTCAAGATGAACTTCGGCAAGCTGTACGAGGGCATGCTCGCCACCAGCCTGGGGCCGCTCGACATCGCCCTGGGGGAGATCCTGCTGGCACTGTTCCGCGGGGCCGTCTACGGGGTCGGGTTCCAGATCGTGATGCAGCTGATGGGGTTGAACCTGTCGTGGACGGCGTTGCTGGCGGTGCCGGCGGTGCTGTTGATCGCGTTCGGATTCGCCGCGATCGGCATGGGCATCACGAGCTACCTGAAGACGTTCCAGGAGATGGAGTGGATCCCCTTCGTGCTCCTGCCGATGTTCCTGTTCTCGGCCACCTTCTACCCGTTGTCGGTCTACCCGGAGCCGATCCAGTGGGTCGTGCAGGCGCTGCCGCTGTGGCAGGGGGTGGAGCTGGTGCGCGGGCTCACCACCGGAATCCTCACGGAGGCGATGCTCATCCACGTCGCGTACTACCTCGTGATGATCGCCGTGGGGCTGTTCTTCACCACGCGTCGGCTGCGGGCCCTGTTCCTCGACTGATCACATCGACTGCCCCGCCTGAGTATTCACTACCCTGATAGGGTAATGATATTCAGGAAGGACGACACGCGATGTCATTTCAGACCCTGCCGAAGGGAACCTACGGCAACAAGCAGCCCACCAACCGCGGCTTCGAGGGCCTCATCACCCGCTACCTCGTGCGGCAGGCCCGCAAGCCGCGCAAACCGGGCGCACGCAATGGCGCCTCCGTGCTGGCTCTCACCACGATCGGCGCGAAGAGCGGTCTCGAACGCACCAGCCCCGTCGGATATGGAGTCGACGGGGATGGATGGCTCATCACCGCCAGCGCGGCCGGCGCCCAGAACCACCCGGCCTGGTACTACAACCTGGCGGCCCACCCCGACCGTGCCGTCATCGAGGTCGGCGGTGAACGCATCCCCGTGACCGCCACGCAGTACGACCCCGAGGAGGCGGAGGCGAAGTTCGCCGCCGTCATCGAGACATCGAGCGCCCTGGCGCGGCGCACGCTGCTGGGCTATCGCCGGTCGACCGACCGCGTCATCCCGATCATCCGGCTTGCGCGCCGCTGACGGTCAGGCGGTCTCGTCGAGCGACACGTCCTTCGTTTCCTTGCCGACGAGCAGCGCGATGAGCGTGAGCGTCGCCATCGCCGAAAGGTAGACACCCACCCAGAAGGGGCTCCCGCCTCCCGCCTGCCACAGCGCCACCGCGATGAACGGCGCGACAGCGGCACCCAGGATCGAGGCCACGTTGTACGAGATGCCAGACCCGGTGTAGCGCAGGGCGGTGGGGAACAGCTCGGGGAGCAGCGCCCCCATCGGACCGAACGTGAAGCCCATGAGCGTGAACCCGAGCACCAGCCACAGCACCACGCCGAGCGTGCCCGCCGCCAGCAGCGGCACCCACACCAGGCCGAACACGATGATGGCGAGTGTGATGATGATCAGGGTCGGGCGTCGGCCGTAACGGTCGGCGAGGGGGCCCGACACGAGCGTGAAGATGCCGAAGAACACGACGCCGAAGATCATCAGCAGCACGAACGTGGTGTACTCGTAGCCGAGCCCGGGGAGCGCGGGCGGCGCCGGGTCGACCGGGGCGCGACCGTAGCTGAGCGAGAACGTGGTCATCAGGTAGAAGAGCACGTAGGTCGCCAGCATGTAGAACGTGCCGAGGACCAGCTGGCGCCAGTGCGTGCGGAACACGGTGGCGAGCGGCAGCTTCGCGAGCTTGCCGGACGACGCCGCCTTCGAGAAGGTCGCCGACTCGACGAGGCGCAACCGCACCCACAGGCCCACCGCCACCATCACCGCGGAGAACAGGAACGGGATCCGCCAGCCCCACTCGAGGAAGGCCTCCGACGGCATCGACGGGTCGGCGGAGGGGAGGGCGGCAGCGATGATCAGGAACAGCCCGTTCGCGATGATGAAGCCGATGGGGGCACCGAGTTGCGGGAACGTCCCGTACCAGGCGCGTTTGCCGGCCGGCGCGTTCTCGGTGGCGACGAGAGCCGCCCCCGACCATTCGCCGCCGAGTGCGAACCCCTGCGCGAGCCGCAGGATCACGAGCAGCAACGGCGCGAACCAGCCGATGAGGGCATAGGTGGGCAGCACCCCGATGAGGAACGTCGCGACACCCATCGTGAGCAGTGCGCCCACGAGTGTCGCCTTACGCCCGTGCTTGTCACCGAGGTGCCCGAAGAAGATGGCGCCGAGGGGGCGAGCCACCATGGCGGCGCCGAAGACGGCGAACGACGAGAGCAGGGCGGTGGTGTCGTCGCCGGTCGGGAAGAACAGGTGCGGGAACACCAGCACCGCCGCCGTCGCGTAGACGTAGAAGTCGTAGAACTCGATCGTGGTGCCGATGAGGCTGGCGACGACGACCCGCGACCTCGGATTGACGGGGCCGGATGCGGTCGCCGTCGCCGCGCTCATCGGGAGCCGCCCCGCACGCGGGTGAGCACGCGCACGGTGGCCAGGACCGCCTCCGCCGCCTCGGCGCCCTTGTCTTCTTTCGACCCCGCGAACCCGGCACGGTCGATGCCTTGCTTCTCGTCGTCGAGGGTGAGCACCCCGAAGCCCACCGGCTTGCCGGTGTCGAGGGCCACACGGGTGAGGCCGTCGGTGGCGGCGTTCGACACGAAGTCGAAGTGCGGGGTGCCGCCGCGGATGATCACACCGAGGGCGACCACGCCATCCGCTCCCGCCTCGAGCGCCGCCTTCGCGACGACAGGCAGTTCGAAGCTGCCGGGAACCCGGATCACCTCGACCTCGGCACCGGATGCCGCGAGGGTGCGCAGCGCGCCGGTGAGCAGGCCTTCGGTGATCTTCTCGTGCCACGTGCCGGCGACCACCGCGATGCGCAGGCCGGTGCCGTCGGTGTCGAGTTCGGTGGGGCGACCCTCGCCGCTCATTCGGTGCCTCCAGAGGTTGCAGTGGTGAGACGCTCGACGAGCGCCTCATGGTCGGGAAGGGCGTGGCCCATGCGGTCGCGCTTGGCGTCGAGGTAGCCCTCGTTGAACTCGCCCACACCCACCACCAGCGGCACGAGGGTCTCGACCTCGACGCCGCGTTCGGTGAGCTGGCGGGCCTTCTCGGGGTTGTTCGACAGCAGGCGCACGCGCTGGATGCCGAGGTCCTTCAGGATTGCGGTGGCGGCGCCGTAGTCGCGGGCGTCGGCCGGCAGGCCGAGTGCGAGGTTGGCGTCGAGGGTGTCGAAGCCGTCCTCCTGCAGCCGGTAGGCGCGCAGCTTGTTGATGAGGCCGATGCCGCGCCCCTCCTGACCGCGCAGGTAGACGACGACTCCGCCTTCGGCGTGGATCGTCTCGAGGGCGGCGTCGAGCTGGGGCCCGCATTCGCACTTGAGCGAGCCGAACGCCTCCCCGGTGAGGCACTCCGAGTGCACCCGCACGAGTGCGCCGTCGGTCGGCTCGCCCGAGATCCACGCCACATGGTCGGCGCCGGTGGAGCGGTCGCGGTAGGCGCGCACCCGGAAGGTGCCGTGCTCGGTCGGGACCTGCGTCTCCACCTCGAAGCTCACGCGCTGCCACTCCGGGATCACGACCTCCGCCTTCGGGTCGCGTTCGCAGCGGCGCTCCTCCATGAAGCGGATGAGGGCCTCGATGGTGATGACGGGCACGTTCTCGCGCTCGCCGAGTCGGATCAGGTTCGGCAGGCGCATCATCTCGCCGTCCTCGTCGACGATCTCGACGATCGCGGCGACGGGGGTGAGGCCGGCGAGCTTCATCAGGTCGACGGAGGCTTCGGTGTGCCCGTCGCGTTCGCGGACGCCGCCGTCGACGGCGCGCAGCGGCAGGATGTGGCCGGGGCGGCTGAGGCTGGCGGGGGTGGATGCCGGGTCGGCGAGCACCCGCAGCGTGTTCGCGCGGTCGGATGCCGAGATGCCGGTCGAGAGACGGTTCGCCGCATCGACGGACACCGTGTAGGCGGTGCCGCGCGGGTCCTGGTTCTCGGCGACCATGGGCGGCAGCTCGAGCCGGTCGGCGATCTCGTTCGTCATCGGCGCGCAGATGAATCCCGAGGAGTGCTTGACGGCCCACGCGACCCACTCCTGGCTGGCGGTCTCGGCCGCGAGCACCACGTCGCCTTCGTTCTCGCGTCCTTCGTCGTCGGCCACGATCACGGGTCGACCTTCGCGGAGCGCCTGAAGCGCGGTGGGGATGTCGGCGATGGTCATCGCACTGCCTCCTTCGTGAACCCGAGCATCCGTTCCACATGGCGGGCGAGGATGTCGGTTTCGATGTTGACCCGGTCGCCGGGGGTGAGTTCCCCGTGCGTGGTCGCGGTGAGGGTTTCGGGGATCAGCGACACCTCGAACCACTGCTCGGGTTCGTCGGCGTCGGAGACCGCGCTCACGGTGAGGGAGGTGCCGTCGATGGCGATCGAACCTTTGCGGGCGATCAGTGGGGCGTGCTCCGGGTCGAGGCTGAAACGGACGACGCGCCAGGCGGAGCCGTCTTCGATGGACAGCACGGTGGCGGTGCCGTCGATGTGGCCCTGCACGATGTGGCCGCCGAGCCGGTCGCCGACGGCGGCGGCGCGCTCGATGTTCACGCGGTCGCCGGGGCGGCGGTCGCCGATCGTGGTCACCTCGATGGAGATGCCCATCACATCCGCGGTGAACCAGTCGTCGCCCTGATCGACGACGGTGAGGCAGACGCCGGAGACCGAGATGGAGTCGCCGTGGGAGGCGTCGGAGACGGCGAGCGGCGCGCGCACGGTGATGCGTGCCGCGTCGCCCGTGGGCTCCCAGGCGAGAACTTCTCCGAGTTCCTCGATGATGCCGGTGAACATGTCAGCTCCTTGCTGATTGAGTAGCGCCGGAGGCGCGCATCGAAATCTCGGGCCGCGCCAGCACGAGCAGGTCTTCGCCGAGCTGCTCGACGGACGTGATGTGCAGGCGGCGGGCGTCGGCGATGGTGCCGATGCCGAGGTCGCCGACGGCGAGTCGGTCGCCGCCGAGCAGTGCGGGCGCGAGGTAGACGGCGTACTCGTCGGCGAGGCCGGCCGCGATGACGGCGGAGGCGAGCGTGGGGCCGCCTTCGACGTAGACGCGGCGGATACCGCGGGCGTCGAGGTCGGTGAGGATGCGGTCGAGGTCGCGGGTTCCCGTCTCGAGCAGGCCCGCCGGGTGGTGGCGCAGGGCGGCCTGCGCGGGCACCGGGGTCTCTCCGACGACGACGGGCAGCGGCTGGTGGGCGAGCAGTTCGCCCCCGTCGCCGCGGGCCGTCAGTGACGGGTCGTCGGCCAGCACCGTGCCGGTGCCGACGAGGATCGCGTCGGATGCGGCCCGCTGCTCGTGCACGCGCTGGCGTGCGGCGGTGCCGGTGATCCACTGGCTGGTGCCGTCGGATGCGGCGGCGCGCCCGTCGAGCGTGGAGGCCCATTTGACGGTCACCCAGGGCCGGTGGCGGGCCACGCTGGTGAGCCAGATGTGCAGGAACGCAGCCACCTCGTCGGCGAGCACCCCCGGGATCACGTCGACGCCCGCGGCGCGCAGTCGTTCTGCGCCACCGGCGGAGTCGTGGCCGGGGTCGGAGACGGCGTACACGACGCGAGTCACGCCGGCGGCGATGAGCGCTTCGCTGCACGGGCCGGTGCGGCCGGTGTGGTTGCAGGGTTCGAGGCTGACGATCGCGGTGAGGCCGCGGGCGTCGGTGAGGTGCGAGAGGGCGTCGACTTCGGCGTGCGGGGTTCCGGCTCCACGGTGCCAGCCTTCGGCGACGATCGCACCGCTGTCGTCGACGAGCACGCATCCCACCTGCGGGTTGCCGCCGGTGACGGGCCCGCGGGATGCCAGCTCGAGGGCGCGGCGCATCAGGGCGTCGTAGGAGACCTGGTGGGTCATCCGCATCCTCTCCGGTTGGCTCCGGGGATGCGCGACGTGAGTCGAGCCGTCGACGAACGCGGGGAGCGTTTGGTCGACGCGTGTTCCTCTCATCCGGACTTTAACCGTCGGTTCCGGAATTCCACCGGATCGGCCCCGCCTCCGAGGAGACGAGGTTCGCGGACTTTGACCGCCGGCGCGGAATTTCACCGCCCCCGGAGCACGTGCTTCGTGTTACGGAGTCTACAACGCAGGGGTGAGACGCCTATTCCCGGCTTCGTCGGACGTCACACGTACGCTCACCCCATGCCCGCCGACAGCCTCGACCTCTCCGCGTATCGCCTCGATGTCGACGAACGCTTCGCCGCCCCCGAACTCGATCGGTCCCGCTGGTTCCCGCACTTCTTGCCTCATTGGTCGACGCTCGCCGACTCGGGCACCACGGCGGAGACGGGTGACGGCCTCCGTCTCCGCATCGACGAGCAGACCGGCCCGTGGGCACCGCAGATCGACGGCTCCCGCGCCGCCCACCTGCAGTCCGGCCATTTCTCGGGCCCCGTCGGCAGCGCGGTCGGCCAGCATCGTTTCCGCGACGATCTTCGGGTGCGCACCGAGGTGCCCGAGTCGGCCCTCTGGCATCTGGGTCACGGGGTGATTGAGGTGCGTGCGCGGGCGATCCGCCATCCGGATGCGATGGTCGCGTTCTGGCCGATCGGCATCGAACGCGAGCCGCGCGATTCGGGGGAGATCTGCGTGTTCGAGATCTTCGGGCATGAACTGGATGCGACGGGCGGTCTGGTCGGCGTGGGCGTCAAGGCGCACCACGACGACCGTCTCGTCGAGGACTTCGAGAAGGTGCGGATCGAGGGCGACCTCACCGAGTTCCACGACTACGCCGCGGAGTGGCTGCCCGACCGCATCCGGTTCTTCGTCGACGGCGCACTGGTGAAGACGTCGCACCAGGCCATCGGCTACCCGATGCAGCTGATGCTCGACGTCTTCGAGTCCCCGCGCTCCGACGGCACCCGCGACCTGGCTGCGCTGCCGCACGTGTTCGAGGTGGCGCACGTGCGCGCCTGGGTTCCGGCCTGAGCGATCAGTCGCAGCCCCAACCGTTTCCGTCGCGGTCGAGGTCGTAGATGTCGCTTCCGATCACCTGCACCGTGCCGCTCACGTACTCCGGACCGTTGCCGCCCCCACCGGCGCAGTCGACGTCGCTCGCGATCGGCACGCATCCCGTGTAGTTCGGATCGCACCCCGACCCGCCACCGGCCACGGGTGCGGGTGGTGGCTGACGGGTTCCGACTGCGGTGATCTCCGGTACAGCGGTGACCGTGACCTCGTCGCTCGTCACCACCCGCTCCGTCTCGACCCCGTCGATGTAGGTGACCAGGTAGGTGATGGTGCGTGTGCCGTTGACGCCGGCCTGCACGACCGCCGAACTGCCGACGTCGCGACCCGGGTCATCCTGGGTGGTTCGTTCGAACTCGACGACCTCGGTCACCACGATCTCATTCGTCGTCACCTCGGGGGTGGGTGTGGGTGTGGGGGTGTCGCGGGGCGAGGGGGCCACATCCGACAGGTCGGCGAGAGACGTCGGCTCTCGTGGCGAGGTGGCGGCCGCTGCCGCCGTCCCACCGATCAGCAACACGATGCCGGCACCCAGCGCGCCCAGTTTCCACGTCGTGGTTCGCAGGCCGGGGATACGTCGGCCCATCAGAGCGATGATGGAGAGAACAATGGCGGCGAGGGCGACGAGCACGATCGCCCCGGGGCCTGCGGTGATCGCCAGCACGACGAGGACGACGAAGGCGATCGCGATCCACAGCCAGGTTGCGCTCGAGAGGCGTGCTCGGGGCGAAGCGGCGACGGTTGCGGGGCTGACGGGTGCTGGCGCCCGTTGATCGGACCACGCGGTGCCGTCCCACCATCGCAGGGACGTCGCGTCGTCGGGGTCGGTGTACCACCCCGCGGGAGCATTGTTCGTCATCGTCGACTCCAATCGACGACGAGCGTGCCGGGACGGGACGGTCCGGTCAACACCCCCGTCGGGGGCACCGGCCGTCCCCTCCACTCAACCGAGGAGCGGCGGCAGCTCCCCGAGCGTGCGGATGACAGGCACGCCCTCCGCGGCGGCCTCGGCGAGCTGCTCCTCGGTGGCGACGCCCGCCCTGTCGATCCAGACGCCGAGCGCGCCCGCCCGTGCCGCGCCGATGGCATCCGTGTGCAGGCGGTCGCCGACGTAGCAGAGCTCCGTGACCGGTATGCCGGCGCGTGCGGCCGCCGCCTCGAAGATGCGGGCGTCGGGCTTCGCCACCCCCAACTCGCCGGACGCGATCACGTCGGTGAGCGGGATGCGCGCATCCAGCCCGGTGCCGACGATCTTCGCCGACTGGAAGGTGAGGTCGCCGTTCGTGATGATGCCGAGCGCGCGCGGCGCGATCGCCGCGAAGCACGCATCGACGTCGCCGTGCAGAGCCCACGTCGCCTCGTAATGCACGAGGTAGTCCTCGAACCAGGCCTCGGCGGCCGCGTCGTCGAGTTCGATGCCGTACGGCGCCACGAACCCACGGGCGCGCGCCCGCCGTTGCCCGTGGAAGTCGACCTCGCCGGCGAGGTAGCGGTGGTAGTGCTCCTCTTCGAGGGCGTTCCAGCGGGCGAACTCGGCCACCGGGTCGGCCTCCGAGAGGGCGCCGCCGAGCGCGGTGCGGTGCGCGTGGATGCCCGCCTGCACCGACTCGCGGTGGGCGAACAGGGTGTCGTCGAGGTCGAAGAACACCGCCCGGATGCTGATCACAGCGGCCACCCGCCCCGGGGCGTGCCGTCGTCGTCGCGCTCCAGATAGCCGTGCCAGGCGGGGGGTCGGGTGCCGTCGCGGAAGCAGACATCGGATGCGCGTTCGCCGTCGAAGCGGAACCCCGCTGCCCGGGCCACGGATGCCGACGCGACGTTGCCGACGAGCGCCTCCCATCCGATCCGCTGCTCACCGAGTTCGGCGAAGACCCACGCGCACACGCTGCGCAGCGCCTCGGTCATGTAGCCGTTACCGCGGGAGGGGGCGCCCATCCAGAAGCCCACATCGTGCAACTCGCGGCGCCAGCCGATGGAGCCGAGGTGCGGCCCGTCGTCGCTCGTGCGGATGCTCCAGGTGAGCGAGTCGCCCGATGCCCAGCCCGCGGGCACGATTTCGGTGGCGAACTGCTCCGCGTGGGCGCGGGTGTACGGCCACGGCAGGGACGCGAGCATGTCGCGCATCAGCTCGTCTTGGCAGAGCCGTTCGATGGCGTCGACGTCGCGCGCCGCCGTCACCGTCAACACGAGCCGCTCCGTGCGGATCACCACCGGCTCCATCAGCGCGCCCGCATCAGCGTTTCGGCAGGAAGCCGACCCGGTCGTAGACGCGCGCGAGGGTTGCCTCGGCGATCGTGTTGGCCCGGTCGGCGTTGACCGCGAGCATCCGGTCGAGTTCGGCCGGGTCGGCGAGCAGTTCCAGCGCGCGCTCGCGCACCGGACCGAACTCGGCCACCACCGCATCCGCGACGGCACCCTTCAGGTCGCCGTAGCCGCGGCCCGCGAACTCGTGCTCGAGGCCGTCGATCGACGTGCCGCCCAGCACCGACAGCAGCGTGAGCAGGTTCGAGACGCCGGGCTTGCCGACCGGATCGTAGTGAACCGACCCGTCGTTGTCGGTCACCGCCGACTTGATCTTCTTCACGAGCCGGTTCGGCTCATCCAGCAGCCACAGGATGCCGTTCTCGGTCTCGCCGGACTTCGACATCTTCGCGCTCGGGTTCTGCAGGTCGTAGACCTTCGCCGTCTCTTTCAGGATCGACACCTCGGGCACCACGAACGTCTCGCCGAAGCGGGAGTTGAAGCGCTGCGCGAGGTCGCGGGTGAGCTCGATGTGCTGCCGCTGGTCTTCGCCGACGGGCACGATCTCGGCGTCATACAGCAGGATGTCGGCCGCCTGCAGGATCGGGTACGTGAACAGCCCGACCGACGCCGACTCGAGGCCCTGCTTGGCCGTCTTGTCTTTGAACTGGGTCATGCGGCTGGCCTCGCCGTACCCGGTGATCGTGTTGAGCACCCACGCCAGCTGGGCGTGCGCGGGCACCTGCGACTGCACGTACAGGGTGGATGCCGACGGGTCGATGCCGGCGGCGATGTACTGCGCGGCGGTGCGGCGGGTCTTCTCGCGCAGGGTCGCCGGATCCTGCGGCACGGTGATGGCGTGCAGGTCGACGACACAGAACACCGCGTCGTAGTCGCGCTGCAGCTGCTTCCACTGTAGGAGGGCGCCGATGTAGTTGCCCGCGTGGAGCGAGTCGGCAGAGGGCTGCATGCCCGAGAACAGTCGGGGCTTGGTCATTTCGGGTTCCTTCAGAGCTGGTAGTCGACGACGACGGGGGCGTGGTCGGACCATCGCTGGTCGTAGGCGGCGGCGCGGTCGACCGTGTAGTTCACGACCTTGTCGGCGAGGGCCGCCGTCGCCAGGTGGTAGTCGATACGCCATCCGGTGTCGGTGTCGAAGGCTTGGCCGCGCTGCGACCACCAGGTGTAGGGACCGGGGACCTCGCCGGCCACCCGACGACCCACGTCGACCCAGCCGAAGCCGGCTCCGGCGTTGTAGCCGTCTTCGTCTTCGGCTCCCACGAACCGGTCGAAGTAGGCGCGCTCGTCGGGCAGGAAGCCGGCGCGCTTCACGTTGCCCTTCCAGTTCTTGATGTCGAGGGTGCGGTGGCCGACGTTCAGGTCGCCGACGATGAGCGACAGCGGGTTGTGCTCGGCGAGCTTCGGCAGACGCTCGGCCATCGCGTCGAGGAACTTGTACTTCTCGACCTGCTTCGGGGTGTCGGCCTCGCCCGAGTTCACGTAGGTCGACACGACGGTGACGATGGTGCCGTCGACGTCGTAGTCGGCTTCCAACCAGCGGCCGGCCGAATCGAAGTCGTCGGGGCCGAACGTCACACGGTGGATCTCGGCCTTGCGGCGGCTCGCGAGCGCGACGCCGGCGCGGCCCTTGGCGGTGGCCGGGTCGTGCAGCACATCCCACTCGTCACCGAGCAGCGCGGCCAGGTCGTCGGTCTCGGCCCGCACCTCCTGCAGTGCCAGGATGTCGACGCCGCGCGGGGCGAGCCACTCGCCCATGCCCTTGCGGTAGGCGGCGCGCACGCCGTTCACGTTGACGGATGCGATGCGAAGGGGGCGGGACACCCTCGGAAGTCTAGTCAGCGCCTCGGACGCTCACCCGCGGCGGCGGCGCCCGAAGAGCCGCCCCCAGAACCCGGGCTGCTCCGCCTCGAGCTCGCCGCGCAGCTCCTCCTTGAGTCGTGCGCGTTCCTCCGCCTCCGCTTCGGCCTTCTCGGCGGCGAGGCGCGAGTCGAGCGGCACCCCCGCGTCCCTCATGCTCGTGAACACCCAGCAGGAGGCGATGAGGATCACCTGGCAGATGAGGGTGAACCAGATGAGCAGACCGATGATCACCGCGAATCCGGCGAGCAGCGGGTTGTTGGTGGCGCCGCCGAGCAGCACGGTTCCGAGCAGCTTCAGCACGCCGAGGGCGGCCGCTCCCAGCAGCGCTCCGGGGGCGAGGAAGCGCAACGGGATGTGCACCCCGGCGAGGATCCGGTAGAGCGAACCCAGCACGACAGTGTCGAGCATGAACATCAGCACCACGGATGCGATGCGGGCGGCCGCCGTCGCCACCGTGTCGTTGCTGATCCCGAGCCAGTCGAGCACCCCGCTGAGCGCCTGCGTCGAGAACACCGACAGCGCCGCCGACACGATCAGCAGCGCGCCGAACGCGATCGCGAGCCCCAGATCTTTCAGCTTCAGCAGGAAGAAGTTCGTGCGTGAGCCGGGCAGTTGGGCCATGATCCGCACGGCATCACGGGCGGATGCGAGCCAGCCGAGCGCGGTCAGGAACAGGCCGATGAGGGCGATCGCGCCGGTCCAGGTGAGCACGGTCGTGTTGACGAGGTCGGCGGGGTCGATGGCGCCGCCGCTGCCGTCACCCGTGTCGATCAGCCCGGGAACCGCCGCGGAGATGATCTCGAGCAGCGCCTTCTGCAGCTCGGGGTTGCCCGCGAGCACCAGACCGAAGGTGGAGAACGCCACCCAGATCGCGGCGAACACGGCGAAGATCGCCAGATTCGAGAGGCCGGCCGCCAGGAGCGGCCCGCGACGTTCGCCGTACTCGATGAACACCCGCACCGGCTTGAGCTGCATCACCCAGTCGACAACGCGCATCACCCACGCGATCAGCGCAGGTGGCTGTTTGGCGGGCTTGCCGGGTGCGTCGGTCACCCTCCCACGCTATCGGCGCGAGGCGCCCAGGGGAGGGGGCTTGACGAGCTACTTCTTGGGGATGTCGGGCTTGCCGCGCAGCACGGCCTGCTTGACCTCGGCGATCGCCTTCGTCACCTCGATGCCGCGGGGGCACGCCTCGGAGCAGTTGAAGGTGGTGCGGCAGCGCCACACGCCTTCCTTGTCGTTGAGGATGTCGAGGCGCACCTTCGCCGCGTCGTCGCGCGAGTCGAAGATGAAGCGGTGCGCGTTGACGATCGCGGCGGGGCCGAAGTACTGGCCGTCGGTCCAGAAGACGGGGCAGCTCGACGTGCACGCGGCGCACAGGATGCACTTGGTGGTGTCGTCGAAACGCTCGCGCTGCGCGACCGACTGGATGCGCTCCTTCTCTGGCTTGCTGCCCCCGGCGATGAGGAACGGCTGGATCTCGCGGTAGGAGGCGAAGAACGGCTCCATGTCGACGATGAGGTCCTTCTCGAGCGGCAGACCCTTGATGGCCTCCACGTAGATGGGCTTCGAGATGTCGAGGTCCTTGATGAGGGTCTTGCAGGCGAGACGGTTGCGGCCGTTGATGCGCATCGCATCCGATCCGCAGATGCCGTGCGCGCACGAGCGACGGAAGGTGAGTGAGCCGTCGACCTCCCACTTGATCTTGTGAAGGGCGTCGAGCACACGGTCGGTGGCGTAGAGCTCCACGTCGAAGTCCTGCCAGTACGGCTCGGCGTCCTTCTCGGGGTCGAACCGCCGGATGATCAGCGTGACCGTGAAGGCCTGGATGGGCGCTTCGCCTCCGACCGCGGGGGTGGGGGCGTTCTCGACAGCCTCGAGCACGGCGGCCATCAGTACTTCCTCTCCATGGGCTGGTAGTTGGTCACGACGACCGGCTTCCAGTCGAGCGTGATGTGGTCGGCGGCGTCGGCCGAGTGCGGGTCGCCCGTCAGGTACGCCATCGTGTGCTTCATGTAGGTCTCGTCGTCGCGCTTCGGGTAGTCGTCGCGCATGTGGCCGCCGCGGCTCTCCTTGCGGTTCTTGGCCGAGAACACGACCACCTCCGCGAGGTCGAGCAGGAAGCCGAGCTCGATGGCTTCGAGCAGGTCGGTGTTGAAGCGGTGACCCTTGTCTTGGATCGACACGTTCTTGTAGCGCTCGCGCAGGGTGTGGATGGTCTCGGTGACCTGCTGCAGCGACTCCTCGGTGCGGAACACCTGGGCGTTGCGGTCCATCTCATCCTGCAGCTCCTTGCGGAGGGCGGCGATGCGCTCCCCGCCGGATGCGTCACGGAGGTTCTCGACCAGGTCGCGCACGGCCTTGGCCGGGTCGGCCGGCAGCGGCGTGAAGTCGACGGTGTGGGCGTAGTCGACGGCGTTGTTGCCGGCGCGCTTGCCGAACACGTTGATGTCGAGCAGCGAGTTGGTGCCGAGGCGGTTGGAGCCGTGCACGGAGACGCACGCGCACTCGCCGGCGGCGTACAGGCCGGGCACCACGGTGTCGTTGTCGCGCAGCACCTCCGCCTTCACGTTGGTGGGGATGCCGCCCATCGCGTAGTGGGCGGTCGGCATCACGGGAACCGGCTCGTACACCGGGTCGACGCCGAGGTAGGTGCGGGCGAACTCGGTGATGTCGGGGAGCTTCGTCTCGAGCACCTCGGCACCGAGGTGGGTGCAGTCGAGCAGCACGTAGTCCTTGTGCGGCCCGGCGCCGCGACCCTCCGCGACTTCCTGCACCATGCAGCGCGAGACGATGTCGCGGGGTGCCAGGTCCTTGATGGTGGGGGCGTAGCGCTCCATGAAGCGCTCACCGGATGCGTTGCGCAGGATCGCGCCCTCACCGCGGGCACCCTCGGTGAGCAGGATGCCGAGGCCGGCGAGGCCGGTCGGGTGGAACTGGAAGAACTCCATGTCCTCCAGCGGCAGGCCCTTGCGCCAGATGATGCCGACGCCGTCGCCCGTGAGGGTGTGCGCGTTGGAGGTGGTCTTGTAGATCTTTCCGAAGCCGCCGGTCGCGAAGACGATCGACTTGGCCTGGAAGACGTGCAGCTCGCCGGTGGCGAGCTCGTAGGCGACGACGCCCGACGGCTGTTCGACGCCGTCGACGACCGTCATCACGACGTCCAGCGCGTAGAACTCGTTGTAGAAGTTGACGCCGAGCTTGACGCAGTTCTGGAACAGCGTCTGCAGGATCATGTGGCCGGTGCGGTCGGCGGCGTAGCAGGCGCGGCGCACGGGCGCCTTGCCGTGGTCGCGGGTGTGCCCGCCGAAGCGGCGCTGGTCGATCTTGCCGTCGGGGGTGCGGTTGAACGGCAGACCCATGTTCTCGAGGTCGAGGACGGCGTCGATCGCCTCCTTGGCGAGGATCTCGGCCGCATCCTGGTCGACGAGGTAGTCGCCGCCCTTGACGGTGTCGAAGGTGTGCCACTCCCACGAGTCCTCTTCGACGTTCGCGAGCGCCGCGGCCATGCCGCCCTGCGCGGCGCCCGTGTGGGAGCGCGTGGGGTAGAGCTTGGTGATGACGGCCGTGTTGGCACGCGGAGCCGCTTCGATGGCGGCACGCATGCCGGCACCACCCGCACCCACGATGACCACATCGTGCTGGTGGTAGTGGACTCCGTCGATCTTCTCGCCGTCGGCCACGGTGGACCCGTCGACGAACTGCAGGTAGTCGCTCACGTTCTCTCTCACTACTGGGCTTCGCAACGCGCGATCAGCTCGGGGATGTCGGTGGGGGCGAGGCACGGGTCGAACGTCGTGAGCACGAGGGTGCCGAGCACGAGCAGGACGACGGTGGAGATGCCGAGAGCCCAGAGGAGCACGGTGCGGAAGCGTCCGTGCGCGTAGTCGTTGGTGAGCGTGCGCATGCCGTTGGCGCCGTGGATGAGGGCGAGCCACAGCAGCAGCAGGTCCCACACGATCCAGAACGGGTTCGCGAGTTTGCCCGCGACGAACGCCCAGTCGAGTGCGCTGACGCCGCCTTCGGGGGCGATCAGGTTGGCGAAGAGGTGGCCGAAGATCAGCACGACGAGCGCGACGCCCGAGACGCGCATGTAGATCCAGCCCCACTTCTCGAGGTTGACCCTCTTGCGGCGGTGGCCGACGTGCGGGGTGCGGGGGGCGGCGATGTTCTGGGTGCTCATGTCGTCACGCTCCGAACACGTGCATCAGGTGCCGCGGCACGAATCCGATGAGGAGCACGACCCACAGGCCGATCGCCACCCAGAACATGACCTTCTGGGCGCGGGGGCCCCACGAGAACATGTCGATGCAGATGATGCGCAGACCGTTGAGGGCGTGGAGGCCGATCGCGGCGACGAGGGCGACCTCGCCGAGCCCCATGATCGGAGTCTTGTAGGTGCCGATGACCGCGTCGTACGCCTCGGGGCTGATGCGGATCAGCGACGTGTCGAGGATGTGCACGAGCAGGAAGAAGAAGATCGCGGTTCCGGTGATCCGGTGCAGCACCCACGACCACATGCCCTCACGTCCGCGGTAGAGCGTGCCCGCGGGCAGCTTGCGCTTCTTGGGGGTGGGGATGGATGCCGTGGTCTCAGGTGGTGCGGCCTGGCTCGTCACGGCGCTACTCCTCGCGATTCGCTCGTCGTCGGAACGGTCTCCAGTCTATGCCCGCGGTTCGGGGTGCGCAGGTGAGGGCATCCTCACTTGTCTCGATATCGAGATATCCCGGGGCCGGAGCATCCGTAGGCTGGGCGCATGTCTACGGCGAAGGAACGCTTCTACGGCGTGATCCCGGCGGGCGGGGTCGGTTCCCGACTCTGGCCGCTGTCGCGTGCCGACGCACCCAAGTTCCTGCACGATCTCACCGGCTCCGGCCGCACGCTGCTCCGCGGCACCTGGGAGCGGCTCGCGCCGCTCACCGGACCCGACCGCATCATGGTGGTCACCGGCCGCGCCCACCGGGCGGCGGTGGAGGAGCAGATCCCCGAACTCGCCGACCACAACATCGTCCTGGAGGCGGCGCCGCGCGACTCGACGGTCGCGATCGGCCTGGCGGCCGCCATCCTGCACCGTCGGCAGCCGGACGTGATCATCGGCTCGTTCGCCGCCGATCACGTGATCAGCGACGAGCCGGCGTTCCGTGCGGCCGTCGAGCAGGCCATCGAGGCGGCGGATGCCGGATTCGTGGCGACCGTCGGCATCCAGCCCACGGAGCCGTCGATCGGCTTCGGCTACATCCGGTGCGCCGGCCCGCTCGACCTCGGCGAGGCCCCGGACGCGCTCGTGGTGGAGAGCTTCGTCGAGAAGCCCGACCTCGAGACCGCCCAGGGCTACCTGGCCGACGGCGGCTACCTCTGGAACGCCGGCATGTTCGTGGCGCGGGCGGATGTGCTGCTCGACGAGATCGGCAGGTTCGACCCCCAGTTGCGCGCCCAACTCGACGAGCTCGCCGCCGCGTGGGGCGACCCCGCCACGCGCGGCCCCGCGGTCGACCGGCTCTGGCCGAACTTGCACAAGATCGCCATCGACTACGCGGTCGCTGAACCGGCGGCCGCGGCGGGCCGGCTCGCGGTGGTCCCCGGACGCTTCGGCTGGGACGACGTGGGCGACTTCGCGTCGGTCGCGAAACTCAAGTCGGGCGGGCGTACCAGCGACCTCTCGATCCTCGGCGAGAACGCGCGCGTGCTCGCCGATGCCTCCAGTGGCATCGTGGTCAGCCACAGTCAGCGCATCATCTCGCTCATCGGCGTGCGCGACATCGTGGTGGTCGATACGCCGGATGCGCTGCTCGTCACCACGACGGAGAACGCGCAGCGAGTGAAGAGCGTCGTGGACGCTCTGAAGCTCTCCGGACGCGACGAAGTGCTCTGACCCGCGAAGGCGGTACACATCCGTGCTCATCCGAGCATGAACATTTCCTAGGTGTTTCGGACGCCATGCGGGTGTGTAACTCTTCTGTTGCGAGCGCCGGTGCTCAGGTATCGGCGTGCGACACAGAAGGTAATCTGGTGCGCAATCCGCCGGCCATCCTGCCCGGCGACTTCTTGGAGGACACAGTGACAATCACGACCCGAAAGGCCGCCCTCTCCGGCCTCGGCATCCTGGGCGCAGCAGCCCTCGTGCTCAGCGGCTGCGCCGCAGCGCCCGAGGACGGGCCCGACGAGAGCGCCGCTCCCGACTTCAAGGCCTGCATGGTCTCCGATCAGGGTGGCTTCGACGACAAGTCGTTCAACCAGCTCGGCAAGCAGGGCCTCGAGGCCGCCGGCGACGAGCTCGGCATCGAGACCAAGGCCGTCGAGTCGGCCAGCGAAGACGACTACGCGCCGAACATCGAGGCGCTCGTCGGTGAGGGCTGCAACCTGATCGTCACGGTCGGCTTCCTGCTCTCCGGCGCCACGATCGAGGCGGCCGCGGCCAACCCCGACGTCGAGTTCGCCATCGTCGACGACAGCCTCGACGCCGACTTCGACGGTGTCAACGACACCGAGAACGGCAAGCCGATCCTCTTCAACACCGCTGAGGCCGCGTTCCTCGCGGGCTACTCGGCTGCCGCCTACTCGAAGACCGGCGTCGTCGGCACCTTCGGTGGCCTGCAGATCAACCCCGTCACGATCTTCATGGACGGCTTCGTCGACGGCGTCGCCTACTTCAACGAGGTCAACGGCACCGACGTGAAGGCGATCGGTTGGGACAAGGAGTCGCAGAACGGCTCGTTCACCGGTGGCTTCGCCGCCGGCGTCGAGGCGAAGACCGCGGCCCAGGGTCTGCTCGACCAGGGCGCCGACGTGCTCCTGCCGGTCGGTGGCCCGATCTACCAGAGCGCCGCTGAAGCCCTCCGCGAGAAGGGTGGCGACGTCGCCCTCATCGGTGTCGACGCCGACGTGTTCGAGACCGACCCGTCGGTCGGCGACCTGCTCCTCACCTCGGTCCTGAAGGCCGTCGACGCGGGTGTCCACGACGTGGTCGTGGCCGCCGCCGGTGGCGACTTCGACACCACCCCGTACGTCGGAACCCTCGACAACGGTGGTGTGGGCCTCGCTCCGTTCCACGACTTCGAGTCGAAGGTGCCCGCCGACCTGGCCGACACCATCGAAGAGCTCAAGGCCAAGATCATCTCCGGAGAGATCAAGGTCGAGTCGCCGGCAACGCCCAAGTAATTCAGCATTCGCTCCACGGCACGGGGAGGCCGGCATCGCCGGTCTCCCCGTTGCCGTGTCGCGGCCCTATTCCTAGATTGAGACAATGAAGCTCGAACTCCGCGGCATCACCAAGCGGTTCGGTGCCCTGGTCGCCAACGATCACATCGACCTCACCGTCGAGGCTGGAGAGATCCACTGCCTCCTCGGCGAGAACGGCGCCGGCAAATCCACGCTCATGAACGTGCTCTACGGCCTGTACCAGGCTGACGAGGGCGAGATCCTGCTCGACGACGCCGTCCAGCACTTCTCCGGCCCCGGAGACGCCATGAAGGCGGGCATCGGCATGGTGCACCAGCACTTCATGCTGATCCCCGTATTCACCGTCGCTGAGAACGTCATGCTCGGTCACGAGCAGACCAAGGCCGGAGGCGTGCTCGACCTCGCCGCCGCCCGCGCCAAGGTGCGCGAGATCTCCGACCGGTTCGGGTTCGACGTCGACCCGGATGCGCTCGTCGAGGATCTCCCCGTCGGCGTGCAGCAGCGGGTCGAGATCATCAAGGCCCTCTCCCGCGACGCCCGCGTGCTCGTCTTCGACGAGCCCACCGCGGTGCTCACCCCGCAGGAGACCGACGAGCTGATGAGCATCATGCGCCAGCTCAAGGAGACCGGCACCTCGATCGTCTTCATCACCCACAAGCTCCGCGAGGTGCGTGAGGTCGCCGACCGCATCACCGTCATCCGCCTCGGCAAGGTCGTGGGCGAAGCCTCGCCCACCGCCAGCAACACCGAGCTCGCCTCGATGATGGTCGGCCGTGCGGTCGAACTGACCGTGCACAAGGAGCCGGCGACCCCCGGCGCCGACGCGTTCGTCGTCACCGACCTGTCGGTGATCGACGCCCTCAACCAGTACGTCGTGAAGGATGTGTCGTTCACGGTGCGCGCGGGCGAGATCCTCGCCCTCGCCGGCGTGCAGGGCAACGGGCAGACGGAGCTCACCGAGGCGATCCTCGGACTGCAGGCCCGCACCCAGGGATCCATCACCCTCGACGGCGTCGAACTGCTCGGCAAGTCGGTGCGGCGCGTGATCGACGCGGGCGTCGGCTTCGTTCCGGAGGACCGCAAGGAAGACGGACTCGTCGCCGAGTTCACGATCTCCGAGAACCTCATGCTCGACCGCTCCGAAGGCGCCCCCTTCGTGAAGGGCGGCACCCTGCAGCTCGACAAGCTCGCGAACTTCGCCGAGGAGAAGCTCAGCGAGTTCGACATCCGCGCGCAGGGCATCGAGACGCACGTCGGCCGCCTCTCCGGCGGCAACCAGCAGAAGGTCGTGCTGGCCCGCGAACTGAGCCGCGACCTGCGTCTCTTCGTCGCCGCCCAGCCCACCCGCGGCCTCGACGTCGGCTCCATCGAGTTCGTGCACAAGCGCATCATCGAGGCGCGCGACTCCGGCATCCCCGTGATCGTGGTCTCGACCGAACTCGACGAGGTCACCGCCCTCGCCGACCGCATCGCGGTCATGTATCGGGGAGGGATCGTCGGCATCGTGCCCGGCGACACCTCGCGTGACGTGCTCGGCCTCATGATGGCCGGCGAGACGACGGGAGCAGCCGCGTGAGCGACGAGCAGATCCCCGCCAAGGGACAACAGAACGACCAGCCGGTCGAACCGGACCAGGTGCCGACCGAGCAGAAGGCGCCCGAGGTCGCGGCAGCCGAAGTCGCGCCGCCGCCCGCGGCCAACAAGGTGCTGCACGAGATCGCCACGTCCAGCTGGCTGATCTCGGTGCTCGCCGTCGTGGTGGCGCTGCTGATCGGCAGCATCCTCATCGCCGTCACCGACCCGGACGTGCAGAAGGCCACCGGCTACTTCTTCTCGCGGCCCGCCGACACCTTCAAGGCGATCTTCGCCTCCATCGGTGGGGCCTACGGGGCGCTGCTGCAGGGAGCGGTCTACAACCCGAACCGCGGCGACTTCATCAACGCGATCAAGCCGCTCACCGAGACCCTCACCTTCGCCACCCCGCTCATCGCGGCCGGCCTCGGTGTCGCCCTCGCGTTCCGCGTCGGCATGTTCAACATCGGTGGTCGCGGCCAGATCCTCATCGCGGCGGCCGCCGCCGGATGGGTGAGCTGGTCGTTCGAGCTGCCCGCGCCCATCCACATCCTGCTCGCGACCGCCGCCGCGTTCGCCGGCGGTGCCATCTGGGCGGGGATCGCGGGTCTGCTGAAGTCGCGGACCGGCGCCCACGAGGTGATCGTCACGATCATGCTCAACTACGTCGCCTTCTACCTGATCTCCTTCCTGCTGAAGACGCAGGGCGCGCTGCAGGCGCCGGGCTCCAACACCCCGAAGTCGCCCCCCACCGGGCCGACCGCGGTGTACCCGACGCTGTCCGACCTGCTGGGCGTCGGCTCGTACCGCCTGCACCTCGGGTTCGTGTTCGTCATCCTTGCCACGATCTGGGTCTGGTACCTGCTCAACCGCTCCAGCATGGGCTTCCGCTTCCGCGCCGTCGGTGAGAACCCGAACGCGGCCCGTGTCGCCGGCATCGACGTGAAGCGCGTCTACGTCGTGGCCATGCTGCTCTCCGGTGGTCTCATCGGTCTCGCGGGCGCCTCCCAGGTGCAGGGCACCACGACCACCGGGTTCGCGGCCGGTGTCGACGCCGGAATCGGCTTCGACGCGATCACCGTCGCCCTGCTCGGCCGCTCCCGGCCGTGGGGCGTGTTCGGTGCGGGCATCCTGTTCGGAGCGCTGAAGGCCGGCGGCTACACCATGCAGGCCAGCCAGGGCATCCCGATCGACATCGTGCTCATCGTGCAGTCGATCATCGTGCTGCTGATCGCGGCGCCGCCGCTCGTGCGCACCATCTTCCGCCTGCCGAAGCCGGATGCGGTGCCCACACCCAAACGAACGAAGAAGTCCGCTGAGCCCCAGGTGGTGACCAAGTGACCGACACCACGCAGGCTCCCGCCGCATCCGCCCCGATCGTCCACGAGAAGGCGCTCATCCGCAGCTGGAAGGCGCCGATCGCGCTCGCCGTGTTCGCGGTGCTCGCGCTCGTCATGGCGTTCGCGTTCCCCAACGAGGGCGAGACGACGTTCCGCCTCTCGACCGACGCCGACGCCATCCAGCTCCCGCCGGTGGTCGTCCCGACCCAGCTGACCGTCGCCGTGACGGCCATTCTGCTGGTCCTGCTCGCGCTCGCCGCGTTCGCCTTCGTGCGGTTCGGCAAGGGCAAGGCACCGCTGTGGCTGTCGGTCGTGTTCGCCGTGCTGTTCCTCTTCGCCTTCCTCACCTGGGCCGCCGCCGGCAAGACGCTGCCGGTGCCCGGTCTGCTCGTCGGAACCCTTGCGCTCAGCGTGCCGCTCATCTTCGGTGCGCTGGGAGGCGTGATCTCCGAGCGGGTCGGCGTGGTCAACATCGCCATCGAAGGTCAGCTGCTGTTCGGCGCCTTCTCGGCGGCGCTCATCGGCTCCGCCACCGGCAACCCGATCGTCGGCCTGCTCGCCGCGATGGTCGGCGGCATGCTGGTGTCGTTCGTACTCGCCGCGTTCTCGATCAAGTACCTGGTCGACCAGGTGATCGTCGGTGTGGTGCTCAACGTGCTCGTCGTCGGCCTCACGAGCTTCTTCTACTCGAAGGTGCTCGTCGAGACCCCGACGCTCAACGCGCCCGTCAAGTTCCCGATCATGCCGATCCCGCTGCTGAGCGACATCCCGATCCTCGGGCCGGTCCTGTTCCGCCAGACGGCGATCGTCTACCTCATGTACCTGGCCGTGTTCCTCGTCTGGTTCGGGCTGTACAAGACCCGCTGGGGCCTGCGCCTGCGGTCCGTCGGCGAGCACCCGACTGCGGCCGACACGGTCGGCATCAACGTCACCGGAACGCGCTTCTGGAACGTGTCTCTCGCGGGTGCGATCGTCGGCGTCGGCGGCGCGTACTACACGCTCGACGTGGTCGGACAGTTCGGCAAGGAGATGACGAACGGCGCCGGCTTCATCGCGCTCGCCGCCGTCATCTTCGGACGCTGGGACCCGATCCGCGCCACCCTCGCGGGTCTGCTCTTCGGATTCGCCACCAACCTGCAGAGCGTGCTCGGCATCATCGGATCCCCGGTGCCGTCGGACTTCATGCTGATGCTGCCGTACGTGGTCACGATCTTCGCCGTCGCAGGCCTCGTCGGCATTTCGCGCGGACCGGCCGCATCCGGCAAGCCGTACATCAAATCATGAGCACCGCCGAGATTCCCTGGGCCGAGCTCCGCGCGCAGGCCAACGCGGCGCTCGAGCACGCGTACGTGCCGTATTCGAAGTTCCCGGTCGGGGTCGCCGCGCTCGTCGACGACGGGCGCATCATCTCCGGCTGCAACGTCGAGAACGCTTCGTACGGGCTGACGCTGTGCGCCGAATGCGCGCTCGTGTCGAGCCTGCACATGACCGGAGGCGGCAAGCTCGTCGCCTTCACCTGCGTCGACGGCAAGGGGCAGACGCTCATGCCGTGCGGCCGCTGCCGGCAGCTGCTCTTCGAGCATTCCGCTGAAGGCATGTTGCTCGAGACCGTCTCCGGCATCCGCACCATCGACGAGGTGATCCCCGACGCGTTCGGGCCCCGCACCCTGGAGGAGTACTCCGCGTGAGCACCATCGAGCCGTTCGACACCGTCGACCTCATCCACCGCAAGCGTGACGGGGGTGCGCTCACCGCCGACGAGATCCGTTGGCTGGTCGACGCGTACACGCGCGGCTTCGTCGCCGACGAGCAGATGTCCGCGTTCACGATGGCGGTTTTCCTCAACGGGATGACGTCGGACGAGATCCGCGAGCTGACCCTCGCGATGGTCGCCAGCGGTGAGCGTCTCGACTTCTCGAGCATCCCGAAGGCCACCACCGACAAGCATTCGACGGGTGGGGTGGGCGACAAGATCACCCTGCCTCTGGCTCCGCTGGTGGCGTCGTTCGGTGTGGCGGTTCCGCAGCTCTCGGGCCGCGGACTCGGGCACACGGGCGGCACGCTCGACAAGCTGGAGTCGATCCCCGGATGGCGGGCGCGCCTGTCGAACGAGGAGTTCCTGGCCCAGCTCGGTTCGGTGGGCGCGGTGATCTGCGCCGCCGGTGCCGACCTCGCCCCGGCCGACGGCAAGCTGTACGCGCTGCGCGACATCACCGGCACGGTGGAGGCGATCCCGCTCATCGCGTCGTCGATCATGTCGAAGAAGATCGCCGAGGGCACCGCGTCGCTGGTGCTGGATGTGAAGTTCGGCTCCGGCGCATTCATGAAGGACCCGGCTCGCGCCCGCGAGTTGGCCGAGACGATGGTGCGCCTCGGCAACGAGGCAGGCGTCGCGACGACGGCGCTGCTCACCGACATGAACGTGCCGCTCGGCCTCGCCATCGGCAACGCCAACGAGGTGCGCGAGTCGGTCGAGGTGCTCGCCGGAGGCGGCCCGGCCGACGTGGTCGAGCTGACGGTCGCGCTCGCGCGCGAGATGCTGACCCTCGCGGGCAAGCCGGATGCGGATGTCGAGGCGGCGCTCGCCGACGGCCGCGCGATGGACACCTGGAACGCGATGATCCGCGCGCAGGGCGGCGACCCGGAGGCGCCGCTGCCGACCCCGCGCGAGTCACACACCGTGGTGGCGGAGTCGGATGGCGTGCTCGCCACCCAGGAGGCGCTGCCGTTCGGGGTGGCCGCCTGGCGCCTGGGCGCCGGCCGTGCGCGCAAGGAGGACCCGGTGGTGCACGCGGCGGGCATCGACCTGCACGCGAAGCCGGGCGATGCGGTGAAGGCGGGGGACCCGCTCTTCACCCTGCACGCCGACGACGCGGCCCGCTTCGAGCGCGCCCTCGAGTCCCTCGAAGGCGCCTACTCGATCGCGCCGGTCGGCACCTCCGTCGCCCCGCGCGCCCTCATCACCGACCGCATCGCGGGCTGACTCAGGCCTCGGGGTCGCCGATGCGCTCCAGCGCGGCGACCACGAGGTCCCAGAAGCGACGCTCGTCGAGTCCGAGCGACACCTGCGTGGTGCAGTCGGCGGGGGCGGGGCCGCGCAGGTCGGCGACCGTCATGCCGAGGGTGAGCGTGCCTGAGAGTTCCACATCGAGCGGCGCCTTCACGACCCGCAGTACTGACGGATCGATCACGTACGCCACCGCGACCGGGTCGTGCACGGGCGGCGCCTCGAACCCCTGGGACTCGAGGTAGGTGGCCCCGAAGAAGTCGAGCAGTTCGCCGACGAACACGGCGGGCGCCGTGCCGACCGCGGCGATGCGCTCGCGCACGTCGGGCGTCGCCAGGGCCTGGTGGGTCACATCGAGACCCACCATGGTGAGCGGCCACGACTCGTTGAAGACGATGTGGGCGGCTTCCGGGTCGATGACGATGTTGAACTCGCTGGTCGCGTTCCAGTTGCCGACGTGCACGCCGCCGCCCATGAGCACGACCTCGCGGACGCGGGGCACGATCCGGGGCTCGATGCGGGCGGCGAGCGCGATGTTGGTGAGGGCGCCGGTGGGCACCAACGTGATGGTGCCGGGCTCCGCCTCCATGACGGTGTCGATGATGAGCTGCACGGCACCGCGCGGGTCGAGTTCCAGGGTCGGTTCGGGCAGTACCGGTCCGTCGAGACCGGAGTCGCCGTGGATGCCGGGGGCGTACTCGGCGCCGCGCACGAGCGGGCGGGCGGCGCCCGCCGCGAAAGGTACCCCCGTGATGCCGGCGATGCGTGCCACGGCGAGCGCGTTGCGGGTGACGTTCTCGATGCCGGCGTTGCCGGCGACGGTGGTCACGGCCGCCAGTTCGATGCCCGGATCGCCGTGCGCCAACAGCAGCGCGATGGCGTCGTCGTGGCCGGGGTCGCAGTCGAGGATGATGCGGCGAGGAGCGGTGTCGGGCATACCTCAAGCCTAGGCAGCATTCAGCTTCGCCTCGGTTTCGGCGGGGCCCCGACGACTACGCTGGAAGGCATGAGCGACGCCGCATCCGCAGACCACCACGTCGACGACATCGACCTGCGGGCACTGCCCAAGGTCTCGCTGCACGACCACCTCGACGGGGGCCTCCGTCCGCAGACGATCATCGAGCTCGGCGAGCCTCTCGGGCTCGAGCTGCCGGCCTCCGATCCGGATGCGCTGGCGGCCTGGTTCGCCGAGAAATCCGACTCCGGCTCGCTCGTCGAATACCTGAAGACGTTCGACCTCACGACCGCCGTGATGCAGACCCGTGAGGGCCTCACCCGCGTCGCGCGCGAGTTCGTCGAAGACCTCGCCGAGGACGGCGTCGTGTGGGGCGAGATCCGGTGGGCGCCCGAGCAGCACCTCACCCGCGGGCTCACGCTCGACGAGGCCGTCGAGGCGGTGCAGGAGGGCCTCGACCAGGGTGTCGACGCGGCCACCGAAGCCGGCCACAGCATCCGTGTGGGCCAGCTCATCAGCGCCATGCGGCACCTCGACCGCGGCACCGAGATCGCCGAACTGGCGCTGCGTCACCGCGATCGCGGCGCCGTGGGGTTCGACATCGCCGGGCCCGAGGCGGGCTTCCCGGCCAGCCGTTTCGCCGAGGCGTTCGACCTGCTCGCCCGTGAATCGTTTCCGGCGACCATCCACGCCGGTGAGGCCGACGGCCTCGAGTCGATCCGCGGGGCGCTCGTCGACGGTCACGCGCTCCGGCTCGGCCACGGCGTGCGCATCGCCGAAGACATCGTCATCGAGTCGCAGGACGACGAGGCCAGCTACGTCAGCCTCGGTCGCCTCGCGCAGTGGGTGAAGGACCGCGGCATCGCGCTCGAGACCAGCCCCAGCTCGAACCTGCAGACGGGCGCGATCGCCGCGTGGGGCGACGACCTCACCGCCCACCCGTTCGACCTGCTGTACCAGCTCGGGTTCCGCGTCACCGTCAACACCGACAACCGCCTGATGAGCGCCACGAGCCTCACCCGCGAACTCGGTCTGCTGGTCGACGCGTTCGGGTACGACCTCGACGACCTGCTCGTGTTCCAGCTCAACGCTGCCGAGGCCGCCTTCCTCCCGCTGGAAGACCGCGCCGAACTCGTCGAGCTCATCGAGGATGGCTTCGGCGCCGCCTGATGGACCTACCCACCGGACTTCCCGCGCTGCCCGACTCGGGCATCGTGTTGTCGGTGCGCGCGCGCGACTGGCGTGAGGCGGTCGACGCCGCCGGCCGCGCGCTGACGGCGAGCGGCGCCACCGATGCGGGCTACGCGGTCGACATGATCCGCATGATCGAGCAGCACGGCCCGTACGTCGTCGTGGCGCCCGGCCTGGCGCTGGCGCACGCGCGCCCCGGCCCCGCGGTCCATCGCGACGGTCTCGCCATCGTGACGCTCGCCGATCCGGTGCCCTTCGGCCACCCGTACAACGACCCGGTGCGTGTCGTGCTGGCTCTCGCCGGTGCATCGAGTGCCCGGCACCTGCAGCTGGTGGCCGAGATCGCGAACATCTTCAACGACTCGGATGCGGTGGAGCGGCTCGCGGCGGCGACCTCCGCCGATGAGGTGCGCGACATCCTCGGGGTGGCCCCGTGAAGATCCTCACCCTCTGCGGTGCGGGGATCGGCACGAGCGGCATCCTGAAGGTGAACGCGGAACGGGTGCTCCAGCGTCTCGGCATCGACGCCCGCGTGGTCGCAATCGACGCGTCGATGCTGCCCACCGAACTCGAGGATGCGCAGGTGATCCTCACCGGTCCCGAGTTCGTCGACACGATCGGCTCGACGTTCGCCGATGTCATCGTGGTCGAGAACTACTTCGACACCGCCGAGCTGCAGCGCAAGCTCGAGGACGCGCTCGGCTAGTCGGCGATGCGGCGGGCGCGCGTTGCGTGCATCCGCTGGTACAGCCCCATGAGGCGCGGCACGACGAGGTAGACGGCCAGCGGCACCACGACGAGGGTGAGCACGAGGGCGCGCAGCACCGGGTGCCAGTCTGCGGTGATCGGCGCCATGACGGTCATGCCGATGGCGACGAGGGGGAAGATCGCGAGCCAGGTGAGGGCGGCGCGGGCGTGGATCGAGGGCGGTGTCATCATTTCTCCAACTGTTCGGTTGGAGATGAGAATAGACCCGGTTTCGCCGAAAAGCAACTGAACGGTTGGAAACGCTAGACTTCCCCCATGGCCTGGGACACGGAGCGCACCAAGGCGCTCCTGCTGGAGGCGGGCGCCGCAGAGTTCTCGGCCTACGGCCTCGCCGGTGCCCGCGTCGACCGCATCGCGGACGCCGCCGGGGTCAACAAGGAGCGCATCTACTCGTACTTCGGCAGCAAGCAGGGCCTCTTCGGTGCCGTCCTCACCGACCAGCTGGCCCGGGTCATGGACGCCGTGCCCCTCGTCGGCGACGGGCCGGATGCGGTGGTCGACTACGCGGGACGCGTGCTCGACTACCAGTGCGCGCATCCGGAACTCGCCCGCCTCACCATGTGGGAGGGTCTCGAGTTGGGCGTCCCCGTCGACGCGGAGGCGCGGGCCGAGCGCACCGCGGCGAAGCTCGCCCGCCTCCGCGAGGCGGTTCCCGCGCTCACGCAGCAGCAAGCGGCCGAGCTGCTGCTCACCATCGTGACGCTCGCCGACGGCTACCAGGCGCTGCCGCAGATGGACCACCTGTACACGCAGGGAGAACCCCGCGATCCGGCCCGGATCGCGCGGCGTCGTGCCGCCGTCACCGGGGCGGTGCGGGCGATCCTCGCCGACCTCGCGTAGGCGCCGACGTACTCAGTTCAGCAGTTCGCGCATCCCCGCGTCGAGGTTCGCGAGCGCCGCATCCGCCGCCGCCTGCCGCTCCGCGGGGGTGCCTTCGTCGCTGCGGGTGTCGATGTAGCACTTGAGCTTCGGCTCGGTGCCGCTCGGGCGCACGATGACGCGGCTGCCGTCGGTGAACCAGATCCGCAGGATGTCGCTCGGGGGGAACGGCCCGAACCCGTCGGTGAAGTCGTCGATGCGATCCACGCGCAGGCCGCCCACCTCGCGGGGCGGGGTGCCCCGCAGGCGCGCCATCAGTTCGGGGATGCGGGCCAGGTCGGAGACCCGGATCGAGATCTGCCCGGATGCGAACGCGCCGAACCGGTCGGCGAACGCCGCGCGGTGCTCCGCGAAGCTCACACCGGTCGCCTTCAGTTCGGAGAACAGGGCGAGCACCTCGACGGCGGCGGAGATGCCGTCCTTGTCGCGCACCTTCTCCGGGTCGACGAGGTAGCCGAGGGCCTCCTCGTAGCCGTAGAGCAGGTCGCCGGCGCGGGAGATCCACTTGAACCCGGTGAGGGTCTCGACGAAGTCGAGGCCCTGCTTGCGGGCGACGACGCCCAGCGCGGGGGAGCTGACGAGCGAGCAGGCGAACGTGCCGTGGTCGATGTTCTGCTGTTCGGCGTGGCGGGCGACGCGCCAGCCGAGCAACCAGCCGACCTCGTTGCCGGAGAGGCGCTCCCAGCCGCCGTGGCCATCCGGGACGCCCACGGCGACGCGGTCGGCGTCCGGGTCGTTCGCGATGACCAGCTCGGCGTCGGCAGCGACCGCTGCGGCGAATGCGAGATCCATCGCACCCGGCTCTTCGGGGTTGGGGAAGGCGACGGTGGGGAACTCGGGGTCGGGCTCCTGCTGCTGTTCGACGGAGATCGCGTCGGGGAAGCCCGCGGCGGCGAACACGCGCGACGCGGTCTGCCATCCGACGCCGTGCATCGCGGTGTAGACGAATCGCAGCGGCTGCGGATCGGTGGCGAGCGCGGCGGTGCGCCGCACGTACTCGTCGACGACTTCGTCTCCGGCGATTTCGTACGCGTCGGAGCGGGGCAGGTCGGCGATCGAGCCGGCGGCGACACGCACGATCTCGGCCTGGATGTCGGCGTCGGCCGGCGGCACGATCTGCGACCCGTGGTCGAGCCCGCCCAGGTACACCTTGTAGCCGTTGTCCGGGGCCGGGTTGTGGCTGGCGGTGACCATCACTCCGGCGCTGACGTCGAGGTGACGCACCGCGAAGGCGAGCACCGGCGTGGGCAGCAGCCGTGGCAGCAGGACAGCCCGCACGCCGGCGCCCTGCATGAGCTCGGCGGTGTCGCGCGCGAAGACCTCGGAGTTGCGGCGCCCGTCGTAGCCGATGACGATCGACGGCTGCGGGTTGCGGGCGAGCAGGAAGGCGGCGAGTCCCGCGGCCGCCTGGCTCACGAGAACACGGTTCATGCGCAGGGGACCCGCGCCGAGTTCGCCGCGCAGGCCGGCCGTGCCGAACGTGAGCCGCCCGGCGAACCGGGTGCCGACCTCGGCACGCGCATCCGGGTCGCCCGCGTCGACGCGCGCGAGCAGTGCCTCGAGCTGGGCCCGGGTGACCTCGTCGGGGTCCTGCGCCGCCCAGGCCCGCGCCGCGTCGACCGCGTCGACCATCAGATGGCCGCCACGACGCGCGCGAGCAGCTCGCTGATCACCGGCTCGGCGTCGCGACCCGCCTGCAGCACCTCGGCGTGGCTGAGCGGCTCCGGCGAGATGCCGGCGGCGAGGTTCGTGATGAGCGAGAACCCGAGGATCTCCATGCCGGCCTCGCGGGCGGCGATGGCCTCGAGGGCGGTCGACATCCCCACGATGTGGCCGCCGATGGCCTTCGCCATCTGCACCTCGGCGGGGGTCTCGTAGTGCGGGCCGCGGAACTGGCAGTACACGCCCTCGTCGAGGTCGGGCTGGATGCCGCGGGCCACCTCGCGCAGGCGGCTCGAGTAGAGGTCGGTGAGGTCGATGAACGTGGCGCCCTCGAGCGGGGAGGCGGCGGTGAGGTTGATGTGGTCGCTGATCAGCACCGGGGTGCCGGGCGTCCAGTGCTCTTTGATGCCGCCGGCGCCGTTGGTGAGGATCATGGTGGTGGCGCCCGCGGCGGCCGCGGTGCGCACCGAGTGCACGACGCGGCGCACCCCGTGGCCTTCGTAGAAGTGGGTGCGCGCGCCGATCACGAGCGCGTGCTTGCCGTTCGGGAGCAGCACGCTGCGCAGGGTGCCCACGTGCCCGGTGAGGGCGGGGGCGCTGAACCCGTAGATCTCGGTGGCGGGCACGGTGGCCACGGTCTCGCCGATCAGGTCGGCGGCCTTCGCCCATCCGGAGCCCAGGGTGAGGGCGATGTCGTGCTTCTCGACGCCGGTGGCTTCGGCCAGCTGTGTGGCGGCGATGTGGGCGATGGCGAACGGGTCGGCGTCCTCGGCATCGAGGGGGTGCTGCGTCTGCATCCCCACACTCTATTTCGGCAGCTTGTGCGTGCGAATCCCCTACGCGGATGCGCGACAATTGAGACATGCCCTACGAGTTCGAGCGAACCCAGCGAATCGCAGTCCTCGGAGGGGGACCAGGCGGCTACGAGGCGGCCCTCACCGGCGCGCAGCTCGGCGCCGAGGTGACGCTCGTCGAACGTGCCGGCGTGGGTGGTGCCGCGGTGCTCACCGACGTGGTGCCGTCGAAGTCGCTCATCGCGACAGCGGGTGCGGCGACGGATGTGGGCCAGGCTGCCGACCTGGGTGTGCAGTTCTTCACGCGCGGCGAGAACGGCCGCGCCGTGCGCCCGGAAGTCACCGTGAACCTCGCGGCCGTCAACCAGCGGTTGCTGCTGCTGGCGCGGCAGCAGTCCGAAGACATGAAGTCCCAGCTCATCAAGGCCGGGGTGCGCATCGTCGCCGGCGACGGGCGCCTCGACGGCCCCGACCGGCTGGTGGTGTCGACCGGCAAGGGCAAGAAGCGTGTCGACTTCGACGAGGTGGTCGCCGACACGCTCGTCGTCGCCGTGGGCTCCAGCCCGCGCGTGCTGCCGAGCGCGAAGCCCGACGGCAAGCGCATCCTCACCTGGACGCAGCTGTACAGCCTCGACGAGGTGCCCGAGCATCTGATCGTCGTGGGTTCCGGGGTCACGGGGGCCGAGTTCGCGTCCGCCTACCGGGCCCTCGGCGCGCAGGTCACGCTCGTCTCGAGCCGCGAGCAGGTGCTCCCCGGCGAAGACGCGGATGCGGCAGCCGTCATCCAGAACGTGTTCGTGCGCGGCGGCATGACGATCCTGTCGAAGTCGCGCATGCAATCGGTGGAGCGCTCGGGCGACGGCGTCGTCGTGACGCTGGCCGACGGCCGCACCGTCGAGGGCTCACACTGCCTGCTCGCGCTGGGCTCCATCCCGAACACCGCGGGTCTCGGCCTCGAGGAGGCGGGCGTGCAGCTCACCGAGTCGGGCCACATCCGCGTGAACCGGGTGGCGCGCACGTCGATGCCGATGGTCTACGCGGCGGGGGACTGCAGCGACTTCCTGCCGCTGGCGTCGGTCGCCGCGATGCAGGGTCGCACGGCGGTCTACCACGCGATGGGCGACGCGGTCGTTCCGACGGAGCTGCGCAACGTGACCTCGAACGTGTTCACGCACCCCGAGGTGGCGACCGTCGGATGGTCGCAGAAGCAGATCGAGGACGGCATCGCCCAGGGCGAGATCTACAAGCTGTCGCTCGCGTCGAACCCGCGCGCCAAGATGGAGGGCATCAAGGACGGCTTCGTGAAGCTGTTCGCCCGCACCGGATCCGGCACGGTGATCGGTGGTGTCGTGGTGGCGCCGAAGGCGTCCGACCTGGTGCTGCCGATCGCGCTCGCGGTCGAGCACCGGCTCACCGTCGACCAGCTGGCGCGCGCCTTCTCGGTTTACCCGTCGCTGTCGGGGGCGGTCACCGACGCCGCCCGCGCGATGCACATCGTCAGCTGACGCGTCAGGGCAGCACGACGCGCCAGGGGCGCACCCGCAGTTGCAGGAGCTCCCCGGTGACCGACGGGTCGGCCTCCGCGCGCTGAAGGTATGCGGATGCGTCGCGGGCGGCGATCCGGATCACCGTCTGGCCGGCGCCCGGTTCGTCGGGCAGTGGACCTGCGGCGACCAGCGCGCCGTCCTCGGCGAGGGCCTCGAGGAACGCGCGGTGCTCGGCGAACAGCGGATGCGCGAACACGCCCTCAGCTCCGGCGGCGGTCCCGGCGGTGTGGCCCAGCACGAGCCAGATCGTCTCGTCGCCGGCGGGCCCCGCATTCGCTGCCGCGCCGAAGCCGCCCAGCACGGCCGGCCAGCCGCCCCGGTACTCGTCGCGGGCCGCGGGGGCCGCATCCGCGTACGCCTCCCAGCCGCTGTGCACGAGCGTGACCAGCGTCTGCCGTTCGCCGACGGGTGTGAAGGTCACCTCCACCTCGCCCCGGTCGTCGTCGTGCCCCGGGTGCCAGGTGAAGCGGATGCGGTGCGGCGGGTCGGCGGAGAGCACCGCTCCCCACGTGTTGCTCGCACCATCGACCGACCGCTCGACGATCTGCTCACCCTCGAACGCGACGGTGTTGCCGGTTTCGTAGACCGAGAACCGGGCCAGCGGCCACCAGGTGCCGATCCCGTCGGTGAACACGCGGTAGGCGTGTTCGGGTGCCGCGTCGACGACCAGGTGGCGGCGGATGGGTGGGAGCGTCGAGGTCATGGCTCCTCCTTCTCGACGGCGTCGCGGTACGCGGCGAGCGCCGCATCCCAGTTCTCGGTGAGCCACACCTGGGCGGCCGCGTAGCCGCCTGGCGCAAGCGCGTACAGGTTGCGGGTGCCGACGCTCTCGTGGGTGACGATGCCGGCGTTCTCGAGCACGCCGAGGTGCTTGCTCACCGCGGGGCGACCGATGGGGAGTCCGTCGGCGATGCGGCCGACGGGCTGCGGTCCGCAGCGCAGCACCTCCGCGATGCGGCGGCGCATGGGGTCTCCCAACGCGTCGAAGACGGCGTCGGCGGATGCTGCTGAAAGGTCACTCATGAGTAACCGTTACTCTAGAGCAACCTTTATCCGAGCGCTACCCGATCTGGCGACCGCGCCCGGCAGCCGGTAGCCGTCGCCAGATTCGGTAGCGCTCGGGTCAGTCGACGAGGGTCAGCAGGAGGTGGCCCGACGAGACCGTCGCGCCGACCGTGGCGTCGACCACACCGACCGTGCCGTCCTTGTGGGCGGTGATCGGCTGCTCCATCTTCATCGCCTCGAGCACCACCACGAGGTCGCCCTTGACGACCTTGTCGCCCGCGGCCACGGCCAGCTTCACGATGGTGGCCTGCATGGGCGCCTTCACCGCGTCCCCGGTCGCGGTCGCGATGGAGCGGCCGCCGCCCTTGCGACGCGGCGGCGGGGGAGCGGAGACGGTCGCCGACGGCAGCAGCGTGGTCGGCAGCGAGACGGCGACGCGCTTGCCTTCGACCTCGACCACCACGGAGTGGCGCTTCTCGGCGGGCGTGGGCTCGGCGAGCACGCCGCCCCACGGCTCCAGCTCGCCCGTGAACTCGGTCTCGATCCAGCGGGTGAAGACACCGAAGTTGCCGTCGGGCGCGGTGAAGGCGGGGTCGCGGACGATGGCGCGGTGGAACGGGATGACGGTCGGGAGGCCGGCGACCTCGAACTCGTCGAGGGCGCGGCGGGCGCGCTCCAGGGCGTCCTCGCGGGAGGAGCCGGTCACGATGAGCTTCGCGAGCAGCGAGTCGAACGACCCCGAGATGACGTCGCCCGTGGTGACGCCGGAGTCGATGCGCACGCCGGGGCCGCCGGGGAAGCGGATCGCCTGCACGGGTCCCGGCGTCGGGAGGAAGTTGCGGCCCGGGTCTTCGCCGTTGATGCGGAACTCGATCGAGTGGCCGTGGGTCTCGGGGTCCGGGTAGTCGAGGATGCCGCCCTCGGCGATGCGGAACTGCTCGCGCACGAGGTCGATGCCGGTGACCTCCTCCGACACGGGGTGCTCCACCTGCAGGCGGGTGTTGACCTCGAGGAACGAGACGGTGCCGTCGAGGCCGATCAGGAACTCGCAGGTGCCGGCTCCGAGGTAGCCGACCTCCTTGAGGATCGCCTTCGACGAGCTGTAGAGGAGCTCGCGCTGCTCGTCGGTGAGGAACGGCGCCGGCGCCTCCTCGACGAGCTTCTGGTGGCGGCGCTGCAGCGAGCAGTCGCGGGTCGAGACGACGACCACATTGCCTTCGGCGTCGGCGAGGCACTGGGTCTCGACGTGGCGCGGCTTGTCGAGGTACTTCTCGACGAAGCACTCACCGCGTCCGAACGCGGCGACCGCCTCGCGGGTGGCCGACTCGAAGAGCTCGGGCACCTCCTCGCGGGTGCGTGCGACCTTGAGTCCGCGTCCGCCTCCGCCGAAGGCGGCCTTGATGGCGACCGGGAGGCCCACCTGGTCGACGAACGCGAGCACCTCTGCGGCATCCGCGACCGGGTTCAGGGTGCCGGGGGCGAGCGGGGCGCCCACCTTCTCGGCCACGTGGCGCGCCGACACCTTGTCGCCGAGACGTTCGATGGCTTCGGGGCCGGGGCCGATCCAGGTGAGGCCGGCGCCGATCACGGCGCGGGCGAAGTCGGCGTTCTCGGCGAGGAAGCCGTAGCCGGGGTGCACGGCGTCGGCGCCGGAGCGGCGCGCGATCGAGAGGATCTTCTCGACGACGAGGTAGGTCTCGGCGCTGGTCGTGCCGTCGAGCGCGTACGCCTCGTCGGCGAGGACCACGTGGCGTGCGCCGCGGTCCTGGTCGGCGTAGACGGCGACGGATGAGATGCCCGCGTCGCGGGCGGCGCGGATGACACGCACCGCGATCTCTCCACGATTGGCGATCAGGACCTTCGTGATGCGAGCCATAGTGACCCCAGCCTAGGACGACGCGCGGTCGAGGCCGTTGTCGACGGTCCACAAACACGCCGCCTCGTATTGCGGCTGGTCGACAACCCGGGGGTCAGGCGGGGAGGTTCCAGAGCGACGGCCACTCCGCGCCCAGTTGCCGCACCAGGGTGCGCACGAACGGCACGCTCAGCCCGACGACGGTGTGCGGGTCGCCTTCGATGCGGTCGATGAAGGCGGCGCCCTTGCTGTCGATGGTGAACGCTCCGGCCACCTCCAGCGGTTCGCCGGTGGCGATGTAGTCGTCGATCTCGGCATCCGTGATGTCGGATGCGAAATGCACCGTCGCGGACGTGGCGCCGCCGACCGCGCGGCCCACCTGGCCGCCGCGGGCGTCGATGAGCCAGTGCCCGGAGTGCAGCACGCCCGAACGGCCGCGCTGGGAGTGCCAACGTTCGCGGGCCACCTCCGGCAGGTGCGGTTTGCCGAAGATGCGCCCGTCGACGACGAACGCCGAATCGCCCCCGAGCACGAGCCCGTCGACGTCGCCGGCGTCGGCGAGCCGTTCGGCGACGGCCTCCGCCTTCGCGCGCGCCAGCAGCGTCACGAAGTCGTCGGGGTCGAGGGGGCCTGCGGCGGCGGCGACTGCATCTTCGTCGACGTGCGACGGCACCGGGATCGGCTCGATGCCGACGGCGCGCAGGGTCGCGAGGCGGGCGGGTGAGGTCGAGGCGAGGTAGAGGCGCACGCGGGGTCCTTCCCGACGCACGGCCCGGCCCTCCCGCCTATGCTCGGTGGGATGGGTGACATGCGGGGCCGTGAGGTCGAGGTCGAGGCTACCAACATCGCCCACGGCGGTTTCGGGGTGGCCCGTCTCGACGGCCGGGTGATCTTCGTCGCGGAGGCGATTCCGGGCGAGCGGGTGCGTGCGCGCATCAGCGACGACCGCAAGAAGAGCTTCTGGTGGGCCGACACGGTCGAGGTGCTCGAGCCGAGCCCGCACCGCCGCCCGCACCTCTGGCCGGAGGCGGACGTGTCGCGCGACCCCGGCATCCGGCCCGGTGGCGCCGACTTCGGGCACATCACGCCCGCGCACCAGCGCGAGCTGAAGGCGCACGTTCTCTCCGACGCGCTGAAGCGGATGGCGCGTATCGAGCGCGATGTCGTGGTGGAGGCCGTCGAGGGCCCCGCCGACGGAGGCGGATGGCGCACCCGCGAGCGGCTGCACGTCGCCGAGGACGGCACGGTCGGCCCGTATGCCGCGCGGTCGCACAAGGTCATCAAGGTGTCGGATCTGCCGCTCGGCACCTCCGAGCTGCGCGAGGCGGCCCCGATCCGCGACCGGATGCCGGAGTTGGCGGGCTCGGACATCGAGGTGCTCGCGCCCAGCGTCGGCGGGGCGCGTCTCATCGTCGGCACGCAGGCGCGGTCGGCGATCCGTGAACGGGTGGGGGACCGTGAGTTCCTCGTCGACGACGGCGGGTTCTGGCAGGTGCACGCCGCCGCGCCGCTCACGCTCACCCGCGCCGTGCAGGAGGCGATCGACGAGACCCGGTTCGATCCGAAGGCCGCGAACCTCGACCTCTACGGCGGTGTCGGTCTGTTGGCCGCCGCGGTCGGCGACCGCTTCGGTCTGGGCACCCGCATCACGTCCGTCGAGTCCGATGAGCGCGCCACGGAGCACGCCTACGAGAACCTGTCCGACTGGTTGGGGGCGCAGGCGGTCACCGCCCGCGTGGAGCGGTGGGTGCGGGAGCTCGCCGACGCGTCCGCCCTCGAGAAGGCCCGCCTGGAGGCGGCGACCGTCGTGCTCGACCCTCCGCGGTCGGGCGCGGGACGCGAGGTGCTGGAGGCGCTCACCGCGCTGAAGCCTGCCCAGATCGTGTACGTCGCCTGCGATCCGGTGGCGTTCGCCCGCGACGCGGGGCTGCTTGCGGGCTTCGGGTACGAGCTCACCGGCCTCCGCGGGTTCGATCTCTTTCCGAGCACGCACCATGTGGAGGCGGTCGGCGCCTTCGTGCGCGTGTGACGACGCATCACGAACTCGGGGGCGCGGAGCCGCGCCCGGGGTACCATGAGCCACGGCGAATGCCCGCCGATGATGGGGAGTCTGAATGAGCATGGTGGACGATCGCCCCGAAACCTCCGCCACGACGCGGCCCGCCCGCGTGGCGGTCGTCGACGACCACGAGTCGGTGCGTGTCGGATTGCAGGCCGCCTTCGTCGAGGCGGGTCACGAGTTCATGCTCGCCGCGTCGAACGTGGATGAGCTGATCGCCGGTCTCGACGGGCGTGAAGTCGATGTGGTCGTGCTCGACCTGTCGCTGGGCGACGGGTCCAGCGTCACCCGCAATGTGAAGAGCGTGCAGGCGATCGGGGCGCCCGTGCTGGTGCATTCGATCGCCGACCGGGTCGACCTGGTGCGTGAGGCGCTCGCCGCCGGCGCCGCCGGGGTGATCCCGAAGTCGGCTTCCATGCGCACCGTCGTGACGGCGGCGGCGACCGTCGCGCGCGGCGAGGTGCTCAACAACCTCGAGTGGGCGAGCGCGATCGACGCCGACCGCGACTTCGCGAAGGCGGAGCTGGGTCGCCGTGAGCGCGAGATCCTCCACCTCTACGCGTCGGGGCTGCCGTTGAAGCTGGCCGCCGAGCAGCTCGGCATCGGGTACTCCACCGCCCGCGAGTACCTGGACCGCATCCGAGCCAAGTATGTCGAGGTGGGCCGCCCCGCCCCGACTAAGGTCGACCTGCTCCGCCGGGCGGTCGAAGACGGCATCCTGCCGGGACTCGATCCCGACAGCGATGGCTGAGTTCGGGCGGGCGCGTCTCGCGCCCGTGCCCCGCGGGCGTCCGGTCCGCAACCCTCTGAGTCTCGTGCGGGTCGACACGGCCATCGCCCGCACGGCGGCCGGCTTCGGCATCGCGTTCATGTTGCAGTCGATCCCGGCGATGATCTCCCAGCTGCCCAACTCGGAGCCGCTGTGGTCGGGCGTGATGGTGTTCGCCCTGGTGGTGTCGCTCGCGCTCACCGTGCTCGCGTCGGCGCTGAGGCAGCAGGTGCGCGGTGCGCACATCACCTTCGCGGTCGTCTACCTGGTGGCGCTCATCAGCTGGCCGTTCGCGGTGGTCGATCCGGCTGCGGCCACCCAGGACAGCTACTGGCTGTACTACCAGCTGACGATTGCGACGGCGATGGCCACGGTCGGGTTCCCGCTGCGGGTGGCGACCGCCTACCTGATCCTCGCGCCCACCATCTACGCCGTGATCCGGGTGACCCCGGCGGGCGGCGGGGTGACGACCGCCCAGGCGGCGCTCGACTCGGTGTACGCGATCATCCTCGGCGGCGCGATCACGATCATCACGGCCATCCTCCGCAGCGCCGCCTCCTCGGTCGACCGCGCGCAGGCGACCGCGCTCGAACGCTACGGCCATGCGGTGCGTCAGCACGCCACCGAGGCGGAGCGGGTGCAGGTGGATGCGATCGTCCACGACAGCGTGCTCACGACGTTCCTGTCGGCGGCGCGGGCCGACACCCCGGAGGCGAAGGAGCTCGCGGCCCGGATGGCGGGCAACGCGATCGGCTATCTGCGTGATGCGGTGTCGGTGACCCCGCCGGGCGATGCGGATGTGGCGGTCGCCGTGCTCGGCACACGCATCACGGATGCGGCGTCGGCGTTGTCGGAGCCGGTTCCGGTCGACACCGCCCGGGCGGGGGAGACGCTGGTGCCGGTCGCCGTGGCGGAGGCGGTGTATTCGGCCGCGGTGCAGGCGATGGTGAACAGCTTGCAGCACGCCGGGGAGGGCACGACCCGCTGGGCGTCGGTGCGTTCGGACGGGTCGGGCGTCGTCGTCGAGGTGGGCGACCGGGGCAGCGGGTTCGACGCCTCGCAGGTTCCGAACGAGCGTCTCGGCGTGCGGGTGTCAATCCTGGAGCGGGTCGCCAGTGTGGGTGGTGTCGCCCAGGTCGACACCGCGCCGGGTTCGGGCACGGTCGTGACGTTGCGCTGGCCGGCTCCCTCCGGACCGGCGGCCGCCTCGGCGCAGGGGGGTGACGCATGAAGATCGGCGTCCCTCGCGCGCTCATCGTCGCGCTGGCGGGTCTGTTCTCCGGCTACCACCTGCTGCTGGCGGGGTACTCGCTCACCTTCCCGTACGCGAACGAACGTGTTCCGGTGCTCGTGGCGATGGTGCTCTACGCGGTCGTGACGGCGACGGCGCTCTGGCCGGGCCGGGAGACGCGGATGCCGATCTGGATGGCGTCGTTCTCGCTCGGTGTCGCGGTGGCGCTGCCGCCGCTGATCACGACGGTGCTCGACCCGAACCGCGAGGGCGGCAACGGGTACGCCACCTGGTATGTCGCGGCGGTGGGCACGCTCATGACGATCACGGCGGTGCGGTTGCGTCCCGGGTTCGCGTGGGCCGGCATCATCTTCCTGGTCGTGCAGACGCTGTTCTGGGCGGGCCCGGGTGCGCTGGGCACGATCGGCGTGATCGGGTCGGCGTCATGGGTGGGTGTCGCGCACATCCTCACGAACACCCTCGCGAAGGCGTCGCGCGACTCGGATCGGTTCGCGCACGCCGAGCGGGAGGCGACGGAGTGGCAGGCGGCGCAGGAGGCGCACCTCAACGAGCGCCAGTTCCGGCTCGGCCAGACGAGCATCATGGCGCTGCCGATGCTGCGCACCATCCGGTCGTCGCGGGGCGAGCTGACGGTGTCGCAGCGCGCCGAGTGCCTGCACTTGGAGGCGGCGATCCGTGATGAGATCCGTGGCCGTCGGTTGCTGAACGACGCCGTCCGTGAGCAGGTGATGCTCGCGCGGCGCCGCGGCACGATCGTGACGCTGCTCGACGAGGGCGGCATCGACGAGCTGTCGCCCGCCGACCTGGATCGGGTGCTCGGCCGTCTGGCGCTGGCGCTGCGCGACACGACCGCCGACCGGGTGATCGCGCGCACCGTGCCGGAGGGGTCGGATGTCGCGGTCACGGTGGTGGGGCTGCGCACCGTCGACGATGAGGCGGTGACGTTGCTCGGTGGTGAGCCGGACGACGAGGTGGAGCTGTGGCTGGAGATCCCCCGCCAGGTTCCGGTCGCCGGCTGAGGCGCCGCACGGGTTAAAGAAGCGAGGGGCCGGACGATCGTCCAGCCC